>NZ_JAZEZK010000007.1:0-223027 GCF_037028485.1 Acinetobacter sp. 102
GCCCAATACCATGTGTTACACTCAAATCGAAAGCTCCGGCTTTCGATTTGCACGTTAGGTCAGTAGTTCAATTGGTAGAGCGTCGGTCTCCAAAACCGAATGTTGGGGGTTCGAGTCCCTCCTGGCCTGCCACTTTTTTTAAATAAAAAAGCTTAATTCTGGCTGAGTTGTCATATAATAAGTCGCGAATTCTACGACGAGTAAAAAAATGTCGAATGATAAATCGCGTGACGCATTAAGCGACGCGCCAATCCCTCAAAGAAATAATGTTGCAGAAGTTGTAAGTTCTGGCTCACCGCTAGATGTTGTCTTGTGGTTGATTGCTATAGCTTTATTAGTCGGTTCAGCATTGGTAAATCAGCATTTACCTGCCTATTGGGCACCAGCAAATGATATTTGGGTGCGTGTTGGGGTGATTTTGGCTTGTGTCGTAGTCGCTTTAGGTTTATTATACGCCACCCATCAAGGCAAAGGCTTTGTGCGTTTATTGCAAGATGCGCGAATTGAACTGCGTCGAGTGACCTGGCCAACAAAACAAGAGACGATCACGACATCGTGGCAAGTTCTCTTAGTTGTACTTGTTGCATCATTGGTTTTATGGTGTTTCGACTACGGGTTAGGTTGGTTTATTAAGTTAATTATTGGGTAAGAACGCGATGAAACGTTGGTATATTATTCATGCCTATTCAGGCTTTGAAAAACAAGTGATGCGTTCGCTTAATGATCGAATTCAGCGTAGTACTGTTGCTGAAAGCTTTGGTGAAGTCCTTGTCCCTACTGAAGAAGTAGTGGAAATGAAGGATGGTAAGAAGCGTAAGTCTGAGCGTAAATTCTTTCCTGGCTATGTATTGGTCGAAATGGAAATGAATGATGATACTTGGCACATTGTAAAAGAATGTCCAAAAGTTCTTGGTTTTATTGGTGGTACACCAGAGAAACCAGCGCCGATTTCACAACGTGAAGCTGATGCGATCCTTGCTCGTGTGCGTAATACAGGTGAAGCACCTCGTCCTAAGACGATGTTTGAACCTGGTGAAGAATTGCTCGTTGTTGACGGTCCGTTCACTGACTTTAAAGGGGTCGTGGAGGAAGTTCAATACGAAAAGTCACGTTTAACGTTGACGATTAATGTATTTAATCGACCAACTCAGGTTGAACTCGAGTTTCGCCAAGTCGAAAAAACGATTTAATCTGCGTCGGTTGAGAAGCGCCCGATCTGATCGGGCATTGTTGTTCTAACACTTCGGTGTTGTTTAATTTTTTGGGGAGCCTAACGGCGTCTGTACCCAGAGGTAATTTTCAATGGCTAAGAAGATTGACGGCTATATCAAGCTGCAAGTTCCAGCTGGTAAAGCGAATCCATCTCCACCAATTGGTCCTGCTTTAGGTCAACGTGGTGTAAACATCATGGCATTCTGTAAAGAATTCAATGCTGCTACACAAAAACTTGAAGTTGGTTTGCCAATTCCTGTCGTGATCACTGTGTACAACGATAAGTCGTTCACTTTCATCATGAAAACTCCACCTGCATCTATTCTTCTTAAGAAAGCTGCTGGTATTCAAAAGGGTTCTTCTGTACCTAACAAAACTAAAGTTGGTAAGTTGACTCGTGCTCAGTTAGAAGAAATCGCGACTACTAAAGAACCAGACTTAACTGGTGCTGATTTAGACGCTCGTGTGCGTACCATTGCTGGTTCTGCACGTTCTATGGGCTTGGAAGTGGAGCTATAAGACATGGCAAAGTTAACTAAACGTCAAAAAGCCATTGCTGCTGCTGTAGAAGCAAACAAAGTTTACACTTTGGAAGAAGCAGTACAAGTTCTTAACAGCCTTCCAGCTGCGAAGTTCAAAGAATCTTTAGATATCGCTGTAAACCTTGGTGTAGACCCACGTAAATCTGATCAGGTTGTTCGTGGTGCTACAACTTTACCTGCGGGTACTGGTAAAACTGTACGTGTTGCAGTATTTGCTCAAGGTGCTGCTGCTGAAGCTGCGAAAGCTGCTGGTGCTGATATCGTTGGTTTTGATGACCTTGCTGAAAGCATTCAAGGTGGAAACCTTGATTTCGACGTAGTGATTGCTGCTCCTGATACAATGCGCGTTGTTGGTAAGCTTGGTACGATTCTTGGTCCACGTGGCTTAATGCCAAACCCTAAAGTGGGTACAGTAACTCCTGACGTTGCTAACGCGGTTAAGAATGCTAAATCTGGTCAAGCACGTTACCGTGTAGACAAAGCGGGTATCATCCACGCTGCGATCGGCCAACTTGGCTTTAGCGAAGAAGCTGTACGTCAAAACGTTGAAACTTTAATTGCAGACTTGAAAAAGTTAAAGCCTGCAACTTCTAAAGGTGTATACGTTAAAAAGATCACTTTGAGCTCAACTATGGGTCCTGGTTTGATCGTTGACGTAAGCAACGTTTCTAAGTAATTAGTAAGAATTTTGAAGCCTTAGATTTTCTCTTTGAGGAAGTCTAAGCAAACTTTGAATTGATAAATGAATGTTTATCAGCGTCAAAGACCTCAGGCGAAAAATATTTTCGAATGTTTTTCTTAATCATCCAGTCTGAGTAGACGCGGTGGTGTGATTTGTTGCTCCTCCGCGTGTAAGTCTGAATAGGGCTTACGAATTGGGAGTGCACTCGTATGAGTGCATAAATCACCGTTAGGAGGTTTTACGATGGCTCTTCTTATCGAAGACAAAAAACAGATCGTTGCTGAAGTAAGTGAAATTGCTTCTACAGCGTTCGCTGCCGTTGTTGCTGACTACCAAGGTTTAACTGTTGAGCAATTAACTGCTCTTCGTGTTGAAGCTCGTAAACTAGGTGTTGCTACACGTGTTGTACGTAATACTTTAGCTAAACGTGCTCTTCAAGATACGCCATTCGCTATCTTGAATGACGACCTTGTTGGTCCAACAATCTTAGCATTCTCAACTTCTGAAGACGACATGGGTGCGGCTGCACGCTTGTTCGAAGAATTTGCTAAAACTAATAAAGCATTTGAATTAAAGGCTGCTGCATTTGAAGGCAAACTTTATCAAGGTGCTGACGTTAGCGTTATCGCGAATCTTCCGAACCAAGAAAAAGCGCTTACTATGCTTGCCTCTGTTCTTCAAGCTCCTATTTCGAAATTGGGTCGCTTACTTACAGCGCTTCAAGAGAAAAACGGGTCAGAAGCTGCTTAAGCTTAAATCTACTTTCACACCATTCAATATCCATTTGGAGTTACTCTCATGGCTTTAACAAACGAAGAAATCTTAAACGCAGTTGCTGAAAAAACTGTTCTTGAACTTGTTGAACTTATTTCTGCTTTCGAAGAAAAATTCAACGTATCTGCTGCTGCTGTAGCTGTTGCTGCTGGTCCAGCTGCTGCTGCTGTTGAAGAACAAACTGAATTCAACGTTGAGTTGACTTCTTTCGGTGCTAACAAAGTTGCTGTAATTAAAGCAGTTCGTGAAGCTACTGGCCTTGGTCTTAAAGAAGCTAAAGATCTTGTTGAAGGCGCTCCTGCAGTTCTTAAAGAAGGCGTTTCTAAAGAAGAAGGCGAAGAACTTAAGAAGAAGCTTGAAGAAGCTGGTGCTACAGTTACACTTAAGTAATGCTGTAGGGAGTCGATTTTTTGAAAATCGGCTCCAAAAAATGGCTGATGGCTCTTGGGTCATCAGCCTTTTTGCGTTACAATAATCGGCTCGTTTTTTGTTAGTTTTACGTTTAACGTGCGTATTATTTAAACAAAATACATAAAATCAAACGCTTACCAATATTTTTTTGCTTATAAAAATATTGTTAAGCGTTTTAATACCACTAAAAATTGCAGCATTTGTAAACAGTGGTGGCCATATCGGCCTGCGTAATTCCTTCTAGACCCGTTCTGCAGGCGGGTTTAGTTTACTTTCCGAGGACTCCAGATGGCATACTCATATACCGAAAAGAAACGGATCCGTAAGAATTTTGGTAAATTGCCCCACGTAATGGAAGCACCGTACTTACTTTCGATTCAGGTCGATTCGTACCGTACATTCTTACAAGGCGGTAAAACTCCAAAAAATCGCGAAGATATCGGTCTCCAAGCCGCATTTCGTTCAGTTTTTCCTATTGAAAGTTATTCTGGCAATGCTGCTTTAGAATTTGTTGAGTATAGTCTTGGTAAGCCTGAGTTTGACGTACGTGAATGTATTTTACGTGGTTCAACTTATGCAGCACCAATGCGCGTAAAAATTCGTTTGATCATTAAAGATCGTGAAACGAAATCAATTAAAGACGTTCGTGAACAAGAAGTTTACATGGGTGAAATGCCACTCATGACCGATAACGGTACTTTCGTTATCAACGGTACAGAGCGTGTAATCGTATCTCAATTACACCGTTCACCAGGCGTATTCTTTGACCATGACAAGGGTAAAACCCACTCAAGCGGTAAAGTGTTGTATTCAGCACGTATTATTCCTTACCGTGGTTCATGGTTAGACTTTGAATTTGATGCTAAAGATTTAGTCTTTGTACGTATTGACCGTCGTCGTAAATTATTGGCAACGGTGGTTTTACGTGCCTTAAATTACAGCAATGAACAGATCTTGAATTTGTTCTACGAAAAAGTGCCTGTATATCTTGATATGGGTAGCTATCAGATTGACCTTGTTCCAGATCGCTTACGTGGTGAAATGGCGCAATTTGATATCTTGGACAATGATGGTAAAGCGATCGTTGAACAAGGTAAACGTATTAATGCACGTCACGTACGTCAAATGGAAGCTGCTAACTTAGCGAAGCTTTCTGTACCTGATGAATATTTATATGAGCGTATTACAGCTGAAGACATTCCATTGAAAAATGGCGATGTGATTGCTGCGAATACCGTGCTTAGCCATGAAATCTTGGTGAAATTGGCTGAAGGTGGTGTTAAACAATTTAACATCCTATTCACCAATGACATCGACCGTGGTTCTTTCGTTGCAGATACATTACGTGCAGATACGACAACAGGCCGTGAAGAAGCGCTTGTTGAAATCTATAAAGTAATGCGTCCAGGTGAGCCACCAACAAAAGAAGCTGCTGAAAACTTATTCAACAACTTGTTCTTCTCTTCTGAGCGTTATGACCTTTCTCCAGTGGGTCGTATGAAGTTCAACCGTCGTTTGGGTCGTCCTTACGAAGTCGGTACTGATCAGAAGTCGCGTGAAGTTGAAGGTATTTTATCGCACGAAGATATCATCGATGTACTGCGTACATTGGTTGAAATCCGTAACGGTAAAGGTGAAGTCGATGATATCGATCACTTGGGTAACCGTCGTGTACGTTCTGTTGGTGAAATGACAGAAAACCAATTCCGTGTTGGTTTAGTCCGTGTTGAACGTGCTGTTAAAGAGCGTTTAAGCCAAGCAGAAACAGATAACTTGTCTCCGCAAGATTTGATCAATGCAAAACCAGTTGCTGCTGCAATCAAAGAATTCTTTGGTTCAAGCCAGTTGTCTCAGTTCATGGATCAAAACAACCCATTGTCTGAGATTACACACAAACGTCGTGTATCTGCGCTTGGCCCTGGTGGTTTGACACGTGAACGTGCGGGCTTTGAAGTACGTGACGTACATCAAACTCACTATGGTCGTGTTTGTCCAATTGAAACGCCTGAAGGTCCAAACATTGGTTTGATCAACTCGCTTTCTGTTTATGCAAAAGCAAACGATTTCGGTTTCTTGGAAACACCTTACCGTAAAGTTGTTGATGGTCGTGTAACTGATGATGTTGAATATTTATCTGCAATTGAAGAAGTAGGGACTGTCATTGCACAGGCCGATTCTGCTGTTGATAAAGATGGTCACCTGACTGAAGAAATGGTTTCTGTACGTCATCAAGGTGAATTCGTACGTATGTCGCCTGAGCGCGTAACACATATGGACGTTTCTGCACAGCAGGTTGTTTCTGTTGCAGCATCATTGATTCCATTCCTTGAACACGATGATGCGAACCGTGCATTGATGGGTTCGAACATGCAACGTCAGGCTGTTCCTACCTTACGTGCTGACAAGCCGCTTGTTGGTACTGGTATGGAAGCAAACGTAGCACGTGACTCTGGCGTGTGTGTGATTGCTGACCGTGGTGGTGCGATTGAATATGTAGATGCATCTCGTATCGTGATTCGTGTAAACGAAGATGAAATGATCGCGGGTGAAGCGGGTGTAGATATCTACAACCTGATCAAATACACACGTTCAAACCAAAATACATGTATCAACCAAAACGTTATCGTCAACTTGGGCGACAAAGTTGCTCGTGGCGATATCTTGGCTGATGGTCCATCGACTGATATGGGTGAACTTGCGCTTGGTCAAAACATGCGCGTCGCGTTCATGACATGGAACGGTTATAACTACGAAGACTCGATCTTACTTTCTGAGCGTGTACTTCAAGAAGACCGTTTAACCTCGATTCACATTCAAGAATTGTCATGTGTAGCGCGTGATACTAAGTTAGGTGCAGAAGAAATTACTGCCGATATTCCTAACGTAGGTGAAGCTGCACTGTCTAAGTTGGATGAGTCTGGTATTGTTTATATCGGTGCTGAAGTAACTGCTGGTGACATCCTTGTTGGTAAGGTAACGCCTAAAGGTGAAACTCAGTTAACACCTGAAGAAAAACTACTTCGTGCAATCTTTGGTGAAAAAGCTGCTGACGTTAAAGACTCTTCTTTACGCGTTCCATCTGGCACTAAAGGTACTGTGATTGACGTTCAAGTCTTCACGCGTGATGGTTTGGAAAAAGATGAACGTGCTCAAGCAATTGAGAAAGCTCAGCTTGATGCATACCGTAAAGACTTGAAAGAAGAATACAAAATCTTCGAAGAAGCAGCACGTGAACGTATTGTTCGTTTGTTGAAAGGTCAAGAGTCTAACGGTGGCGGTTCAACTAAACGCGGTGATAAACTTGCTGAAGACGTATTGTCTGGTTTAGAGCTTGTTGATTTACTTGAAATCCAACCGACTGATGAAGCAATTGCAGAGCGTCTAACTCAAATTCAAGTGTTCTTGAAAGAGAAGAGCTATGAAATTGATGAGAAGTTTGCAGAGAAGAAGCGTAAACTTTCTACAGGTGATGAATTAACCACTGGCGTATTGAAAGTTGTTAAGGTTTACCTTGCGGTTAAACGTCGTATCCAGCCTGGTGATAAGATGGCGGGTCGTCACGGTAACAAAGGTGTTGTATCAAACATCTTGCCTGTTGAAGACATGCCGCACGATGCGAATGGTGTGCCAGTCGATATCGTATTGAACCCATTGGGTGTACCGTCACGTATGAACGTGGGTCAGATTCTTGAGACTCACTTAGGTATGGCGGCCAAAGGTCTTGGCGATAAACTTGAAAAAATGTTGAAAGAACAACGTACAGTGTTAGAACTACGTGACTTCTTAGACAAGATTTATAACAAGGTCGGTGGTGAGCAAGAAGAGCTTGATAGCTTAACTGATGCCGAAATCTTGGCGCTTTCAGGTAACTTACGTGCCGGTGTTCCATTAGCAACACCTGTATTTGATGGTGCTGAAGAAAGCCAGATCAAAGACTTACTTGAATTAGCAGACATCTCACGTACAGGTCAAACGGTATTGTTTGACGGACGTACAGGTGAGCAGTTTGATCGTCCTGTAACTGTAGGTTACATGTACATGCTCAAATTGAACCACTTGGTTGATGACAAGATGCATGCGCGTTCAACAGGTTCTTACTCACTTGTTACACAACAACCGCTTGGTGGTAAAGCACAATTCGGTGGTCAGCGTTTCGGTGAGATGGAAGTATGGGCACTTGAAGCATACGGTGCAGCATATACACTCCAAGAAATGCTCACTGTGAAGTCGGATGACGTCGAAGGTCGTACACGTATCTATAAGAATATTGTAGATGGTAACCATTATATGGATCCGGGTATGCCTGAATCGTTCAACGTATTGACCAAAGAGATCCGTTCTTTAGGTATCAACATTGAACTGAAAAATGGTGACTAAAAAATCTCCCCCAACCCCTCTTTAAGAAAGAGGGGAGAAAGTCCTCCTTTGTAAAGGGGGATTTAGGGGGGATTATAGATTCCCAAATTTCAGTAAAAACAATATTTGTGACCCAGTCGGGTGAGCTTAGCTTCCCGACACACGGAGAAAAAAATTGAAAGACTTGCTCGATATCATGCGTAAGAAAACGGATTCAGAAGGTCATGCACCTGTTGAATTTGACCGTATCCGTATTGGTCTTGCGTCGCCAGAGATGATTAAGTCATGGTCTCACGGTGAAGTTAAAAAGCCTGAAACCATTAACTACCGTACTTTTAAACCTGAACGTGACGGTTTGTTCTGTGCCAAAATTTTTGGTCCAGTAAAAGATTACGAATGCTTGTGTGGTAAATACAAGCGTATGAAATACAAAGGCGTCATTTGTGAAAAATGTGGCGTTGAAGTAACAACTGCGAAAGTTCGTCGTGAACGTATGGGTCACATCGAGCTTGCGTCTCCAGTTGCACACATCTGGTTCTTGAAATCATTACCGAGCCGTATTGGTTTATTACTTGATATGACATTACGTGATATCGAGCGTGTATTGTATTTCGAATCTTATGTTGTTACTGATCCAGGTATGACTCCGTTTGAAAAGTACCAACTTTTAACAGACGAAGAATACTACAATGCACTTGAAGAACACGGTGATGAATTCGCTGCGAAAATGGGTGCAGAGGCAATTCAAGATCTATTGAAAGATATCGATCTTGAAGCAGAGATTACACGTTTACGTGAAGAAATTCCTCAAACAACTTCTGAGACGAAACTTAAGAAATCGTCTAAGCGTTTGAAATTGATGGAAGCTTTTAACGATTCGAACAACAAGCCAGAATGGATGGTGATGAATGTACTTCCAGTACTTCCACCAGACTTACGTCCGCTTGTACCACTTGAAGGTGGTCGTTTCGCGACTTCTGACTTGAACGATTTATATCGTCGTGTGATTAACCGTAACAACCGTTTGAAGCGTCTTCTTGATCTTGCTGCACCAGACATTATCGTACGTAACGAAAAACGTATGTTACAAGAGTCTGTAGATGCATTGCTTGATAACGGTCGTCGTGGTCGTGCAATTACAGGTTCGAACAAACGTCCATTGAAATCTTTGGCAGACATGATCAAAGGTAAACAAGGTCGTTTCCGTCAAAACTTACTTGGTAAGCGTGTTGACTATTCTGGTCGTTCGGTAATTACCGTTGGTCCTACTTTACGTCTTCACCAATGTGGTCTTCCGAAGAAGATGGCACTTGAACTATTCAAGCCATTTATTTTCGCGAAACTACAAGCTTCTGGCCAAGCAACAACCATTAAAGCTGCGAAGAAAATGGTTGAGCGTGAGACACCAGAAGTTTGGGACGTTCTTGCATCTGTGATTCGTCAACATCCAGTGATGTTGAACCGTGCGCCAACACTTCACCGTTTAGGTCTTCAAGCATTTGAACCTATTCTGATTGAAGGTAAAGCGATCCGTCTTCACCCACTCGTATGTGCTGCGTTTAACGCCGACTTCGATGGTGACCAAATGGCGGTACACGTTCCATTGACACTTGAAGCACAGTTAGAAGCACGTGCATTGATGATGTCAACCAACAACATCTTGTCACCTGCAAACGGTGAGCCAATCATCGTTCCTTCTCAGGACGTTGTCTTGGGTCTTTACTACATCACACGTGATGCGGTAAATGCCAAAGGTGAAGGCATGGTGTTTGCGGATACACACGAAGTTAACCGTGCCTTAGCGACTGGTAAAGTTGCGATCCATGCACGCGTTAAAGTACGTGTACACCAAACTGTAATCGATGAAAATGGTCAGCGTGAAAAGCAAACTATTATTGTTGATACAACACCAGGTCGTTGCTTGTTGTGGGAAGTTGTTCCACAAGGTTTAAGCTTTGAATCGATCAACCTTGAGATGACTAAGAAAAACATCTCTAAGTTAATCAACTCTTGCTACCGTAAGCTTGGTTTGAAAGATACGGTTATCTTTGCTGACCAATTGATGTATTTGGGCTTCCGTCAAGCGACGCGTTCAGGTGTATCTGTAGGTATGGAAGACATGCTTATTCCACCAAATAAGCACACCATTATCGACAAAGCTGAAACTGAAGTTCGTGAAATCGAACAACAGTTTGAGCAAGGCTTCGTAACCGCGGGTGAGCGCTATAACAAAGTGGTCGATATTTGGGCACGTACCAATGACCAAGTTGCAAAAGCGATGATGGACAACTTGTCTTATACCCTTGTGAAAAACAAACAAGGTGAAGACGAGAAGCAAAAGTCATTCAACTCAATTTATATGATGTCTGACTCGGGTGCCCGTGGTAGTGCGGCGCAGATCCGTCAGCTTGCTGGTATGCGTGGTTTGATGGCGAAGCCGGATGGCTCGATCATTGAGACACCAATTAAAGCAAACTTCCGTGAAGGTTTGACCGTACTTCAGTACTTCATCTCAACACACGGTGCGCGTAAAGGTTTGGCCGATACCGCATTGAAAACTGCGAACTCTGGTTACTTGACTCGTCGTCTGGTAGATGTAGCACAAGATTTAGTTATTACTGAATCTGATTGTGGTACAGCTGGTGGCCTAGTCATGACACCATTCATTCAAGGTGGTGACGTAATCGAACCATTACGCGATCGCGTATTGGGTCGTGTAACTGCTGAAGACGTACGTCGTGCATCTGATGATGAAGTGGTACTTCCACGTGGTACGTTAATTGACGAGAAAATTGCTGCTCAGCTTGAAGAAGCGGGTGTCGATGAAGTTAAAGTACGTTCAGTGATTGCATGTGAATCTACCTTCGGTGTATGTGCTCGTTGTTATGGTCGTGACCTTGCACGTGGTCACTTGGTAAACCCAGGTGAATCTGTTGGTGTAATGGCTGCACAATCGATTGGTGAACCTGGTACACAGTTAACGATGCGTACCTTCCACGTTGGTGGTGCTGCAAGCCGAACTTCTGCTGCAAACAGTGTTCAAGTACGTAACAAAGGTACTGTACGTTTCCACAACGTGAAAACTGTACAACATGCTAAAGGTCACTTGGTGTCAGTTTCACGTTCAGGTGAAATTGGTATTGCGGATGACTTAGGTCGTGAGCGTGAGCGCTATAAACTTCCTTACGGTGCAAGCATCTTGTTGAAAGATGGTGAAGCTGTAGAAGCTGGTGGTATCGTGGCGACTTGGGATCCACATACACATCCACTTGTTACCGAAGTTGCGGGTAAAGCGCGTTTCAGCCAAATCGCTGATGGTGTAACTGCTACTTCTAAGACAGATGATGCAACAGGTATGACCACTGTTGAAATTTTACCTGTAACAGCTCGTCCTGCTTCTGGTAAAGATTTACGTCCTGCAATTGTGTTGGATACAACAGATGGCGGCGAACAGTTCTACTTCTTACCACAAAACACGATCGTAACCGTTCGCGATGGCGCAACGATTGGTGTCGGTGATGTACTTGGTCGTGTACCACAAGAATCTTCACGTACTCGTGATATTACCGGTGGTCTTCCACGCGTAGCTGACTTGTTCGAAGCGCGTAAGCCGAAAGAACATGCAATCTTGGCAGAAGTGTCTGGTATTGTGAGCTTCGGTAAAGAGACCAAAGGTAAGAACCGTTTAGTGATCAGTCCGGATGATGGCTCTGAGATTTATGAAGAGTTAATTCCAAAATGGCGTACGATCAACGTGTTCGAAGGTGAGCATGTGAACCGTGGTGAGACTATTTCTGATGGTCCACAAAACCCACATGACATCTTACGTTTGAAAGGCGAAGTTGCGTTAACGAACTACATCGTGAATGAAGTTCAAGACGTTTACCGTCTCCAAGGTGTAAAAATCAACGATAAGCATATTGAAGTTGTTGTACGTCAAATGTTGCGTAAAGTTGATATCACTGATGGTGGCGATACAAGCTTCATCAAGGGTGAGCAAGTGGATTACATCCGCGTTGTTCAAGAGAACCAAGCTGTCTTGGCTCAGAACAAGTTCCCTGCGAAGTTTGAACGTCTGCTTATGGGTATTACCAAAGCATCACTTTCTACAGACTCGTTCATTTCTGCTGCATCGTTCCAGGAAACAACACGTGTGTTAACTGAAGCTGCTGTAACAGGTAAAGAAGATGATTTACGTGGCTTGAAAGAAAACGTTGTTGTGGGTCGTTTGATCCCAGCGGGTACAGGTCTTGCGTATCACTTAGAGCGTCGTCGTCAAGAATCAGAAGCTGCTGAATTTGAACTTCATAACGATTTCAGTGAAGTTGATCAAGCATTTAGTCAAGCGTTGAACTCAGACCAGTTCTAAGTCTTAACGAATTAAAAAGGCACCTTCGGGTGCCTTTTTTTGTGGAAAAATAAAGCAGTTGTTACAAAAACACCTTACAGCATCAGTATTTGATTACTTAATCAAAATAAACAGTTCATTAAACAATACTATCCTATGCACATCTGAGGAGAGGAATAGTTCTAATGAAAAAAATGATGATGATTGCAGGTGTCGCTTTAATGTCAAGCACGCTATTTGTGGGTTGCCAGAATGCGAGCCCAGAAAGCAAACGTATTGGTTCTGCTGCAATTGGTGGTGGTGCAGGCGGTGCGGTAGGTAAGCACGTTGGTGGTAATTTGGGTGCTGGTCTTGGTGCTGCAATTGGCGCGGGTGTTGCTGCGAATGCCAAAGGTTCAAATAGTAAAAATACCAGAAACAGTGCGATCGGTGCTGGCTTAGGTGCGGTGATTGGTGGTGCAGTATTGGGTGGTGACTCTGGTGCTGCGGTAGGTGGTGCACTTGGTGGTAGTGCTGGATCTGCTTATGGCGAGAAAAAAGGCAAGTACTAAGTCTGAGCTTAAACTTGCTGATGACAGTGGTGCTGATTTAACTATTTAAATCAGGTTATTTCTATCTCTGTCATTTTAAAGAGCCTCTCTCAGTGACGAAACTAAGATTGCTGAGAGAGCTTTAAGCTAGGATATTTATTATTTATCTAGCCTATTTGCTATTTGTTTTAAGCATCCTGAATACACCAAATTTTTAATTCAGCATATCCAAATTATTTCTACTTTTATGTATTTTCCAGCTCATAAGCCGCTTTAGCTGACCATCTACCTTTACAAAATATCAATCGATTGGGACATAGTGATAACACAATGTGATCAAATTCCCCATAAAAGAAGATTATGCTTTTCTATAGAACGTATAGAAGTGAGTATAGTCATGAAAAAAACAATTGGTTTAGTTTCAACTTTAGTGTTATCGGCGGTAATGTTCACGGGCTGTCAAAATATGAGTGCTGCTGATCAGCGTATTGGTACAGCAGCCCTTGGTGGTGCTGTCGGTGGTGGGCTAGGTAACCATGTTGGTGGCGGATTAGGTGCGGGTGTTGGTGCCGCTGCGGGTGCAGGTGTAGGTGCCAATGCGAAGGGCGCGAATAGTAGCTCTACCACCAGTAGCGCGATTGGCGCTGGTATCGGTTCAGTAGTGGGTAAAGCAATCTTTGGTGGTGACTCAGGCGCTGCAATTGGTGGTGCAATCGGTGGTGGTGCTGGTGCCGCAATCCAAGAGAAAAAGAGATAATTTCTGATCATCAGATTCAAAATGCCTGCAAACGATTGCAGGCATTTTTATGTGAATGGTGCTAAGCACTGGCTTTGGGTTTTTTACGACGGATATAAAGCACTTTTTCGACTTCTGCGATTCGTGTTCCTGCATCATCTACAATATTTAGGGTGTAATGACGTAAAACGGGCTCATGATTCTCTGCCAGTTTTTTGATTTCAGTGATTTCATCGCGACTCAGTTGAATCTCAGCATAGACCGTGTTTCGGCCTGGTGAAAGAAAATTAATGGTGGCACTTTTATCCCAGACAATATATTTATGTCCCAAATGGTGAATTAGAATCAGCATATAAAAGGGGTCAACCATTGAATATAGACTACCGCCAAAATGCGTCCCGACAATATTTCGATTACGCCGAGTCAATGGCATTTTGACACGAATGTAATAATCATCTAGATCAATGGTTTCAATCTCAATACCTGCACCGCGATAAGGTGAGTAATGATTGAGCATAAATTTGGATATTGCGGGAATGGTTCGAATTCTTTTGAAAAAGTCTTTCATGGTCAATTTTTTTTCTTGCAACTCTATTCATACTCCATAAGTATCATTTTTATTGCATCGCTGGCAATGGCTGTTTTATGAACAGCCGATAGAAAACAAAATGGGAAAGAATTATGCAAGCACAAGTCAAAACAGTAACAACATCTGATCAGCAAACGCTTTGTGTTAAAACATGGGGTGATGAGAAAAAAACACCTTTGGTTTTAGTGCATGGCTATCCAGATAATCAGGAAGTTTGGGAGCCGATCATTGAAAAACTGGTCAATGATTATTACGTGGTGACTTATGATGTGCGTGGTGCAGGTCTGTCTTCGATTCCTAAGCGTATTAAAGATTACCGTTTGCCGCGTTTATCATTAGACTTGCAAGAGGTGGTGGATCAAGTTCTTCCAAATCGTAATTTCCATATGGCAGCACATGATTGGGGTTCATTACAGTCTTGGGAATCTGCAACAGAACCAAAATTAAAAGGTCGCTTATTGTCTTATACCACCATTTCAGGTCCTTGCTTAGATCATGCTTCTTTGTATCTGCGTGAAAAATTTAAATCTGCACCAAGCAATGTATTAAAAATGCTGACCAAATCTTGGTATATCGGTGCTTTCCATTTACCTTTAGTTGCACCAACGGTATGGACATTCTTTAGTCCAGAAAAATGGGGCAAGATCCTAAGTGGTTTGGAAAAGAAGAAAAATTTACCTTTGAATGCCAATATTGTGGCGGATGGTAAATACGGTATTAATCTTTACCGTGCCAATTTTATCCCATCTCTTACTCAACCACGTCAACGCTATGCACAATGTCCTGTACAGGCGATTGTGTTAAAACGCGATGCGTTTGTCAGTCCAGAGTACATTACTGAATCGATGCCAAAATGGGTAGAAAAATTTGAGTATGTTGAGCTCGATGCCAACCATTGGGCAGTATTGAGCCAGCCAGAAAAAATTGCTGAACTGATCCGTCAGTTTGTGCAACGCCAAGCTGCTTAATGCTTTAGTGGATTTATTAAGCTAAAAATCACTTGAGATGCAGCACAATTCGGCGATATTTTCAGCTTCATGATCATGAATCTGCTAGAATATCGCCTTTTCTTTGCTCCTGAATTTGTTCATGAATGCTGTCGTAATTGCGATTGCCGTGATGTTTATCTTGTCACTGGCACGAGTTTCTGTTGTTCTCACTTTGGTGATTTCAGCCATTATTGGAGGCTTGGTCGCTGGTCTAAGTCTTTCTCAAACTGTAGAAGCATTTAATGCTGGCTTAGGCGATGGTGCTGAAGTTGCTTTGGCTTATGCGGTATTAGGTGCATTTGCCTTGGCACTTTCAAAGTCTGGATTGCCCGATTTACTTGCGCATAAACTGATTGGTTTATTGGGGATGGAAGCAGGTAAAAATCAACAGAAAAAGGTGAAATATCTGTTATTAACCATTCTGTTGATTGCTGCAATCTTCTCTCAAAACCTGATTCCTGTGCATATCGCGTTTATTCCAGTCTTGGTTCCACCTTTATTAAAAGTGATGAATCATTTAAAGCTGGATCGTCGAGCTGCAGCATGTGTGATGACGTTAGGTCTAGTCGGGACCTATATTTTCCTGCCAGTTGGCTTTGGTGCGATCTTCCTTGAACAGATTCTGATGGGCAATATCAACAAGATTGGCGCAGCTTACGGCTTGCATGTTGAACGGGGCATGATGCCAATCGGTATGGCGATTCCAGTTTTAGGGATGGTAATCGGTACTTTAGTTGCGGTATTTATTAGCTATCGTAAGCCGCGTATTTATGTGGATCGTTCAATTACGCCCGTAAAAACCATTGACCTAGACAAGCCACTGAAAGTGACCACACAGGCAGAATATGATCTCAAGGCTGATGCGGAAGAGCTCAAACAAGAAGCTGAGAATGTACCTTATATCTCCAAGAAGACCATGTTTATGGCGGTGCTGGCGATCGGTTTAACTCTGGTTGCACAGCTGTACTCAGGTTCGATGATTCTTGGTGGTTTAGTCGGCTTTGCTGTGTTATCTGCTTCTGGAATTTTTAAATGGCAAGATGCTGATGACGTATTTGTACAAGGCATGCGTATGATGGCGCTGGTAGGCTTTATCATGATTTCTGCGGCAGGTTTTGCCTCAGTGATGACCCATACAGGCGATATCACGCATCTGGTTAATGGTGTGGTGCATATCATCGGAGATAACCATGCATTAGCTGCGTTCCTGATGCTTTTTATCGGTTTATTCGTGACGATCGGTATTGGTTCATCGTTCTCAAGTGTGCCTGTGCTGGCCGTGATTTACGTGCCTTTGTGCGTCCAATTTGGCTTCTCACCATTGGCAACAATTGCACTCATTGGCACCGCTGCGGCATTAGGTGATGCGGGTTCACCTGCATCTGATTCGACCTTAGGACCAACAGCTGGTTTAGGTGTAGATGGTCAACATGATCACATTTGGGATACAGTTGTGCCGACTTTTATACATTTTAATATCCCGCTGCTTATTTTTGGCTGGATTGCCGCAATGATTTTATAATACAAATGGCTCGTTAAGAGCCATTTTTTTATGCATAATTATTTTAGTAATTAAAATATAAAAAATACCAGTATTTGACATTTTTTGTCTCTTTTTTAATCTAATTTTATAATGTATTTTTAATATTAAGTTTTGCGTAATTATATTTTTAAATTCATCTAAATAGAATTTTTCTAAAAACTTTATTTAATATTATGAATTGTAGTATTCTGATCAGAATACTAGGTTTTATAGTGGTTTAAGTGGACTAAAATGGTCTGAATTAATAAATATTACATATTTTAACAATTATATTTTATTAATATTCAATATATTACAAAATGTATTTAAATAGTCGGAATTAATAAGTATTGCATAATGTAAAAACCCGTGCCTATTATGTTTAACAAGAACATAAATTGTTAAAGAGGTTGTTTTAATGTTAAAGAAAGCATTGGTTGTCGCATTATTGGGGTTATCTTCAACTGCATTTGCAGGGGGCTTTCAAGTTAAAGTGGGCGCGAGTGTTATTAACCCAACTGCGGATACAACGTTGGCCCCAGGTGCAACGGTTAAAGGTGATGATGAGTTTGCATTTACACCGTCAGTTGAATATTTTTTTGGTGAAACACCGTTCTCAGCGGAATTATTATTAGCAACTCCAATTAACCATGACGTATTATTAAATGGTGAAAAAGTTGCTAGTGTTCGTCAATTACCACCTACGATTACAGCAAAATATAATTTCAAAAATTCAACTCGCTTTACACCTTACATCGGTGTCGGTGGTACAGCCTTCATTCCTTGGAATGAAAAGGGCGTAGCGAAAGATGTGAAAGAAGCATTTGGCTTTGCTGGTCAGCTGGGTTTTAACTTCCAACCTGCAGATGCTAAAAACTGGGGTGTTTATGTCGATGTACGTTACGCAGATATTAGCCCAGAAGTGACATTGGTTGATGGGACTAAATTTGATTTAGATCTCAATCCAGTGGTGTATACATTAGGTTATAGCTACAAATTCTAAGTCAGTGAATGATTGAAGAACCTCACCTTGTGTGAGGTTTTTTATTTTTGCAATTTGAATATAAAACCGATACAGGCTTCAACACTTGAGTTTTGTATGCTGAGACATAAGCTTAAATAAAAGTGAATGATCCATGATGAAAAAATTGATAACGACAGCATTATTACTCACCCCCTTATTACTTTTGTCCCAAGCTCAGGCTGCCAGTTTCTCTTGTCAGGCTGCGAAGTTAAAAGCTGAGCAGCAGATCTGCAATGACCGCAGTTTAAATGATGCAGATGTCAAACTCGCAACCACCTACCAAATTATTCTGCATGCATTACCTATGGGTGGGCGTGATGCAGAGAAAGATCAACAATTTAAATGGCTAAAACAACGTAATTCCTGTTCTGCCAATAGCCCTTGTCTGAAGCGTGCTTATGCACAAAGACAGCAACAGTTAGATCAACTTCTACAAACACGCGTCTTGAGCCAAGGCCCATTCTAATTGTAACTTTTGTGCGATTTTTAGCTTAAAAATAAGCATCAAGGATTGAAAAATCCAAGATATGCACCATTCATAAATCATTCCAAAGATATAAGCACAGATAAGGAGTGATTTATGAGTGAACAAGTCGCACAGAATTATAGTTTCCAAGCTGAGGTTGCTCAGTTATTGCATTTAGTGACCCATTCACTGTATTCCAACCCTGAAATTTTCTTACGTGAATTGATTTCAAATGCATCGGATGCTTGCGATAAGTTACGTTTTGAAGGGATTAATCACCCTGAATATTATGAAAATGATCCAGACTTACGTGTCCGCGTCACTTTAGATAAAGACCATAAAACCTTAACCATTTCAGATAACGGGATTGGTCTAAGCCAGCAAGAAGCCATTGATAATTTAGGGACCATTGCAAAGTCAGGTACCAAAGACTTTATGTCTAAACTGACAGGTGACCAAAAGTCAGATGCCCAGTTGATTGGTCAGTTTGGTGTTGGTTTCTATTCAGGTTTTATTGTTGCCGATAAAATTACCGTTGAATCGCGTCGTGCAGGGCTGGATGCAGTTGAAGCTGTGCGTTGGATCAGTGGTGGTACGGGTGAATTTGAAGTTCAAACGATTGAGAAAGCAACGCGTGGTACGGATATCATCTTGCATTTACGTGATGATGCACTGGATTATTTAGAGTCATGGAAAGTTAAACAAATCATCAATAAGTATTCTGACCACATCAGCTTGCCAATCGAAATGCAAAAAGAAGTGTGGCAAGAGGAAGAGGTCGCTGAAGGTGAAGAACCGAAAGGCGGCCAAATGGTGAAGACGGATGAATGGGAAGCGATTAACTCAGCCAGTGCGTTATGGACGCGTAACAAGAGTGAAATCACGGATGAGCAATACATCGAGTTTTATAAAAACCTGAGCCACGATTTTGCAGAACCTTTGGCGTGGGCGCATAACCGTGTCGAAGGTAGTACCGAATATACCCAGTTGCTGTATATCCCAAGTCAGGCCAAACAAGATTTATTTACTCGTGAAGCAAAAGCAGGCATCAAGCTGTACGTAAAACGCGTATTTATCTTGGATGAAGCAGATAACCTGATTCCAAACTACTTACGTTTTGTTCAAGGTGTGGTCGACAGTGCTGATTTACCGTTGAACGTTAGCCGTGAACTTTTACAAGAAAGCCGTGATGTGAAAACCATTCGTGAAGGTAATGCGCGTCGTGTATTGACCTTATTGGATGGCTTGGCGAAATCGGAAGATGAGAAAGACCAAGAGAAATTTAAAACCTTCTACACTGAATTTGGCTCAGTCTTAAAAGAAGGTTTAGGTGAAGACACGGGCAATCGTGAACGTATCTTAAAATTATTGCGTTATGCAACTTCAAATCATGATGAGGTCAGTACTTCTTTTGCTGATTATAAGGTACGTATGAAAGAAGGGCAGAAAGCGATTTATTACGTGACTGCAGATAGTTTAACCGCTGCGAAAAATTCGCCACAACTTGAAGTATTCAAGAAGAAAGGCATTGAAGTGTTACTGATGGCGGACCGCGTTGACGAGTGGGCCATGAACTTTGTATTTGAGTTCGATGGTACACCATTGCAGAACGTATCTAAAGGCGCAGTCGATCTCGGTGATCTACAAGATGCCGAAGAGAAAAAGGCCTTAGAGCAAGCGGCTGAACAGTTTAAGCCTGTGGTGGATCGTTTAAGTAGCTCGTTAAAAGATAAAACCAAAGAAGTCCGTGTGACTACGCGTTTGGTGGATTCTCCTGCATGCTTAGTCACCAGCGAAGGGGAGCTTTCACCACAGCTGATTCGTATGTTGAAACAGGCAGGGCAAGCTGTTCCTGAAATTAAGCCTACTTTGGAAATCAACCCTGAGCATCCGTTGGTGAAAAAATTAGAGAACTCAGCACAGTTTGATGATTTGGCTAATGTGATCTTTGATCAGGCTGTGATTTCAGAAGGTGGCTTACCAGAAGATCCAGCAGCTTATGTTAAACGTATTAATAGCTTGTTATTGAAATAAGTATTTTGATCACAAAAACCTCTGCTTCGGCGGAGGTTTTTTATGTGTATGGATAACTTTCAAGTTATCCACAGTGGTGTTGTTATTTTCATCAGAAGTGGGCTTCAAAGCTCATTTGATAGCTGAAATGATTGTCCTGTTTATCGGCAGGAACATTTAAATAATTCAAATCATTTTGCATATACAGCCAGTTACGCCAAATCGGACGTTTCCAAGAAAAATAAGGTCCCCATTGATTGACTCGAAGTTCTTTCTTTTCATAATCGCCTTCACTGACGATGCCATAGCTGAGGTTGTCTTTGGAGAGCAAATGCAACTTTTGGAAAGTTCGATTACGCCAAGTGTAGTCTTCATCTTGGGTCTTCGACAGATTGAATTGAGTCGAAAATAGTGCCTGTTGCTGAAAGTTCTGGGTTAAATTCAGATTGGTTTCGGCATAGTTTTTACTGCTTGAGCCATAACGAAAGATTTGCGCCGTATCCAGATTCAGTCCTGAATGTAAGTTCCATTGCTTCTTGGCAAGAAATTGCACATAAATATCAGTATTGGAGTTCGAACCTAAGTCCAGATCATTGTTAAAGGGTAACCAGCTTGAAATCGTACTCCAACTCGCGCTGACGGGATTGGGCGTATTGATATTTTTATGCGATGGATGCTTGCTGGTTTTACCAAGCTTTTTTATGAGTGGCGGCTGTTGTGCACGTTGCCATAATGAGTCTTCACCAAAAACGGCCATCAATTCCTGACTTAGTTGTGCATCACTGAGCTGATCTTCAGGCCTTTCTGTTGCAACATCGCAAGCAAGCGTTTTTGTGGCTTGTTTCTGAGTGTGAGGATGCCAGGTCTTTTGATCTAAAAATACATGTGATGCGCGGGTGAAATGCCTGCTGAGCGGTAAGAACATTGGAAAGAAGTGTGTAAGTAGCTCACCGAGGCAAAGATTGCCTACAATCAATAAATACACAGCCAAAGCGTATCGTTGATCCATGTTAACGTGAAGAAAAATAAAAGAAAACAAGCATAGCAGTTTAAGCTTAATCATTTATTTACTGGACTTCATTTTTTTAAATAAAAATGCCCAATTGGAATTCCAACTGGGCATTATGACAGATCATTTCAGTACTAGAATAAAGTCTCGAGCCGAACGAATGTACTGACAAAATGATTACGGTCTTCTCGATGATCATTAAAATAATTCAGATCGCCTTGCACATAGAACCATTCACGCCAAAGCGGTTGTCGCCAAGATACGAAAGGTCCCCAACTGTTTAAACGGAGTTCATCTTTATTGTAATAGCCACCGGTATAAATGCCATAATTGAAGTTGTTATGTGCAAAGAACTGGTGTTGACGGAAAAGACGGTTATCCCACCATAGATCATCATCCTGCTTGTCCGCGTAGGTCAAACTGAACTGATTGGAGATAAAGGGTTGATTCGGACGCGCATGGATCAATTCTAAATTAGTTCTTAAATAATTCTCACTTTTGCTGCCATAGCGATAGATTTGTTCTGCATTAAAGCGGAAATCATTGCGTAGATCCCAATGTTTTTCCGCTCTTAGGCGGGCATAAATATCACTGCCTGAGCGAATACCAAGGTCAGCATCGGTTTCAAAAGGCAGTTTCTTGGAAAAATTTGACCAACGTAAGGCTAAGGAGCCGTTACTGTCTCGGGTTTGTTTGGAGTCAAACTTTTTATCCGGATCTGAATTGGGCTGGTTATTGGTATTGGCAACATTATTTTTAAACTCATCGTCTAAAGAGTCATCACCAAACACCACACTAACTTTTTTTTCTAAGGTTGGTAATTTAATTTTACCGCGAATACGTGGCTTGACTTCATAACCATCATGTTCGTTCCAGTAGTTATCCAGCATCACTCGGATAGTAGCTGAGGCTGGATTTTCAGGATCGACATCGCCAAACCAATCATCAATTTTGACCGAAGTACGATCCGCCCATTCACGGATACTACGTTGTTTTTTATCCGCCCAAGTTTTGTCTTCAGTTTCGGCAGTCGCTGGGACTGTGGATTGATTGGATTGTGCAGGAAAGATCGTTGGCGTGGCATCAACCCAGCGTGGAATATAGTCCAATGCATTCTCATCGCTATTTACTGTGGTCGCATTCGTAGCAGAATTCGGCTGCTGGTTTTGAGCGTTGCTTTCTGCGTTGGTAACACTCAACGTACCCAGTGAAAGTGTTAGCAAAGCAAAAAAGATACGTGTCGGTACCATTTGCTGTAAATTATTCATAATGAAGGCTTATATATTGTTCTTATGTTAACTTTTGATGATTGAGGCAATAAAATCAAGTATTAGAAACAAAAAACAGCAATTTAGCTGTATAAAAATGCTAGAAATCATAAGGGCTTAGTGAAATAAAAGCAGACTAGCTGATCCAAATCCTTTTGGAAAAAACAGCCAATAGTCGAGTCACAGCATAAGACAACCTGAATTAAAAAGTATAGCTGTGTCTGGTTTAAGATGATTCAGGCAGAGCGCTATTTTCGAGTGCCTGATAAAGATCATGTACTGAAATGGGTTGCGGTAAACGGCTAATGACTTGACGAATCAGCTGCCATGTATAGCCATCGGTACGATCGAGTAATAGATATGGATAGGCTTGATCTTCATTGGACAACTTCACACGCTCTAAGCCATGGATGACACGTATTTTTTGACGCTCTCGTAGTAAAATCACGGGCGTAAAGAAGGTCGCAGCAGTCTCATCAAAGGGAATGAATTTCTGTATGTTAATAAAGGATGCTGGAATATATGGATAGACGCGTTGATCACGCTGCCAGACCAAAGTGCCATTCATAATGCATTCATTAAACAAGGTCTCATGTTGATGATAATGTTGTTTAAAATTATTCCAGCTGGTTTGATGAATAGAACTGGTTCGCGTATGACGTTGATCGGTATAGGCCTGTAAAATCGTGGTTGCATATTCAACACTATGAGTTCCGACTAAGACCACGTAATGTGAAAATTGGCCTTGTGCATAAAGTTGCTCAGCAATAAAAATTTGTGCTGATCCCCAAAGTGGTTGTGCTTCATTCTCAGCTTTGAGATAGAGCCAATCAATTTTTATATTCTGATCGATCTCGTTATGCAGATCGACCCGATATAGCGATGGAAAAGTGCGAGCATCAATCCGCTCCAATCTACAGAGTAAGCCATCTAAACTAAAATCATTCAATGCCAAGGGTTTGGCCTTGTTAAGATTTGCAGAAGCAACAGGACTTTGTCTAAAACTCGGTTTGACACGTGCTGTAGCTTGAGCAGAAGGAGTAATCTGAGCCGGTTGAATTTTTTCTTGAATAATGGCATCGAGTTGTGACTTAAACTGAGCTGTTTGTTCCTTAATAATGGACAGGCTATCTTTATTTGCAGCCTTTTCAGCGTCATCAGCTTGAATGGGTTCTAATATTGGGATTAAATTCTGTAATTCGTAGTCTGTTTTAACATACTCACTGGCATGGCTCTGTAGCCATTGTAAGGCATCTTTAGAGGAGTTGAGCCAAGGGCTTTTCAGGAATGACAGTGCAGGGCGAATCACCCAAACTTGCCAATGCTGTGCTTGACGTAATGCGGCCCAGCCCATATCTGCCGAAGCAAACAAGGCATTTTCGACACGCCCCATAAAGTTATAAGTACCGCGGTAAGTCAAGGTGTAGCCATAAAGCGCTAAGTCATCGGCAGAAAATTCTTCATTCAGAATAAATTCTTTAAATGGGCTGAGCTGATCCTGAAAGTGAGGATCGTCGCAAGATGCGCAAATGTCTTTGATGCGTTGTTTTGACTTAGCAATTTCAAAAAGTGATGTTTTATCATCATTCAGCCCGTCGACGAGGGTTTTGAGCTCGTCAACCAAGAGTGCTTTCTCTAATACGTCCATCGATTGTTTCCTTAGAGATAGGCTTGAGCCTGTTTTTAAATCATGAATTAGGACAAAGTGACAGCAATTTCAAACAGGTTGTAATCAGTTATAGTCGATAAAGTATGCTGTCTTATACGTGTGACAAGTGCGTTGATCTTTGGATCTATTTGTTTGTAATTTGACCTGTGTTAAAAGAGATCGTCACTCAACATTTTCATCACAAAAGATTGTCACTTTATGACGATTATAGAAGAAAAGGAGGTAAAATCTATAGCGGTCAAGTTAGTATAAAATCTCATTTACGTATTCTAAATCGAGATATAGATCATGGTTTCTCTTTGAAAATAAAAACATTTTAAAATAATAAATCGAATAAATAGATCATAAGATAAAAAATTATCTATAAATTTATGGATAAGTTGTGATCACTTTCACATATCTCTTGGTGAAAAGCTCAGCAAATAAAAATACATCATTATTGAAATAATTATGACTGTCGATAAACGGTATTTATTCAAAGATAAAAGACTGAAACCAAAGGGGAATATGAAAATTTTAAGATTAAAAAAACCGCTTTCATACGGAGGTGAAAACGGTTTTAGGCTTAATCAAGCTTAAGGCTTAATTTCGCATTGATCATCATTACATTGAGCTGCATCGGTTTGCTCAATTTCTTCAGTTGATTCTGACTGTGCTTGCTGCATCGCCTGTAAGAAAATCTCACGAGGTTGCGCACCTGAAAGTGCCAGTTTTTGATCAAAGACAAAGAATGGTACGCCAGTCACTTTGAGTTGTTCATGGGCAATTTGCTCATCATGACGCACAAAATCTGCAAGTTCATCCGAGTCTAGTACATATTCCACTTCGGCATTGTCTAGACCGATACGTGAGGCAATTTCTTCAACCACTTCACGCTCACCAATCGCAAGACCTTCAGTCATGTAAGCATGGAAGAATGCTTCTTTCGCTTCATTTCCCAAACCCTTACTTTGTGCAAGGTGAATAATGCGGTGTGCATTGAAGCTATTGCCTGAATTGGCTTTCTGCCATTGAAAGTCGATACCTTCTACTGCGGCCATGGCTGCAACATTACGTTCCATTTCTTCCATTTCCGCATAACTACGACCATACTTTTTGGCTAAGCGTTCAGTATTTGAGGTGTCGTGTTTAGCAGGTGCATTTGGATCCAGTTCAAAACTATGCCAGTGAATGTCTAATTCAATACCCGCTTCTTGGGCAACATGTTCAAGACGTTTTTTACCGATATAACAAAACGGACAGACCACATCTGACCAAATATCTACACGCATGGTGGATCTCTTCAATTCTCGTTAAACAGATAATAGGGGCGAACGTGTAGAATTTAAAGCGATGAAAATGTAATGCTCCGTTACGAGAAGTGAAATAAAAAGGACTATAACTGCATGTGTTTTATCAATTAAACTCAGATTCAGAACATAAAAAATATAATGATACTTGGAGGCAATATGCGCCGTTTTTTAATCTTTGTGACTATTGTAGTCCTTTGTATTGGTTCATTTTTCTTTTATCAGCATAGCCTGAAACAGCGTGCCATCAATAATCAGCAGATGTTTGAGGTGGTTATGTCTGAGAAAATGCGTGAACTTTATGATCAGGCACAAGACTGGTCGACCCCAGTACAACTGAATATTCATGATGATCGCTTATCTGGCGATTATAAATTGATGTCTGAGTTTCTTCTGAACTACTGGATGCAAAATGTAGAAGCCCGTAATCATTATTTACGTGAACTTAAAGCCGCCAATTGGGATACCTTTTTAGATGTTGAGCGTCTGGATCAGGATCGCAAGCAGAACTATAAGGACACTGAACAGATGTTTTTGCAGGTGCGCAAAGCATCTGCTGAATATGAGCAGGCACGGCAACAAATCCAAGCCAGTTCTATGCAGCAGGCAAAAAGTTTGGCAATCCAGAATGAAATGCGAAGTTCGCTCCAAGCCAAATTGGAGAATAATCTGAAAGCGGATAAAGCGCATGATATTTTCCCAATCGAGCAGCAAATCATTGAAAAGGCCCAGGCCATGTTCGATATGCTGAAGACATATCAGTGGCAAAGGCAGGATAAAATGATCTTGTTTCGCGAGACCGCTCAAGTGAAAAAATTCAACACACTCTATCAAGATGTGTTAAAGCTGAATGCCAAGATGGAGAAGATTAAACAAAATAATGCTGAGGTTTTAGAAGAAGAACTGTAATTAAGATCGATCAGGTAGTTTTCAGCCTAGACGTAGAAGAGGTAGACCTCAAGAATATGAATTTATGGCAGCTGTTTCATAAAGTAAAACCATTTGTGCTTCCCTATAAGTGGCTGGTTGCAGTGACACTGGTACTGACTTTGATTGGTGCATTAACCGCACAGGTCAATGCGCTCACCTTGCAGTATGCAGTCGATCAGATTAATGCGGTGGTGGAGTCAGGGCAGGGTTTAAATGCAGGCTGGCATATTCTGCTCACCATCAGTGTGATTTTATTGAGCAAAGAAGTGCTGAATATTTTTCTTCAGTTTGGACAAAAGTTCTTTGGCGAGAAATTACGAATTTTGATTTCACAAGATGTGGCACAGTCGATCATCGTGAAGTTTCTACAATACCGTCTGGCTTTTTTTACCCAAGATGATAACCAAGCAGGAAAATTACAGACTCGGATTGATCGAGGGATCGGTTCGATTACCCGATTGGTACAGATCTTCTTTATTGATATTTTTCCATTGTTTAGCAGTGCCATCATCGCCCTGTGCCTAATGTTCTATGCCAATTTTTGGATTGGTTTGGTGGCGTTGAGTATTGTGCCGATTTATTTCTGGATTACCTTTAAGCAGGCGCAGAAACTCAGCGGGACACGACGTAATTTACGTGATGGCCGCGAACGTAAAAGTCAGGGTACTTTAAGTATCATTCAGTCGATCACAGTGATTAAGTCCTTTAACCGTGAGCAAATTGAGGCGGAAAAACAGCTGACTTTGCAAAAACAACTGACCGATGATCAGATGCGAACCCGCCAACTCAGTTTTCTATTTGATGGCTTAAAAACCTTTATTGAACAGATCGGCGTGGTCTTTATTATTATTTTAACGGCCTATTTTGTTCTGGTTGGTGATATGAGCATCGGTATGATCATGTTTCATATTCTGTTATTCAACAATGTCTCAGCACCGATTCGTTCCCTACATCGCATCTATGATGAAGTGAATGATGCGATGATTTATGCAGAAAGCTTTTTCAAAATTTTAGAAGCAGATGATGAAATAGAAACCTCTGGAGAATTGAGACCACAACCACTGACGGGTAAGTTTGAATTAAAACAGGTGAATTTTTTCTATCCCAATGGTTTTCATGCACTGAAAGACATCAACCTCACCATACAACCCAATAAAATCACGGCTTTGGTGGGCTTGTCTGGTGCGGGGAAATCAACTTTGATTAGTCTATTAGATAAATTCTATTTACCGCAGTCAGGTGAAATTTTACTGAATGGAAGCGCATTGACCGAAATAGATACCCAATATTTACGTGATCATATTGGTTTAGTCCTGCAAAAAAATCATATTTTTCAGGGTACAATTGAGGAAAATATCCGTTATGGCAAGATGGATGCGACGCAGGATGAAATCATCCTTGCGGCAAAGAAAGCCTCGATTCATGAGCAGATTCTCAAGTTACCGCTGGCCTATCAATCCGATGCCTTATTGCTTTCAGGCGGCCAGCAACAACGGATTGCCATTGCACGCATGTTCTTGAAGAATCCCCCGATTATTTTTCTGGATGAACCGACTGCAAGTTTGGATGCGATTGCAACTGAGCAGATCAAGCATAGTTTGGATGAGATCAAGCAGGGGCGAACTGTGATTATCATCTCGCATAGCTTGTCGCAGATTATAGATGCGGATTATACCTATGTGATGCAGGATGGCATGATCGTGGAACATGGTGAGCATCATCAACTCTATCAGCAACAAGGGGTGTATAAGAACATCTTTGATGCGATGGCGAAGAGTCTTAATATCGAGAAGATTTCCAAGACTTTTGAAGGGGATGATGAAGAGGAAACGCATAGTTAGTCACTTCATCATTCTGTTAGAGAAGGCTTTATTTTGTAGCGTTAATCAAAAATCTTGTCCGCAGCTTGGAAAGGAAGGCTGACCACGTCAATCGCGACTGCAAAAGGCAGCAGTACCAGTTTTTCAAAAGGATTCAAGCCAGATTTAGATTTATAGTTTTCTTCTTTCTGGGTATAAATGGTGACTTGATAAGGTTTGCTCAGGGCTTTTAAT
The DNA here is from genome assembly GCF_037028485.1 of Acinetobacter sp. 102. Taxonomy (NCBI): domain Bacteria; kingdom Pseudomonadati; phylum Pseudomonadota; class Gammaproteobacteria; order Moraxellales; family Moraxellaceae; genus Acinetobacter; species Acinetobacter sp. 102. The sequence goes on from NZ_JAZEZK010000007.1 coordinate 28,414, forward strand.
GCGTTGAGGTTATTGGCCGCAGGATAGACCACACCTGCAAGCTTGATATCAAAGCAGAAGCGTTGCGCCCGCATACGCTCATCACTTGAGGATGAGCACTCTTTGGCGCCATTTTCAATAAAGAATTCCAGATCTTTCTTGCTTAGGTCTTCTTTCAGCTTCACATAGGAAAGTGGCAAGGTTCCTGAAAAATGGCCATCATTCCTTTCTGAATAGAAATTGAGGTCTCGAGTGATTTGAATGTTTCTAGGATCAAGTTTGCTGATGAGAGTGACGAATTGTGCACCGCCCTGAGTGAGGATATAACTGTTCTTCTGGCCTGCAATGACGATACTGTCTTTCGGTAAATTTGCAGCAGTTTGTGCAGGTCGACCAAAAGCCACCACATTGTCTTCAATCAAGGTGACTTTGGCGGTACGGGTGTAGGAACGGTTGTCTTTTTTGATCAGTGTCGAAGTGGCACAGCCTGTCGCGAGTCCTGCTATTGTTGCTAGTGCGATTACGGTCTTTCTTTGAGATGTAAACATCCATGTGTTCCTTATATTTTAAAGCTTAGAGCTGCGCCTTAGATTGGATTGAAGGTTGTCATTATTGTATGGTGAGGATCGATCATATTAGGGTTGATAAATAACACCCAGAACTTTAGAAGGCAAAACAATTGCATCGAGGGTGAGTGTAAAGGGAAGTAGTGGCAAATGCGCCAACTTTTCTTTAGTCGATAATGGGACTTTACCACTCTTGTAGTCAAGATATTGAATTCTAACGTGATATAGTTTTGATAGTGGTTGTAGGGATTGAATGGTACTGATCGCAGGATAAACCGTGCCTTCAAGACTTAATTCAAAACGATGCGGTTCTTGTTTGTTGATGCAGTGACAGGGAGCTACACCATATTGCTTAAATAGTGCTTGCTCTTTTTCGCTGAGATTTCCATTTGCAGGAGTATAAGCAAATCTAAATTTCCCGCTAAAGCGATTGCTATCAGCCGCTGGGGCAATAAAATCTAAATCACGACTGATCTGAATATACTGAGGATTAAGCTGGTTAAGCAATTGCACAAATTCGGCTCCGCCTTTGTTAATCACATAGCTATATTGTTTTCCTGCAATGATAATGCTATCCGTCGGTTCATTGGGTAGGGGAATGGAGGGTTTAGCAAAGGCAACTACGTCATCTTCGATTAATGTTGTCCATTGATGACCAGATTCATATTTTGTGAATAAATCTCGTGTGGTTTCACCAATAACTCGATTACTTGAGCAACCTGTCATAAATAAGCAAGACAATAAACAGCAGCTCAATATTTTCTGATTGAATAGTTTAAAATTCATTGTTTGTTTTTTAGATTCAATTTGAACAGTCACTATAAACAAAAATTCCAACAATATGAATCGCACATTCAAGTGAGATACTTTTAGTTTAATTTATGAGCTTTAACCAAAACTTGTAGTGACAGAATACATTTGTGCCTGAATTTAAATTTGATTGATATTTACCGTTTATCTGACCTGTACTGAATCAAATCAAACTTTGTTGTAGCCTATTTCTTAGATGCTTTTATTTAACTCATTATCTTCTTATGGATGAGGGATGTTTGGAGCAAACGATGAATTTTCTAAAACGATCCGTCCTGATCACTGCATTGGCTTTTATGGGCATGCCTGTCGTACAGGCAAATGATGAAGTGACCTCATTGCCGACCATTCGGGTCATGGCTGAATCTGAACTACGTGAAGAAGTGGGTTTTGTTCCCTTTCAAGAAGACAAGCAAGTTCGTCAGGCGCTACAGCATTATGTCTATAAAATGCATAATGACATGCAGAATGCAGGTGTCAGTGAAAACCCTGTGAGTGTTAATTATCAGCCTGTAGCAGCACAGCCAGATCTATCCCAATACTCACCGGTTTTGCAGCAATACATTCTTGCTGTTGCATCAGGTTTACAGTCTTCTGATCCAACCAATGGCATTTTTAAAATGCTGGAACCATTGAATATTAATCGAAATAATATTGACGGAATTCGCAATGGTACGATTAAGTTGAATGCCGATGATATTTTGCGATTACAGCAGCAAATTCAAGATGGGCTAAGAGGCTTTAAACAGCCATATTAAATTACCGAATTGAATAAAAAAATCCCCGCATATTACGGGGATTTTGTCTTATTGCTTCAGATAGCGTTCAAAAATAGCCGAAAAATCATAGTCTTCTATTTGTTTGCGACGCTCGGTAAACTTGTTTTCAACTTGCAGGGTCGTTTGCGAAATAATATCAGGTAGATTCAGTAACACCTGTTCTGGCAACTCACGCAGCGAGAACATACTGTTTACGGCTTGCTGTGTTTGAACCAGAGTGGTGTATTGGCGTTCAATTTCTTTGCAAGCTTCACAAATACTAAACAACGCTTTATATAAATCGCGCACTTTCTCGATTTGAGCTTTCTCAATATCAATTGAATAAGCTGCACCACCCAACTGGAACTTGATTTCAACATCGCGATCAATGGTTCCAGCAGTTTCAAGTAGTACTCGGCTGATTTGATAGTGTTTGTAGGGATAACGATTTAGGGTTCTTTTCTTGCTAACAGCACTGGTACCATCGAGATGGATAAATGCGGTGTTGGTAAAGCAGTATTCATCCGTTTTTGCTTTGATGAGGAAGAAGATTTTTTCATTGTCTTCATGGAAAATATAGTCATCAATATCCGTTTTATCATAATCTTGAGGTTCAATAATCTTACCGATATCACTGGTTCCCATTAAATCGGCTGCCATATTTTTAAACATTGTTAGAACCTTATTATTTGTTGGAATAGCGATCATAATTTGCCGTGTATTGTTCTGTCTACAGTGGGCATTTGTATTTTAAGAATTCTATACAACCATGAAACGAATTTTGATCGTATAAAAAAATCCCCGCAAAATGCGGGGATTTTCTTTTTATCTTAGTGTCGATTAAACACGTTCGATAATGGTCGCGATACCTTGACCAAGACCGATACACATGGTCGCAAGACCGATTTGTGTATCTTGTTGTTCCATCACGTTCAACAAGGTTGTTGTGATACGCGCACCAGAACAGCCCAATGGGTGACCCAATGCAATCGCGCCACCATTCAAGTTGATGATGTCTTGTTTGTCATAAACGCCTAAGCCTTTCATGACTGATAAGCCTTGAGCAGCAAATGCTTCGTTTAATTCGATGGTTTGGATATCCGCCATGGTTAAACCCGCACGTTTAAGCGCTTTTTGAGTTGCTGGTACTGGACCATAACCCATGATCGCAGCATCACAACCTGCAATCGCCATTGAACGAATTACAGCACGTGGTTTTAAACCCAATGCTTGAGCACGTTCAGCAGACATAAGCAACATTGCAGATGCGCCGTCAGAAAGCGCAGAAGACGTAGCTGCTGTGACTGAACCACCTTTAGGATCGAAAACTGGTTTCAATGCTTTGAATGCTTCAAGGTTAGCATCCGCACGAATCACTTCATCGATGTCGCAAAGGATTTTGAAGCCATTAGCATCATGACCTTCAACACCAACGATTTCGTTTTTGAAACGACCTTCTTGAGTTGCAGCCCAAGCACGACGGTGAGATTCAACACCAAACGCATCTTGTTCTTCACGAGAGATACCGTTCATACGACCTAACATTTCAGCGGTTAAGCCCATCATGTTCGATGCTTTGGCATAGTGTTTAGACGCTTCTGGGTTGAGGTCGATGCCGTGCATCATACCGACGTGGCCCATGTGCTCAACACCACCAATGATGAATACATCACCTTGGTTAGTTGCAATTTGTGCAGCCGCCGTGTGGATTGCTTGCATTGAAGAACCACAAAGACGGTTTACTGTTTGACCGCCAGCAGTTTTTGGAATGTCAGCCAATAAACCAATGTTACGAGCAATGTTCATACCTTGCTCTAAAGTTTGGTTGACACAGCCCCAAATTACATCTTCAACTTCGTTGGTATCAAACTGGTTACGAGCAACAAGTGCACGTACTAATTCAGCAGATAAACTGTCGGCACGTACATTGCGGAACATACCGTTACGTGATTTGCCCATGGCAGAACGAACGCCATCAACAATCACAACGTCACGTGGATTTAAAGTAGCCATTCACGTCGCTCCTTAACCGTAGAATTTTGTGTTGTTAGCAGCCATGTCACGCAACATTTGTGGCGCTTCATAAGCCTTACCTAAGTGTGCATATTTGTCGCAAAGCGCAACGTATTCAGCAACACCTGTTTGGTCGATGTAACGGCATGGACCACCACGGAATGGAGGGAAACCTACACCCATGATCATCGCCATATCTGCTTCAGAAGCAGTTGCAACGATGTTGTCTTCTAAGCAACGAACTGTTTCGTTACAGAAAGCAAGCATCATACGGTCGATGATTTCTTGGTTATCAAACTCGCGTTTTTCGCCAGTCACGAAAGGTGCAATGATTTCGTATGCTGTTGGATCAACAGTTTTCGCTTTCTTACCTTTCTTGTCTAACACGTACTTGTAGAAACCAACGTCATTCTTTTGACCAAGACGTTTTGCTTCGTACATCGCTTCGATAGAACCTTTGTAGTCTGGCTTCATACGGTCAGGGAAACCTTCAGCCATCACTTCTGCGCCATGAACACCTGTATCGATACCAACAACGTCGATCAAGTATGCAGGACCCATAGGCCAGCCGAATTTCGCCATCACATTGTCAACTTGTTGGAAATCTGCACCATCTTTGACAAGAAGGTCAAATGCACCAAAGTAAGGGAACAATACACGGTTCACGAGGAAACCTGGGCAGTCGTTGACAACGATTGGTGTTTTACCCATTTTTTGAGCAAGAACAACAGTTGTTGCAATCGCTTCTTCAGAAGTCTTTTCCCCACGAATCACTTCTACAAGTGGCATCATGTGTACTGGGTTGAAGAAGTGCATACCAACGAAGTTTTCAGGACGTTGTAATGCTTTCGCCAAACGTGTAATTGAAATTGTTGATGTGTTAGATGCAATGATTGTATTTTCACGAACATGCTTTTCAGTATCAGCAAGCACGATTTCTTTTACTTTTGGATTTTCAGTCACGGCTTCGATCACGATATCCACTTCTTTAAACTCGTCATAGCTTAAAGTTGGGCGGATGCGAGCCAGTGTTTCACCCATTTGCGCTGGTTTCATTTTCTTGCGTTCAACTTGCTTAGTGAGCAAGCCATTCGCTTCTTTCATACCGAGTGCAAGTTGTGGGTTACCAATGTCTTTCATGATGATTGGTGTGCCTTTGCTTGCCGCTTGGTAAGCAATACCACCACCCATGATACCCGCACCTAATACAGCTGCTTGGTTAACAGGGTGAGCACCTTTCTCATATTTTTTCGCAGTTTTCTTCACGACTTGGTCATTGATGAATAAACCAATCAATGCACCTGCTTGTGGTGTAATCGCTGCTTTTGCAAAACCTTGTGCTTCTGCTTTTAACGCGTCATCACGTGTTGAACTTGCACCAGCTTGTAATGAATCAAGCAATAATTTTGGCGCAGGGTATTGAGCAGGGTTTGCTTTCGCAAGGACCGCACCTTTCGCCGTATTGAACGCCATCATTTGTTCAAGTGGGTTCAATTTGATTGCGTCTAATTTTTCTTGACGCTTTGCTTTCCAGTTCAAACGACCAGCAATGGCTTGTTTAACGAGATCAACAGCAGCTTCTTGTAATTTGTCCGCAGCAACAACCGCATCTACAGCACCATCTTTTAGTGCAGCAGCTGGTTTTTTCGGGTTCGCCATTGCCATCCATTCAACGGCATTGTCGATACCGATTAAACGGCTTAAACGTACGCTACCACCAAAACCAGGATAGATACCCAATTTGATTTCTGGTAAGCCCACTTGCGCTTGTTCTGACATCACACGATAGTCACACACCAAGCACATTTCAAAACCACCACCAAGCGCTGTACCATTGATCGCAGCAACTTTCGGTAGATCTAAGTCTTCAAAACTGTTGAAGATCTCGTGTACAGGCATAAGCCAATCAACAATCGCTTGCTCGCCTGCAGCGAAGTTTTGGCCGAATTCAGTGATATCAGCACCAACGATGAATGTTGATTTGCCAGAGGTAACAACTAAGCCTTTAATATCGTTATTGGCTTTCACTGCAGCAATCGCTGCTTGGAAGTCTTCGATGGTTGCACGGTTAAACTTGTTAACCGACTCACCTTGTAAGTCAAAGCGGAATTCTGCAATTCCGTCCGCAAGCATTTGGACGGTAATGGCATTGCCAGCGTGGATCATGCCTGATCTCCCTTGTTGTGGAGGATTCTGAGTGGATGTCATAAAGCGTGTGTGCGCTTCAGCACACAAAAAAGCTTCGCTAATCTTACGATAACTATATCCAAAAAGGACATAACAAGTTGTATCAAGCCGTGACGCTAGGGTCATCAATTTATTGTAATCTTGGACTTGAACTGCTAAATCATGAATAAAAATAAATTTTTCGACTAAAATAGAGCGTTTACTCTTTGATTGTGATGAGAAATTTTAAAAGTGCTTTTGTCCGATTTAGGTAAGCTCATTGGTATTTAAGTCGACAAATTTGCTAGAATAGCAAGCTTATTTTGAGTGCGATTTTGAGATTTGATTCATCAAACTGAGCATTTGGTTTTCAGCTAAGAAGATAGAGTAATCTATGATTAAGTGGATCATATTAGCGATTTTTATCATTTCGGCTTTGTATATTCAGCGCCGTGGTAAAGTAAAGCATTCGTTTTATCGTCAGTTTTTTGACCATTCTACGATTCTCGCACCCATTAACTTTTTAATGTACATGTTTTCCAAAGTGCCGAATCAACCGTATATCGACACTCAACATTTTCAGGACTTAAAAGTGCTGGATGAAAATTGGGAAATGATTCGTGATGAAGCTAAAGCTTTGTACGACAAAGGTGGTATTAAAGCTTCAAGTAGCTATGATGACCTGGGCTTTAACTCATTCTTTAAAACAGGCTGGAAACGGTTCTATCTGAAATGGTACGACTCGGCACATCCATCAGCGGCCGAACTTTGTCCAAAAACAACCGCTTTGTTAAAGACATTGCCAACGATTAAAGCCGCAATGTTTACTGAGCTGGCACCCGATAGCCGTTTGGTTCGTCACCGTGACCCGTATGCAGGTTCATTACGTTATCACTTAGGTTTAATCACACCGAATGATGATCGCTGCTTTATCGATGTCGATGGTGAGCGCTATTCTTGGCGTGATGGTGAGAGTGTGGTTTTTGATGAAACCTATATTCACTATGCTGAAAATACCACAGACCAAAACCGCATTATTTTCTTCGCAGATGTAGAGCGTCCATTAAAGACCCGCTTTATGGAGAAGTTTAATCACTGGTTTGGTAAAAGTGTGATGACGGCTGCGAGCTCACCCAATGAAGCTGGTGATCAAACAGGTGGTTTAAACAAAGCATTTGGCTATATTTACCAGATTCGTATTAAAGCCAAAGCTTTGAAGAAATCGAACCGTTCCCTGTATTACTTTTTGAAGTGGTTCATCATGCTCGGTCTATTCTTCCTCATTTTTATTCGTCCTTATGTTTTTTAAGTTTGAATAATATGAACGCCCGAAAGGGCGTTTTTTTATGGGATTTGGCTTAGAATATTTTTAATTCATAACAATTCACTTTGAAAATCTATGCAAACGTTTCGTTCTAAAATTGATTGGTGGTTCTGGGGTGTAGTGATTGCAACGACAGGCTTGTTACTGCAATTTTTATGGACGATGTATATGAAAGGCACCATGCAGGAGTATCCTGAACATACCGTACTCTATTTTCTGACGATCGCTCTATTATGGTGGCCGATTTTTAATACGCGTTATATTGTGACAGAACAACATTTAACGATTCGTTCGATGTTCTTCAAGTGGCAGATCAATAAATCTGACATTATTAAAATATCCTCGAGCCATAATTTAATTTCATCTCCTGCTTTATCTTTGGATCGTTTGCGTATTGATTATCAGAAAGATGGAATTACAAGTCATATTTTGATTTCGCCTAAAGATAAACAGAGGTTTTGCAAGGCCTTAAATCAAACCCTTTCGAAGTGTTAAATCACTTATAAACTTGGCGCTTACACGATATTCGCATTTAAGGCTTGAAAAAAATTGAGCAAACATCACATCATGTGATGTAAATAGAGAGAATAGGCATGTCGTGAACCCAAACGCTCGAGAACACATTGAAAAAATACTGGCGCATATGACTCAGTTGCCTGGCGTTTATAAAATGCTAGGTAAAGATGGGGAATTACTATATGTAGGCAAAGCCAAAAACCTAAAAAATCGTGTGTCGAGCTATTTTGTAAAAACCATTGAGCATCCGAAAACACAGGCCTTGGTTGCCCGTATTTATGATATTGAAAGCTTGGTGGTACGTTCAGAAACCGAAGCGCTATTGCTTGAGCAAAACCTAATTAAGCTGCACCGTCCGCCTTATAACATTATGCTGCGGGACGATAAATCCTACGTCTATATCTTTGTTTCTTCAGACAAGCCCTATCCTCGGATTGCCAGTGGACGAGGTAAGGGCAAGCATCAAATTGGTAAGTTTTTTGGGCCGTACCCAAGTGCTTATAGCGCGCGTGACACATTATTGGTGTTACAGAAGCTGTTCAATGTTCGCCAATGCGAGAACAGCTATTTTTCACAGCGCAAACGTCCGTGTCTGCAATATCAGATTAAACGCTGTACCGCGCCTTGCGTCGGCTTGATTAGTCCTGAAGAATATAAAGAAGATGTTGATAACTCGATTAGATTCCTTCAGGGCGATACCAAAGAACTAAATCAAGAACTGATTGGGAAAATGGAGCAGGCGGCTGAAGCACTGGAATTTGAAAAGGCGGTGTTCTATCGAGATCGTTTGTCTTTACTTCGTGAAGTGCAGGCGCAACAAGCGGTGTTTAAAATCAAAGGTGAAGCTGATATTCTGGCGATTGCTTATCAAGCTGGGGTGACTTGCGTCCAGATTATGTATGTGCGTAATGGACGCATGCTCGGCGGGAAAAGCTATTTCCCCGATATGCTAAGTGATGATTTGGGACAAATGCTCAGTGACTTTATGGCGAACTTTTACTTCCAAGTTGCCGATGAAGTGCCGACAGAGTTGATTGTGAATGTTGATGTGCCAGATCAAAAACAATTGGAAGAAGCGTTACAGCAAACTTTTAATAAAAAGGTACAGATCAAGCATAAAATCCGTGAGACTCGAGCTGAATGGTTAGAGTTGGCTCAAATGAATGTACAGCATGCCATTAAAGGTAAGCTCAGTAATCATTTAGAGTTAACTGAACGATTTCATCAGCTTGAACAGGTGGTGGGACGTCCGATTGATCGGATTGAATGCTTTGATATTAGTCATACCATGGGCGAAGCACCAATTGCTTCCTGTGTGGTGTTCGATCAAGGTGGGTCACGAAAGAGGGACTATCGTCAATTTGCCATTCAGGATATTACGGGTGGCGATGATTATGCTGCAATGCGGCAAGCCTTGATCCGTCGCTATAAAAAGAATATGTTGCCTGATCTTCTGCTCATTGATGGAGGTAAAGGACAATTACATATGGCGATGGAGGTTATGCAAGAGCTAGAGCTGGATGCCTTTATGATCGGGGTATCTAAAGGTGAAGGTCGTAAGCCAGGATTGGAAACATTACATTTTACCGATGGCACCAAGATTCAGCTTCCAGAAGATCATAAAGCGCTACACCTCATTCAACAGGTGCGTGATGAAGCGCATCGTTTTGCGATCACCAAACACCGTGCCAAGCGCGATAAGCGCCGTAGTAGCTCAGTCTTAGAAGCCATTCCCGGACTTGGACCAAAGCGTCGTCGTGATTTATTGACGCATTTTGGGGGGATACAAGGGGTACTCAGAGCATCGGAAAAAGAGTTGATGTTAGTCCCGGGGTTAGGTGAGGTTCTGGCGCGGACGATTTATAAAATTTTACATGAGTAATTTGACCGATTGACACAATCTTCCCAATATTGCGGTGTAAACGATCATTCACAAATGGCGAAAAACATTCAAAGATAGTGTATTTCGATGATGAAGGAAAAATGATGTCCTTGCTTCCGCTCTATCAACAGGTTGAACAACAAGAATGGATCGATATTCCATCAGGTTGGCTACAAGGCCGGACAGTGTTTGGCGGGTTGATTGCCGGACTGATGATCCAAAAGGCGCTGAGTACGGTACAAGATGCAGCAAAACAACTGTTAAGCTGTAACATCACTTTTGTCGGCCCAGTGCAACAAGGACGAGCCAGACTCAGTGCTGAAATATTACGTGAAGGAAAATCAGTCACGACTTTAGAAATCCGACTCTGGCAGGATGATGCGGTACAAAGTATTTTGGTGGCCAGTTTTGGCCTACAACGTGAATCGCGGATTCATGTGCAAAACTTACCTACAGTTCCTGACTATCCAACGGCCGAACAACTGGATAAAACCTTCTATATTGAGGGGTTAATGCCCGAATGTTTACAGCAATTTGAATTGTGTTGGGCAGAAGGGAGTTATCCAATGGCAGGCAGTAAGGTGCCTGATTTTGGTGGCTGGGGGCGGTTTGCACCTAGTTTGCATCCAAACCGTAACATGCAATTGGCAGATCTGTTTGCACTGATGGATGTCTGGCCACCTGGGGTTTTACCTATGTTTAAAACGCCTGCACCAGCCAGCTCCTTGACTTGGCAGATTACCTATTTGCAGCCGATTGTGGATCAAATTCAAGATTGGTTTAAATACAAAGTCGTGACTGAATATGCAGAACATGGTTATTCAACTGAATATGCGTATATCTGGGATCGTGAAAACCGCTTAATTGCGGTACTTAGACAGACAGTTGCCGTTTTTGCCTAGTCGACACTGCGGTGCATTTCGTATAAAGTTGCTTACACATGGATAATCTCGGCACATCCTTTGTGCGACATGCATATTTGATGCGAACAACATGGCGGTGTTTATGAGTACAGGGCAAATCCTGAACATTCCTAATATTTTAACTTTGGCACGTATTGCCCTAATTCCTGTTTTCTTGGTGATTGCTTATTGGCCACCGGCAATTGGAATTGCTGAGCATCATGGGGGAATGATGCGTCATCTGATACTGACAGCGGTATTTGTACTTGCTGCGGTGACAGATTGGTTGGATGGCTATTTGGCACGAACTTTAAATCAAAGCTCTGCTTTTGGGCGGTTCCTTGATCCAGTCGCAGATAAGTTGATGGTTGCAGCAGCACTGATTGTATTGGTGCAATGGCAGCCGAATATTTCAATGGCTTTTGCTGCGATTGTAATTATTTCGCGAGAGATTACCGTTTCTGCGCTACGTGAGTGGATGGCAGAGTTAGGTGCTCGTACCAGTGTTGCAGTGTCGACTGTTGGAAAATACAAAACAGCTTTCCAAATGATTGCGATTAGTGTGTTCTTATTGAACTGGAAGCCTTTGGAAATATGGGCCTATGCCTTACTGTACGCTGCTGTGATTCTCACCCTATGGTCGATGTTTATTTATTTGAAAGCAGCATGGCCGTACTTAAAACAGCCTTAATCGTATTACAAAGCTAATATTTAAAAAGCCTTCTAGAAAGAGGGCTTTTTTATTGCCTGATGAATGGCTAGACAAGAAAAAAGCCCATACAACGATGAGCTTAGTTCTCTGAGGAAAGCCATGCTCTTTTGGGAGAGTATGCTGAAGAACATAATCATCATATGAGAATTTGCTGAAATTTACAACCGTGTAAAATGTAAATGTTTTTTAATATTCTCAAATGGGGTTGCCTTGGTTCTCAGACAGTGTTGCAAATTTATGTTCAATTTGAGCCGCATTATTTTGCAAAATTTCAATTAACTTTTGAATGTTGATGAAGTCAAAACGATTCTTTGAAGCCACTAATGTGAGCGCAATCGGCGCTTCTTTGTTGGAGAAACGGATCGGCACAGACAAACTGCACAGTTGAGGATCGATTTCACCTTGGGATAAGTAGAAGCCCTGTTTTTTGATTTTCCGCATGTGCTGGATGAATTCATCCTGAGTCTGAGCAAATCCAACTTGTGCCAATTCTTTTGAAAACTGCTGATAATAGGCTTGAATACGTTGCTTGCTTAAATGTGCAATCACGATCTTGGGTGAAGCACCGACGTAAACAGGGCGTGGACAACCTCGGCCAAAAGAGAGTAATTCGGCATCTTTAAAGGTCTCATGATGTAGGTCGATACAATAATCATGATTTAAATAGGTTAATAAGCAGCACAGTTCGGTACGTTCCACGATATCGCGCATAAAGGGAATGCTGATTTGAATCAGCGGGTCAGTGCTGTGGGAAATATAATCTAAAACGGCAATTTTAGAGCCAAGCGTATAGTCACCCGATGTACCACTAATCCGTTTTAAGATGTCTGTCGAAACCAGTTCTTTGAGATAACGATAAGCGGTAGGTTTGGATAGCGCAAGCTCATCACAAATGATATCGACATTGATAATCGGACGTGAAACTGAAAATAAATCCAGTACAGTAAGAATTTTACCAAAACTCGAAATTGCCATGATGGGACGCCTACTCCTTACAAAATAACGTGAAAACCGAACTTTTATTGCTTTATAACAGAAAAGCGAAAGGTCGTGTATGTACTTTTAAATCTGATCATCCGAGATCAATCGTTTAGGGTGAATACTGAGAAAAATGATAAATTTTATTGTGATTATTTTAAATTAAAATGAAAAATTATCAAATGGTGATAATTTATGTTGACTAATTTACTCGATTTTGAAAAAATAAGCTATGCAATGTCTTATGTGGATAATTATTTTTAGCTGAAAACGCCTAAAAATGCTAAGTATTGCAGATCACTCCTTATATCCAGTTTCACTCATCGCACTTGCCCTGATCTGAATGCTTTCAAATCAGTCTGGACAGCTTGTCACTTTTTTAGTGATGACATGCGTGATTAAACTGACGCTGAACCGAGACATACTCATGCTATTTAAACAGCTGTTGGCTTTTAGACCGAGTCGGCTTGACCTCATATTTGCCTGCAAAACCTTTGTAGCAGGCATGTTGGCACTGTTTATTTCGTTTGAATTGGATTTGATTAATCCGATGTGGTCGATTGGTACGGTGTTGATTATTGCCAGTCCCTATTCGGGGATGGTGTCTTCAAAATGTGTCTATCGCTTGGTGGGAACGGTTGCAGGGGCCATGATTGCTTTGTTTCTGACCCCCCATTTTATTAATACCCCTTGGCTGTTTACCATTATTTTGTCCTTGTGGGTGGGCTTTGCACTCTACGTCTCTTTGCTCGACCGGACACCACGAAGCTATGTATTCATGCTAGCGGGTTATTCAACCGCCATGATTGTGTATAACGCGATTACCTATATTGATACCTATAATATTTTTGATATTGCCTTGGCTCGTGTGCTTGAGATTTCTGTGGGGGTGATTTCAACCGCCGTGGTTTCAGCAACCTTTTTCCCTGTGCATGTTGGTGCAATGATTAAACAGCGGGTTAATAAAACCCTGAATGATCTGGAAAGTACCTTTGAAAAGCTGATCACTGTTCAAGAAACACCAGAAAACTATACGCAAATTTTGTCTGTGATTACCCGTGATACAGCTGATATTCATGCTTTAGCCGTACATTTGGCTTATGAAAAAGGTGAGTTAAAAGGCATGACCAAAACCTTGCAGGAAATGCTGCATCAGGTGTCATTGGTGGTGGCCAATCTGGTGGCTTTATCGCAACGGGTGAAACAACTTGAACAAATGCAATTGAGCAATCTTAGGCCGCATTTAAATCGTATCCGCCAAGATACATTGGCTTTTTTAAAGCAAGAGCGCATTGTTCAACCCAGTGATTTGCAGGGTTTACCCACTAGATTCGAAGAAGATTTTGCCGAGCTGATTGCGCAAGCCACAGCTGAACAGCAAATTGTATTGGGTGCCTTGAAGATGGACGTTCGCCACTTTATTGCCAATATGCTGGCAGTGAAATTGATTTGGCAGCAGATTCAGCAAGGCAATAAAGAGATTCCAACTGAAATTACTGCAATCACCACCAAGTATCCAAGTTTGCATCGGGATCATGGTATTGCCGTTCGTGGCGGCATCAGTGCGGTGTTGATTACTTTTATTGTGACCGCAGCTTGGATTCTTTCGGGTTGGAAAGCGGGCTTTATGATGGCGCAGATGGGGGCGATTACGGCCTGTATCTTAACGGCCTTGGATAATCCTGTACCTGTATTACGTATTTTTATTTGGGGCAGCATTGTCTCGGCGGGTTTAGTTTTCATCTATGCTTTTGGAATCTTTCCGCATATCACTCATTTCTGGCAATTGGCATTGGTGCTATTTCCGGTATTCCTGGTTGCTGTGACCTTGATGGCCAATCAGATGTTGATGCCTGTGGGGATGGTACTGGGGATTAATACCATGATGGGGTTGAACCTACACAACAAATATACGATGGATGCTGTGTCTTATCTGGATAGTTCCTTTGCCATGGTGTTAGGCGTTTTGGTGTCCCTGATTGTGATTGATTTGGTGCGTGCTGTTTCACCAGATACCAGCGCGACGCGAATTTTAGCTTTGCATTACCAAGCGATGCGCCAAGCTTTGCATCTGTCTTATGGCACTGATTTTAAAATTCATTTACGTAGTATGTTGGACCGTGTTGGGGTATTAAATACCAAGATGGTACAAAACCCAGAGGTGAAAACGGCCATTCACAATGCATTGGTTGAAAGTAGTTCGATTGTCGATTTAGTTCGTTTGCAAGAAATAAGCCAAAAATTGCCACAATTGTTGGAGCTACAAAATGGCTTGAACCAGTTACAACAGCAGTTGGCAGATTATTTTCAAAGCCAAGAAAAGCAACTTTCAATTCATCATTTTCCGATTCAGATTGTGCAACAAATAGAACGTTTACAAGACATCTCTCATCAGATTGAAGATGTGCAGTTGCGGCAACGGCTGCTCATTTCACTGAATAATATTTGTGAAAGTATTGGTCATGTCTCAATCGAACAGATGTATTCGGACAGATATGGTTTAGGGGTATCTCATGGGTGAAATGAATCTTTATGGGGTTTATATCCCAATCCTTTTGGTACAAGCCATTGTTGCTTATGTACTGTTTAAGCTACTCAGCCCCTTAGTTGATCGTTTGGTCATCAAAGGCTGGATTGCATTGCCCAGTATTTTCAATTTGTGCTTTTACTTGGGTTTGATGCTAATGGTGCATTGTCTGTTTGTTTGGCTGTGGGCCTGAGGTCTTGGATGAAATGCTCATTCTAAAATTTAATGATTTAAAGAAAGGTGGTAGAGGTAATAAACATGAGTGCATTTGATGTAAGAAAAGTTATACGTCCAATTGTATTGCTGGTTGCAGTTGTGATTGCCGTTTACACCATCGTGCATTTATGGAATTACTACAATGCAGCACCGTGGACACGCGATGGACGTGTACGTGGTGATGTGATTCAGGTTGCTTCTGATGTAAATGGTTTGGTGACTGAAGTCTTGGTACAAGACAACCAGACGGTAAAAAAAGGGCAGGTTCTGTTCAAGATTGATGTGGCACGTCAGGCTTTGGATGTTGAACAAGCCAAATCAGATCTTGCCAAAGCCAAAGCAGGTTTAGCACAAGCACATGCAAATTTAGCAGGTTCGAAAGCGAGTTTAGTGAAAACTGAGGCCAATATGAAACTGGCTGAGAAAAATGCAGCACGTTATGCCAGCTTGATGGATGGTGCGATTTCTAAACAAGAGCAAGATCAGGTTTTTGCGACTCGTGATCAAGCTGTTGCTGAGCGTGAGCAGCTCACTGCCAGTATTGAGCAAGCCAATGCAGCCATTCAACAGCAGCAAGCATTAATCGAAGTGGCAACCAGCAGCCTACATTTGGCTGAGTTGAATCTTAATCGTTCTGAAGTAGTTGCACCTGCGGATGGCACCTTGTCGAACTTTGACTTACGGGTGGGTAATTATGTGAAGGTAGGACAGGCGGTTGCTGCTTTATTAGACCGTCATCAGCTCTATGTCGTCGGTTATTTTGAAGAGACCAAGCTGAACCGTATCCATGTCGGTGATGCTGCAACCGTACAGTTAATGGGTGATAAGCAAAGAATTCGCGGTCATGTGCAAGGTATTGCTAGCGGGATTGAAGATCGTGAGCGTTCTGGTAGTTCAAACTTATTGGCCAATGTGAATCCAACCTTTAGTTGGGTACGTTTGGCACAGCGCGTACCAGTGAAAATTGTATTGGATGAGCAGCCGAAAAATCCATTGGCCTTTGTTTCTGGGCGGACGGCAACAGTGAGAATTATCGAGAAGTAATTCAATTAAGGTTAAAAATCTTATCTTATTCGTGAAACGTGCTTTGAGTTTTACATAATCGCCTAGTGGTATGTATAGCACTAGGCGATTGAATCTTATGGGGATATTTTTAAGGTGTAATTCCAGCTGGGTCGCGATACCAGCTCTGAATCAATAGCGCCGCTGCAAAGCTATCAGCAGATAAACGTTTTGCCTGACCTTTACTTTGATAAAATTCGAGTTCTTCTCTGGCCTCCCGTGTGGTTAGGCGCTCATCCACCATCCAAGTTTCAATATTGGTTTGGTGGCGTAAACGGCGGGCGAATTTTCGCGCCCGAGCAGACAGTTCAGATTCACTATCATCCATATTCAGTGGTAAGCCCACGATAAATAAATTGGGTTGCCATTCTTTGACAATCTTTAATAATTTATCCCAGTCTGGAATACCATCTTTCATTGGAAATAATGGTAGGGGATTGCTACTTTCAATACTGGATTGACCCATCGCCATCCCCATTTTTTGGGTACCAAAGTCAAAAGCCATGATGGATTGGGGTGTTTGCATATCAGGCATGGCCAATCTCAGAAGCAAACCACGTGCGGTCTACCCCAATTTTCTTGTAAGCAGCATCCCAGCGATCGTGATAAGGCAGATTAAAAATCAAATCCATATCCGACTCACAGATCAGCCAATCTCCCCGGATCATTTCTTCTTCGAGCTGATTCTTACTCCAGCTGGCGTAACCCAAGGCAATTTGATAACGTCCAACACCTTCGTTATGTGCAATCGCATCCAGAATATCTTTACTGGTGGTGATACAGACATTTTCACCAATCGCAATGGATGAATGCCATGTCGGTTGACCAGTATGAAGCACAAAGCCAGCTTCAGGGCGCAAAGGACCACCTTGCAATACCGCATGAGGATGTACGTTATCTGCATCAATCTCTAAATCATTGAGTAATTCTTTGATTTGTAAGTCTGAAGGTCGGTTGATAATGATGCCTTGAGCGCCGTCTTCGTCATGGCGAGCAATATAGATGACTGTATTGGCAAAAAAGTCATCTGCCATGTCTGGTGGAGCGATGAGACAACGGTGAGTTAAATATTGTTTCGTCACCTAGGCGATTCTCCATCAATGTATTGTGTTGATTTATCTATATAGGTTCTTTTTATCAACATACAAGAGTTAATCGGATTTCGCCAATCTTTTTCTGAAATTTTATCGCTTTAATTAGGCCGTTTGGAACTTAAGCTGACGCAGTTGGCGTGCATGTTGTAAGGTGGTTTCGCTAATTTCGACCCCGCCAGACATGCGGGCCAATTCGAGGATACGCTGTTCCTCTCCCAACTCGATGATGGTACTGCTGGCTGGGTCTGTCTGTTGTTTTTTCACCAATAAATGTTGATCTGACTGTGCTGCAACTTGTGCCTGATGTGTGATACATAATAATTGGACATGTTGTGCCAGATCAGCCAGTAAGCGGCCCACCACTTCTGCTGTGCCACCACTGATTCCCACATCAATTTCATCAAAGACCAACACTTCTGCATCGGTTTTTTCTGCATTCATCACTTGCATTACCAGTGCAATACGAGATAACTCACCACCTGATGCAACGCGTGCCAATGGTTGCGGTGGAATCCCTTTATTTGCAGTAAAGAGAAGCTGAATAAAGCTTAGACCTTCTGCATTGGGTTCTTGTGGTTCAAATTTAAACTCAAAATGTGCTTCAGGGAGTGCCAATGGTTTAACTTGTTCAGTCAGTTGTTTCGCCAATGGAATTGCGGCTGCACGACGAATATCATCCAGATGTTGCGCAGCTTGAATAAATGCCTGATATGAAACTTCAACTTGTTCGGCCAGCGTTTCTGGATCTTCAAGTTGGTGCAGTTGCTCTAATTCTTGCTGCCAAGTTTCATATTCTTGTTTCAGTAATTCCGGTTGAGTGCGGTGTTTACGTGCTAGACGATGGAAGACTTCGAGGGTGGCATTCAAGTGTTCCATGCGTTCAGGGTCAAAGCTTTGACGATCAATAAACTGACGTAAACTTGCGGTTGCATCGTCTATTTCGCTTTGTGCATTTAATAAAGAGTTATAAATATTGGCTAACTGTTCGCTACGACCTGCATGAGATTCTAAGCGACGAATGATTGAGGCAACTTCTTGGGTGATATTTTGTTCCGCTTCATCCAAGACATTGAGGCTATAACTACAGTCCTGCATGATATGTTCATGATGGCTGAGACGATCAAATTCTTGTTCTGTTTCGCGATAATCGGTTTGAACAACCTCTTCAAGCTCTTCTATTTGGGACTCTAGGCTTTGTATTTTTTGAATACGTGTCGCTTGTGCATCTAAAGCGGCTTGATGTTGCCGAATATTTCGTTGCCATGTGCTATACGCTTCACGGACTGCTTGCGAAGGTTCGGCAAAATTATGATAACGATCGAGCCAATGTTTTGGATAGGGTGGTTCGAGTAATTGTTGCTGGCTATGTTGGCTATAGAGTTGAACCAGTAAACGCCCAATTTCTTTGAGTTCTGCCAAGCTGCTTGGGCGACCGTTAATCCATGCTTTGCTGCGACCTGTGGCAAAAATCACACGTCTTAAATGGATCTCACCTGAATCATCATCCAATTCATGTTCGGTGAGCCAATGTGCTTCCGCACTTTGGGGCTGATAACTAAACACAGCGGTAACATCGGCTTTGTCTGCACCATAACGCACATAATTGGTATCAGTGCGTTCACCTAAGCATGCTGAAAGTGCATCTAACAGTAATGATTTGCCCGCACCAGTTTCACCAGTCAGCACATTGAAGCCTTGTTCAATGTCTAAAGCCAGATGGTCGGCGAGTGCAAAATTAATTAAAGTTAAATGGGTGAGCATAAACGCATCCAATGCACGGAATCTTTTGCTTAAAGATAGAGAAGTTTTAAAGTGACGACAAGAGCGGAATACAGGATTTTCCTGATTTACTGAGGAATTGCTGATTGTTTGTAAGTTTAAGAGAACGTTTCACTTTGTATTTCTGAGTCATGGGTAAAAAAGCGGTAGGCCTTATGCTTAGCTTTATTAATCCTTACCACTCGCAGCATATGAGTCATATATGGCGCTCTTGCGCCCGAACCTTGTGAAGCGATGCTTCTTATGCTTTGTTAATCCTCTTCACTCGCAGCATAGCTGCTCGCCTTGCGCCCAGACAAAGCGTTGCTTTGTTTTTTCTCGCCACTCACAGCATAGCTGTTCGACTTGCGCTCGGACAAAGCTTCGCTTTGTTAATCCTCGCTCAGGTATGAAAATTGCTATGTTTAGCCTAGAAAATGGATTGATTAGTTGTCACGGCACAATTAAACTACGTCCAGCATAATCTAATATAAATGCGGCATTATTTGGAGAGTACGCATGAGTTCAGTGCAATTTGATCATGTAACGGTCATTAAGAAATCGAATGTGTATTTTGGTGGGGCGTGTATTAGCCATACTGTACAATTTGAAGATGGTACAAAAAAGACTTTAGGTGTTATTTTACCTACTGAACAAGCGTTAACGTTCGAAACACATGTGCCAGAGCGTATGGAAATTATTTCTGGTGAATGTCGTGTCAAAATCGCAGATAGCACTGAAAGTGAATTATTCCGCGCAGGTCAGTCTTTTTATGTACCTGGAAATAGCATGTTTCACATTGAAGCAGATGAAGTACTCGATTATGTTTGCCATTTAGAAGGTTAACCTATTCCTTCTTAAATCGAGTACACTACGCTCAAAGAAAATCCTGTAAAGTTCCTTTGCAGGATTTTTATTTTTTTAAAATTCCCTAATATCCTCTTGATAAAAGAGGAGCTTCTAAACGAGGTCGTTCATGGCAAAACCCGAATATTATTATGGCGTTCATTCAGTTGAGTCATTGTTGGAGTTGGAGCCTGAACGCGTTTTGACTTTATTTACATTGAAAGGTCGTGATGATCAGCGTTTGCAAAAAATTTTGCAGTTGGCAGAGCCTTTTGGTATCAGTGTACAAAAAGCCAGTCGTGATAGCTTGGAAAAGCTTGCAGGGCTACCATTTCATCAAGGTGTGGTGGCTGCTGTGCGTCCACATCCAACCTTAAATGAAAAAGATTTGGATGAAATCATGCAACAGTCGCCAGATGCATTGTTGTTAGCACTTGACCAAGTGACTGATCCGCATAATCTGGGCGCATGTATTCGTACTGCGGCTGCGATGGGTGTTCAGGCGGTGATTGTTCCCCGTGATCGTTCAGCCAGTTTAACCCCGACAGCACGTAAAGTTGCAGCAGGCGGCGCTGAAAAAGTGAAATTTATTCAAGTCACTAACCTCGCTCGAACCCTAGCGCATTTAAAAGACACCACTCATACCCGTGTGATCGGGACGATGCTGGATGAGAAAGCATTGCCGATACAACAATGTGATTTCAAAGGTCCTGTCGTGATTGTGATGGGTGCAGAAGATACGGGACTTCGTCCAATTACTCAGTCACAATGTGATCATACCGTTTATATTCCAATGTCTGGTGATCTACAAAGTCTGAATGTCAGTGTGGCAACAGGTATGGCACTTTATGAGGCGTGTCGTCAGCGTAGTGCTGTATAATTTAGCCAAATGTTGGCAATGTAAACTCAGATGACCATCCGTACGCAAGGCTATTTCTTTGTCTTTATTACCATGTGTATTTGGGGCGGATTTACCATTTTTTCCCGTCTCAATGCACATTGGCATGTCAGTGTCTGGGATCTGGTGGCAATGCGCTTTGCGATTGCTTCTTTGATTCTGCTCCCAGTCTTAATCTATAAAAAAGATTTCGCATTTTTGTGGGATTCACGTCCAATCATTTTGGCACTGATCGGTGGCTTGGTTTATTGTCTCACCGTCTATAACGCTTTTTCACATGCGCCAGCAGCGCATGCCGCTATCTTTCTCAATGGTTGTATTCCCTTGTGTACCGCTGTGGCTGCTTATGTATTATTTAGACAGCCTTTTGATAAACACACTTGGTTCAGTTTAATAATTATGATGGCAGCTTTGATGCTGATGAGTTATCTCATGCTGCATGATCAAGCTTCGGCATTAGGCGTAGGAGATTTACTACTTTTTATCAGTGCAGTGTGGTGGGGGATTTTTACAGTATTGCTGAAACAATGGAAATTATCAGCTTGGCATGCAACCGCTGGCGTGGTGATTTGGTCGGCGATTATTTATTTACCGATTTATATTTTATTTATTCCTAAGCATTTTCAAGATGCAGCTCCTGTACATTTATTGATTCAAGGGCTGTTTCATGGTGTCTTGGTGGTGATCGTGGCAACGTTGACTTATGTAGCTGCGATTGAGCGTTTGGGTGCATTTAAGACCGGTAGCATTGTCACATTGGCACCATTTATTGCTGCTGCTGTGGCAGTTCCTTTATTGAATGAGCCGCTGAATGCCGCGATTGTGTGTGGCTTGATCGGGATGGGAATTGGTGCTTTGCAGCCATGGCGATGGCTGCGTAAAGATACTTTAGCGACTCAACTCGCTAAACAGAAACAAGGCTAAAAAGTGTGTTCTGCTCGTTGTAAATAACTGAAGTGCAAAGGTTTGAGCTGTTGATGGAGATGTTCTAACAGCCCATCATTGATCACGATATCATTTGCCAACTGCTGTTTTTGGCTGCGTGGCATTTGTGCGGCAATAATTTTTCGAATTTGTTCCTCATTCTGTCCATCACGTTGGCTGGCACGTTGTAGTTGTGTTTGTTCATCAGCATCGACCAGTAGGGTGTGCTGAACCAGCTCATGCTGATTGGTTTCAAATAAGAGTGGTGAAACTAAAATCACATATGGGCTTTCAGCTTGTTGTAATTGCTGAATAATCGACTGACGAATGGCCGGATGGGTAATGTTTTCTAAGTTTTGGCGTGCTTCTGGAAATTGGAAGATATGTTCACGGAGTGCACGCCGATCGAGACTACCATCTTCCAATAAGACCCAGTCACCAAATGCTTGTTGAATCGCTTGCAAAGCGGGCTGACCTGGTTCAACCACTTCTCGGGCTACTACATCTGCATCGACCACGGCAATACCTTGGGATTCAAACCATTGTGTAGCAGCCGATTTTCCACTACCAATACCACCTGTAATGCCCAAGATAAAACGCATATTAACCACCTAGATAAACTTTCATAATCTGATCACCCCATAAAAATGCAATCCAACCTGCAATCGCAATATAAGGACCAAATGCAAAAGGTTGATTTTCACCGCGCACTTTTATCAAGATAATACCAATAATTGCGCCAAGCATTGAAGAGAGTAACACAATTAAAGGCAGCAGCATTGGCCCCATCCAAGCGCCTAAGGCTGCGAGGAGTTTGAAGTCACCATAGCCCATACCTTCCTTGCCTGTAATCAGTTTAAAAATATAATAAACAATCCAAAGGCATAGGAAACCAATTAAATAACCCCAAATTGCGGCACTGGCTGTCGTGTAAATTGCATAGCTATTTATTCCCAAACCCAAAGCAGCTAAGGGTAGGGTAAAACGATCAGGCAGCAGTTGAGTGTCAAAATCAATAAACGTTAAGGCAATCAGTACCCAAGTTAAGATTAGACCAAACAGCATTTGGATGGTTGCACCGAAGACTGCAACTACAACCAAAGAACAGATCATCGTGAGTAATTCAATCAGTGGATAACGGATACTGATCGGATTCTGGCACGTCCCACATTTACCACGAAGAGCTAACCAACTAATCACTGGGATATTTTGATACCAACGAATAGGCGAGTCACATTTCGGACAGGTTGAGGCTGGTTGGCTTAAAGTCAGTTTACTTTGATCAATGGTGGGTTGTTCTGGGTGTAACAGCATTTGACATTCTTGCTGCCACTCCTGCTCCATCATGCGGGGAGTACGAAAAATGACAACATTTAAAAAACTGCCGATGCATAAACTAAAAAGCCCAACCACGAGATAAAGAGCGGTTGGGTTTTCAATAAAATAAGAAAAAAATTGTTGCATAAGGATTAGACCACAGAACCCATTTGGAAGATTGGTAAATACATGGCGATGACCAGACCACCGACCAACACCCCAAGAATTGCCATGATTAAAGGTTCCATCATTGAGGTTAAGCCATCGACGGCATTGTCGACTTCATTTTCATAATGTGTCGCAACTTTGTCGAGCATACTGTCTAGGGCACCAGACTCTTCGCCAATTGCGACCATTTGAATCGCCATCGACGGAAAACGGTTAGAAACACGCATCGCAAATTGTAATTGTTGGCCTGTTGCCACATCTTCACGAATTTTCATGACGGCTTCTTCATAAATGACGTTATTGGTTGCACCAGCAGTAGATTCAAGTGCATCAATCAGCGGAACCCCTGCTGCAAATGTCGTCGCAAGCGTACGACTATAACGTGCAATAATGGCTTTATAGACTAAATCTCCGAAAATAGGAGCTTTGAGTGCCATTTTATCCAGTAGATCTCTGAATTTTTTACTGCGTTTTTTGGCTTCAAGAAAAGACGCAATAATGGCTCCAATCACAATAATCAGAATAAACCAGTATTCCTGCATCCATTTTGACATTTCTACCACCATTTTGGTAAAGGCGGGGAGATCTGCACCAAAAGAGCTAAATAAATCTTGGAATACGGGGACTACTTTGACCATCAAAATAATCGTCACAATCACAGCAACCACAACGACTGTGATTGGATATTTCATGGCTTTTTTAATTTTTTGTTTCAGTAATTCACTTTTCTCTTTATAAATCGCGACGCGATCTAACATGGTTTCAAGCGCACCAGACTGTTCACCGGATTCAACCAAAGAGCAAAATAGGTTGTCAAAATATTGAGGATATTTTTTGAGTGCGCCAGCAAAGGTATTACCCCCTTCAACTTCGCCTTTAATACCTAGAACCACTTCACGCATGGATGGATTTTCTAATCCCTCCGCGACAATTTCAAAGCCTTGTACCAATGGGACACCCGCTTTCATCATCGTAGCCAATTGGCGGGTGAAGATAGTGATATCTAGTGTGGTGACTTTTTTCTTCATCAAGCCTTCGAGAATATTTTTACGTTTTTCTCGAATATTTTTGATGGTTACCCCTTGTTTACGCAGCGTGACTTTAGCCAAAGCCATATTCCGTGCCGGTAATTCCCCTTTAATTTTTGCCCCTTTCCGGTCGACCCCTTCATAAGCAAAAGTTGGCATCATTTGCGCTTTTTTAGCTGCCATGATTATTAATCCTTTTTATTGATTTTATTCACTTGTTACTCGGTTGACTTCCTGCAAAGAGGTAATTCCCTGCATGACTTTTTTCAAACCTGAACGACGTAGATTATTAAATCCTGCTTGTTCTGATGCTGCTGCAATTTGTAAGGCATTGCCATCTTCCATAATCAGTCTGGAAATTTCTGGCGTGACCTTCATGACTTCGTAAATCCCCACACGACCTTTATAGCCTTCACGGCATTCAGCGCAACCGACAGGTTGAAAAATTTTGAATTCAGGGTCATTTAAATCTTGTTCAGTAAAGCCGAGTTCCAACAAGCTTTGTTTAGGGATCTCAATCTCTTCTTTACATTGACCACAGAGGCGACGCGCCAAGCGTTGCGCGATTACCAGATTGACGGAGGTTGCAATGTTGAAAGAAGGCACCCCCATGTTGCGTAAACGGGTTAGGGTCTCTGGCGCGCTGTTGGTATGCAGAGTTGACATCACCATATGACCCGTTTGTGCGGCTTTAATGGCAATTTCAGCCGTTTCCAGATCACGAATCTCCCCGACCATGATCACGTCTGGATCTTGACGTAAAAATGCTTTCAGCGCTGCAGAGAAGGTAAGTCCTGTTTTCGGATTGACGTTAACCTGATTAATTCCTTCCAAGTTAATTTCAACTGGATCTTCGGCGGTCGAAATATTGGTGTCTTCGGTATTCAGGATATTTAAACCCGTATACAAAGACACTGTTTTACCAGAGCCCGTTGGACCTGTAATTAGTAACATGCCTTGTGGTTTATCCAGTGCATCCATAAATAAGGCTTTTTGCTCATCTTCATAACCGAGTGCTTCAATACCCAGCATAGCACTGGATGGGTCCAGAATACGGAGTACCAACTTTTCTCCAAACAATGTGGGTAGTGAGTTAACACGGAAATCGATAGCTTTGGTCTTGGACAGTTTAAGTTTAATACGTCCATCTTGCGGCATTCGTTTTTCAGAAATGTCCATTTGTGACATGACTTTTAAACGTGAGGCGAGTCGGGTTGCCATTTGTAATGGTGGGTTGGCGATTTGACGGAGTACACCATCAACACGATAGCGGACACGATACATTTTTTCATAGGGTTCGAAATGTAAATCGGATGCGCCCATACGAATCGCATCAATCAATAGTTTATTGATGTATTTGACAATTGGAGACTCATCACCTTGTGGCGTGTCATCTTCTTCTTTGCTTGGATCTTGACTTACATCAATGTCGAGATCAAAGTCTTCACTTTCACCAAAATCGAAACTGCCAGAATCGCCAAACTGTTGTTCAATCAGTTTTTCGAGTTTTGTGTGCTCAACAATGATGGGCTCAATATTGAGTTTGGTATTAAAGCGAATGGCATCTAATGCTTCAATATTGGTTGGATTGCTGGTCGCGACATATAAAATTTGCCCACGTTGTAGTAACGGTGCAACTTTATGTTTCTGAATGAGTTTGTTGTCTGCCAGATCGCGAGGTAGCAAAGCTGTATCGTATACAGCCAGATCGAAAAGTGGTTCACCGAATTCGGCTGCAATCGTTTCAGCAATGGTTAGGGGAGATAAACGATGCTGTTCAATCAGATGTGCAACGATGTCTTGTTGTGCTTTTTTAGCCGCGTCAATTGCGGTTTGCATGGTTGTGGTGGACATGTGTCCATCTTCAACTAACCGTCGAATAAACCCCGAAAACTTTGGAGACGTATGTAATCCTGACATCTGTCCGCCTTATGACAATAAATGTTTATAATATGTATTCTAAAAATTATACTTTTGTTATGCAAAAATACTACTACAGAAAGTGTTGTTTTTGCCTTGATTCATAGTGAAAACTTTGAACTGATCGAGTTTTTTGCAAATTAATTTTCTTTCATTGAATTAAATCTTATCCATAATCAAATCAATTCAATTGTGGCAAGCTTTAAATTTTACACTGAAACACCATAATATTATGACGGTAGAATAGCAGCTTTTACTGATCTTCATGATTTTTAGTCATTTATACAGCAGTAAAAGAAAAAACTGAATTTTATAAAAATCCGTGTAAAATATGCAGCATTTTTGAGAAATTAACAGTGGGTGGGCGAAGTATGTCGAACTCGAGCATTACTCCTTGGGTTGTTGGCAATTGGAAAATGAATCCAATGCATGCGAATGCTTTCCAATTAGTAGAAGAATTTAAACAGTTATTACAACAGGAAGATATTGCAGCTGAGCAATGTCATATTGGTGTTGCGCCAATCGCAATTGCGTTAAGCGGCATTCAGACACAGTTTAAAGATGCAGCGAGAACGATTTGTACGGTTGCGCAAGATGTTTCTCGTGTCGCAGGTACAGGTGCCTATACCGGTGAAGTGAGCGCCGAACTGTTAAAAGACAGTGGTATTGAATTTGTTTTAATTGGGCATTCTGAACGTCGTGAATTATTTGGCGATGATGTCGAAATTTTAAAAGCTAAATTACGAAATGCATTAACTGCTGGTTTGACTGTCATTTATTGCGTGGGCGAAAGCTTAGAGCAACGTGAACAGGGTGCAGCAGAACAAGTGGTATTACAACAAATCTGTGATATGGCCGCTGTAGTAAAAACTGAACAATGGCAAAATATTGTGATAGCGTATGAGCCTATTTGGGCAATCGGAACAGGGAAGACGGCTTCTCCTGCGGATGCTCAAGCCATGCATGCAAAAATTCGTGAAGGTCTAAAGCAAATCACGGCATTTGGTGCTGAGATGGCGATTCTTTATGGCGGCAGTGTAAAAGCTGAAAATGCAGTTGAATTGGCAGCATGTCCAGATATTAATGGTGCTTTGGTAGGTGGTGCGTCTTTAAATGCACAATCGTTTTACCAAATCGCAAAAGCATTTGCACAAAGCAAATAACGAGGAATTGAAATGTATAGTTTTATACTCGTTGTACATATCATTTTAGCAATTTTAATTATTGCTTTGGTTCTGGTACAACAAGGTAAAGGTGCGGAAGCAGGAGCATCATTTGGTGGTGGCGGTGCTGCTACTGTTTTTGGTGCCTCAGGTGCAGGTAACTTTTTAACTCGTTTAACTGCGATTTTTACCGCATTGTTTTTTGTCACAAGTTTAACGCTTGCTGTATTTGCTAAAAAACAGACGACAGATGCATATAGTTTAAAAACTGTTCAAACGTCGACATCTGCCCCAGCGACATCGCCTGAAACTTCACCAACTGCACCAAAAACAACTGAATAAGTTGAATTAGCACTTTCCTTTTTGCGTTTAAGGGAATAGAATGCGTCCCACAATACTGCGGTGGTGGTGGAATTGGTAGACACGCTACCTTGAGGTGGTAGTGCTTTCGGGCGTGGGGGTTCAAGTCCCCCCTTCCGCACCAAGCTTAATAACCAGTAAGTTTGGTGTGTGCAGTGTTTGTATTGTTGCGGGATGGAGCAGTCTGGTAGCTCGTCGGGCTCATAACCCGAAGGTCGTTGGTTCAAATCCAGCTCCCGCTACCATTTGATTAAGGTGCAACTTAATCAAGCAAATATGAAAAAACTTAAATTGACTTTTTTTCATATTTGTATATAATTTTTGCACGTTGATGCGGGATGGAGCAGTCTGGTAGCTCGTCGGGCTCATAACCCGAAGGTCGTTGGTTCAAATCCAGCTCCCGCTACCAAGTTTCTAAAAAGAGGCTCACAATAAGGTGGGCCTTTTTGCACAGTGGGCATTGCTTTTCTGTGTAACATAGGGGCGATTTACGCCCTTTTTTATTGGTTGTTTAGCTATATCGTGTAGTTGTTCGACATCAATTGGTCAAATAGTCGTGCTTCACTATACGGTTAAGATTGATTGGCTCGTATGAGAGCGACGAGAGTAAATGAAATTATCAAATAAATCTCAAGCATTGCATGATCTAATTGCACCAGCTGTAGCTGCGTGTGGTGTAGATTTGTGGGGAATTGAATTCCTACCACAAGGTAAACGTTCTTTATTACGCATTTATATTGATAAAGCGGTCGATGAGAATGTTGAACCTGTCTTAACAGAAGATGGTGAAGTTGAACTCGGGCGTGGTATTGGCGTTCAAGATTGTGTTCTCGTAACACAACAAGTGGGTGCAATGCTTGATGTTCATGATCCAATTTCGGGTGAATATGCTTTAGAAGTTTCTTCACCAGGTTGGGATCGTCCATTTTTCCAATTGAACCAACTGCCTGCCTATATCGGGCAACAAGTGGCTTTACGATTAATTGCTGCTGTCGAGAACCGTCGTAAATTCCAAGCCAAATTACTTTCTGTAGACTTAGAAAATGAAATGATTCAAGTTGAAGTTGAAGGTGATCATGTGCTTGAAATTGATAGTAATAATATTGATAAAGCAAATTTAATCTATCAAGACTAATATTAACTTAATTTTATAAGAAATCGGTAGGTGACTTATGGGCCGCGAAATTCTTACCGTTGCAGAAACGGTTAGTAATGAAAAAGGTGTTAGTCGTGAAGCGATCTTCCAAGCGTTAGAGCAAGCACTTGTTGCGGCAACGAAGAAAAAGTTTTACGAAGGCACACGTTCAGAAGAAGCTCAACTTCGTGTTGAGATTGATCGTAAAACGGGTGATTACCGTACTTTCCGTCAATGGACTGTGGTTGCGGATGAAGATCATGAAATGCCAGCATGCCAAGATGCGATTTCTGATTTAGACCCTGCTCAGTGGTCAATCGGTGACGTGCGTGAGTTGGAAGTTGAATCAATTGAATTTGGTCGTATTGCAGCACAAATTGCAAAACAAGTAATCGTACAAAAGATTCGTGAAGCAGAACGCGCACTGGTTGCGGATGCCTATGAGTCTAAAGTGGGTGAGTTGATCTACGGTGAAGTGAAAAAGCAAACTAAAGATGGCTTTATCATTGATCTTGGTGACAACGCTGAAGCTTATTTAGCGCGTGAAGAAACCATCCACAAAGAAATTTTACGTCCTAAACAACGTATCAATGCGATTTTGTATAACGTGAATCGTGAAGGCCGTGGCGCACAATTATTATTGTCTCGTGCACGTCCTGAAATGCTGATTGCATTGATGAAAAAAGAAATTCCAGAAATTTCTGAAGAAATTATCGAAATTAAAGCGGCTGCTCGTCAACCAGGTGTTCGTGCTAAAATTGCAGTGAAAACCAATGATCATCGTATCGACCCAGTAGGTGCATGTATTGGTATGCGTGGTACACGTATCCAAGCAGTGCAACAAGAGTTGAACGGTGAACGTATTGATGTGGTGGTGTGGTCTGATGACCCAGCACAATATATTGCAAGTGCATTAGAGCCAGCTGATGTATCAGGTATTGTTTTAGATGAAGATGCACGTAGTGCAGATATTATCTTTGCAACCAATGATCAGTTAGCGCGTGCAATTGGTTCGCAAGGACAAAATGTTCGTTTAGCATCGGAATTGACGGGTTATAAACTCGACATGATGTTAGAAGAAGAGTATCGTGCTCGTCAGCAAAATGAAGCACAACAATATTTAGATATGTTTGTTACACGTCTGGATATTGAAGAAGACTTGGCAATGGCATTGGTAGAAATGGGCTTTACTTCACTCGAAGAGATTGCTTATGTACCAGCTGAAACATTCGACGAAATCGAGCTTGAAGCAGATTTAGTTGAACTGTTACAAAGTCGTGCGAAAGAAGCTGCTTTGACGGATGCATTGAAACAGCAAGAAAATATTCAAGAGCCAAGTGCAGAACTTCTCGGTATGGAAGGTATGACGACTGAGATTGCGTATGCATTGGCGGCGCGTGGTGTGGTTACTGTTGATGATTTGGCGGACCAAGCAACTGATGATATCTCTGATATCGAAGGTTTAGGTCATGACAAAGCGGGTCAGTTAATCATGAAAGCACGTGAATCATGGTTTAACTAGGAGATAATAGATGACGGACAAGTCGATTCAAGAGTTAGCGCTCAGCGTAGAACGTCCTGTAGAGAAACTCCTAGAGCAGGTTCGCGAAGCAGGTCTACCACAGCGTAAAGCAGATGACATTATTACCACTGAACAGCAAGATACTTTGGTCAATCACTTGAAAAAAGTACATGGTCAGGAAAGTGGTAACACAGGAAAAATTGCGTTGAAACGTAAAACAACGAGTACTGCTAAAGTTACAAGTACTTCAGGTAAAGCGAAAAGCATTAATGTTGAAGTTCGTAAGAAACAAGTTTTTGCTAAACCAAATCCAGAATTACTTGCAGCTGAAGCAAAAGCGCGTGTAGAAGCAGATGCAAAAGTACGTGCCGAGCAAAAAGTACGTAATGATGCTGAGCAAACTGCACGTCATACGGCTGAACAAAAAGCCAATGCAACTTTAGAAGCCATGCGTGCAGCGCATACTTCTGATAATGCGGCTCAAGCTCCAGCAAAAACAGCTGTTGTGGTGAAAAAGCGTAATAGCGACAAGGTGATTAAAGCCCCTGTTATTCGCCCGACAGAAACACCAGAGCAAAAAAGAGCACGTGAAGAGCAAACTGCTCAGTTGAAAGCAACTGAAGAAGCAGTACGTCGTAAAGCAGCTGAAGAAGCGCAGCAACGTACACTTGAGCAAATGCGTCAGATGGCATCAAAATATTCAAATGATGATGCAACTGCAACGATTCGTGTGATTGATGATTCACCGTTGGCTGCTGGTCTTGTTGGTCAAGCGTATGAAGATTCCTTTAATAAGGAAGACCGTGAAATCAAACGTGGTGGTGCAACTGCAAATCCACGTGCTGGTAAGAAAGGCGGTCGTGGTGGTGATGCTCAATCTGAACAAAGTTTTAGCAAGAGCCATCACAAGCGTGGTTTGAAAACCAGCCAAGCCAATAAACATGGTTTTGAAAAACCAGTTAAAAAGCAAATTTATGATGTTGAGATCGGTGAGAAAATCATTGTTGCTGATCTAGCACAAAAAATGGCGGTTAAAGTTCGTGAAGTGATCAAGACCCTCATGAAAATGGGTGAACTTGTAACTCAGAACCAAGCCATTGATCAAGATACTGCTGTACTTGTGGTTGAAGAATTGGGCCACAATCCAGTTTTAGTTTCTGATACGCAAGCAGAAGATAACTTATTGGTTGCTGCTGAAGAAGCTCGTGGTGAGCAAACAACTCGTCCGCCAGTTGTAACGATCATGGGTCACGTTGACCATGGTAAAACGTCGTTACTAGATCGTATCCGTCGCTCTAAAGTGGCTGCGGGTGAAGCGGGTGGTATTACTCAGCATATTGGTGCTTATCACGTTGAAACTGAGAAAGGGATTATTACCTTCCTCGATACACCAGGACATGCTGCGTTTACATCAATGCGTGCACGTGGTGCAAAAGCGACTGATATCGTGGTCCTTGTTGTTGCTGCTGATGATGGTGTTATGCCACAAACAGCTGAAGCAATTGACCATGCACGTGCTGCAGGTACGCCGAT
Organism: Acinetobacter sp. 102; assembly: GCF_037028485.1. NCBI lineage: Bacteria > Pseudomonadati > Pseudomonadota > Gammaproteobacteria > Moraxellales > Moraxellaceae > Acinetobacter > Acinetobacter sp. 102. The sequence goes on from NZ_JAZEZK010000007.1 coordinate 60,491, forward strand.
TATTGTTGCCATCAACAAGATGGATAAAGAATCAGCTGATGTAGACCGTGTATTAAACGAATTGACCACCAAAGGTATCGTACCTGAAGAGTGGGGCGGTGATGTGCCAATTGCAAAAGTATCAGCACACTCTGGTGCAGGTATCGATGGTTTACTTGATTTAATCTTGATCCAAGCTGAATTGATGGAGCTTAAAGCTTCAGCTGAAGGTGCGGCACAAGGTGTTGTAATCGAAGCACGTGTCGACAAAGGTCGCGGTGCAGTAACGTCGATTCTGGTACAAAACGGTACATTGAACATTGGTGACTTGGTACTTGCAGGTTCATCTTATGGTCGTGTTCGCGCGATGGTTGATGAAAATGGTCAACGTATTACTTCTGCAGGTCCTTCGATTCCAGTTGAAATTTTAGGTTTACCTGATGCGCCAATGGCGGGTGATGAAGTTCTTGTGGTGAATGATGAGAAGAAAGCACGTGAAGTTGCTGATGCTCGTTCTGACCGTGAACGTCATAAACGTCTAGAGCGTGCGAGTGCAATGCGTCTTGAAAACATCATGGCATCTATGGGTAAAAAAGATATTCCTTATGTGAATGTCGTACTCAAAACTGATGTACGTGGTACTTTGGAAGCGTTACATGTTGCGCTTGATGAGCTTTCTACTGATGAAGTTAAAGTCCGTGTAATCGGTTCTGGTGTTGGTGCAATCACTGAGTCAGATGTCACTTTAGCTGAGTCTTCAGAAGCAGTATTATTAGGTTTCAACGTACGTGCGGATAACACTGCTCGTCAAAAATCTGATCAAGATGGTATCGATATTCGTTACTACAGCGTCATTTATCACTTGATTGATGATGTTAAAGCTGCAATGAGCGGTAAGCTTGCGCCAGAACATCGTGAGACGATCTTGGGTGTGGCTGAAGTACGTGAAGTATTCCACTCAAGTAAATTTGGTGCAGCAGCGGGCTGTATGGTACTTGAAGGTGTATTGCATCGTAACAAGCCAATTCGCGTATTACGTGATGATGTGGTTGTGTTCCAAGGCGAGCTTGAATCTCTTCGTCGCTATAAAGAAGTGGTTGAAGAAGTTCGTGCTGGTATGGAATGTGGTCTTGCAGTTAAGGGTTATAAAGACATCAAAGCACAAGATAAGATCGAAGTGTATGATGTTCAATTGATTAAACGGAGTCTTTAATGGCGGGTAGCCAACGCTTAAAGCGCATGGCGGACTCAGTACAACGCGAGTTGTCTGAGCTTATCCGTCAGGAGCTTAAAGATCCACGTCTGGGTGGTCTTGTGACCATCTCAGCCGTGAAAGTCAGTGCAGATATGGGATATGCTGAAGTATATGTCACTGTAATGGGTCGTGAGCTGGGTGATGATCAAAGTGAAGCAGCAAATAAAGAAACTTTAGATGTCTTGAATAAAGCGTCTGGTTTCTTGCGTCATGAATTGAGTCGTCGTATCAAGACACGTATTACGCCAAGATTGCGTTTCCATTACGATAAGACCAATGCCTATGGTAACTATATGTTTGGTCTGATTGCGGAAGCGGTTAAGGATTTGCCTGAACAAGAGCAAGATGAACAAAAGTAAATTGATATAAAAAAGCCACCTTCGGGTGGCTTTTTTTATGGCTTGATGGGATTAATCTTTTTTCAATGGATGGCGACGATAACGTTGCCAAGGCAATGGGCGATTTAAAGCTTCTGGTACATCACCACTGGTTGAGCGTAAGCGTAAGTGGATGGCTGCTTGTGCCATCAAATTTGCCGATACTGGCGCAGTGATAAATGCAAACAGAGTAATTAAAAGCTCAGCAAAACCAAAACGACCATGCATTGCAGCAAAAATCATGGCTGCGATCAGAAAGCTACCAAGGCCTAAAGTACTGGATTTGGTCGGTGCATGTAAACGCATAAATAAGTCGGGTAGGCGAATCATGCCGATCGAACCGATCAGCATAAAGAACGCACCAAACACCACAAAAAATGAAACGACAATCTCAAGAATTAGTTGCATGGCATTGCTCCTTAGTCAATTACATGACCCGTAGTGAAGTAACGAGCAAGCGCGGCAGTAGAAACAAAGCCGAGCATTGCAACCAATAGCGCACCTTCGAATAGATTAGTGCTGACCCAATAAATGCCTAAAACCACGATCAGACAGGTCGCATTTAGAAATAAAGTATCGAGTGCCAAGAGTCGATCAATCACTGAAGGGCCCGCAATCAAGCGAATCAAGCACAGAAACATAGAGATGGTAATGGCAATTAAACCGATACCCAATGCATAAGGCAAAATGGTCATTTATTTGCTCCTTCTGTAATCTTGACATTAAAGATTTCGATTAAAGGCATTTCATAGCGTTTTTTAATGTCTTGAATATCCAGTTCGGTATTATCTGAACTGAGTGCATGCACCAGAATATCTCCACGTTCCTGATCGATTCCGGCTGAAACCGTGCCAGGTGTGGTGGTGATAATCATCGCCAGCAAAGTATTCACTTGTTCATGTTCAGTTTCCAATGGAACGCGATACCATTTAGGGTGTAATTGATCCATTGGACCAAGCACCATTTTGGCAACACGGAAGTTGGAAATGACAATATCCCACAGTACTACAAAGACCAGTTTAATCGCAGGAAGCCAATGAATATGCGGTGTTCTGGCAATAAATGGACTGACCAAACGTGCGATCACAACAGCTAGAATCAACGCCATTAAAATATCGGTCAGATCCAGACTATGCGCCAGCATCAACCAACTCAAGAAAATCAGCACCGACACAAATGGATGTGGGAACCAACGCTCAAGCAAAGATAGTTTTTGCATCAGTGATCCTCCATTGGCTTTAACTGTGTGCTATTCGGAATGGTTGGTGCTTCGAGGACTTGCTCCGCAATTTGACGCTGCTTATATTCAGAAATATGTTCGCCTTGTAGGGTTGGCTTAGAAATAATATCTGGAATCAGCAAGGCGTTCGGATCTTCAACTTCACCACCATACTTGGTTTCAGGTAAGTAGCTTGGATCATAAGGCTGTACGCTGATCGGGCGACCTTGTGCATCATGTTTCAGAATGGTCTGGTTATAAAGCGCGTGATTCTGAATTTGCTGTGCTGTTGCAAGCGTATAGTTCTGAATCGGCGCTGCACAAACTACATAAAGCATTAATGCACCAAGTAAAATATAGATCGCAGTATCATTACGCTTCGGCGCAAGCTCAGGGAGGGCTTGATATTCAGCATAAGCCGCTTCCTTCTGGTCTTCTTCAGGTGGTGTTGCACGCCAGAACAAAATAAAGCCAACGCGTGTCATCGCAATAATGCTGAGCAAGCTTACAATCAGAATCACTGCGATGATCCAGCCTTGATATGGTGTCTCAGCAGTGGCTTGCAAGATGAAGACTTTACCTAGAAAGCCGCTGAATGGAGGTAAACCTGCCATCATTAAGGCGATGGTAAAGTAAGTAAAAGCAGCCGCTTTTTCCTGTTTGATTCGTGGTGCAACTTTTAAATGATCTTTAAAAGCACCACGTTGCGAGGTCATCCAGCCACAGAATAAATAGAAAGCTGCTGCGATCAAGGTACTGTGAACTAAATAATACAGTGCTGCGGCCCATGCCTGTGTATTGAACATGGCAATTGAAATCAGCAGTGTACCAATCGATGACAGCACCATGAAGCCAACAAAACGGCGTAAGCGTTCAGCGCCAATTGCACCAATCACACCATAAAGGGAAGTCACCAAGCCAATGATCAATAAGCAGTTCTTGAAAATGCTTTGTGCCATGGCATCATCAAACACAGTGCCATTGACACGTAAAATGGCATAAATACCCACTTTGGTCATAATGGTAAAAATCGCAGCAACCGGTGTGCTTGCAACCGCATAGGTTTTCGGCAACCAGAAGCCAACAGGCAACATCGCAGCTTTAATACCAAACACCACAAACAGCAATAGTCCACCTGCAACGGCAAGCTTGTGCTGATCACCATCTAAGCTTGATACCAGACGGCCGACATCAGCCATGTTCAAGCTGCCGACACTGCCATAAATCATGCCTAGACCAATCAGGAATAGGGCAGAGGCCAGCAAGTTAATGGTGACGTAATGCACCCCAAGTTGAAAACGTGGACGACCTTGACCGTGCAGTAACAGCACATAAGAAGCCATCAGCAGGATTTCGAAGAAGACGAATAAGTTGAATAAGTCGCCTGTCAGGAATGCACCTGTGATTCCCATGAGCAGGAAATGCACCATGGTATGGAAATAGCGCCCACGGGTATCCCAGTTCTCACTGGCATACCAAATCACGGGTACTGCAAGAATATAGGTTAGGACCAACATAAAGGCAGATAGGCGATCAAGGACTAAGACAATCCCGAATGGCGCCGACCATTCACTGAGCTGATAAACTGTAATTTGGCCTGTGCTGGCAATACTCAGATAGCTGATTGCCGTGATTAAGCCCAAAACTGCCGAAGCAATACTAATCCCGCGACGCCAAGGTTGACGCCAATCTTGCTTTAAAGAACCTGAACCTGGATTGCCCAATAACACCAGAATAAAACTGGTGAATGCTGGAATTAAGATACTGATAATTGGAGCGTGAGCGTGCCAGAAACTGTAAAAATCAAACATTATGGCTCATCCTCACGTGGGTCATAAGTCAAGGTGGGTTCTTCTTTCGAGTCGACATGGTCTGTACCAGATTCATAACGACTGCGTAGGGCAAGTTGCACGATAAAGGCGGTGGTGGCAAAGCCAATTACAATCGCCGTTAATACCAGTGCTTGAGGGAGTGGGTCGGTCACTTTGGTGGCCTGAGTCAACACCGCGGGTGCATTGATTTGCAGACGGCCCATGGCAAACAGGAATAAGTTCACGGCATAGCCAATCATGGCCAAACCAAGGACCACTGGAAATGTTCTAGCACGCAGAATCAAATAAATACCTGTTGCAGTGAGTAAGCCAATCCCTGACGCGAGTAAAAATTCAATACTAATCATTTTGATTATCTCCACCTGGGATCGGACCAGCCATACTAGAGTGACGAGAGTCTCCGAGTACGGAGATCAACAACATGGCAGCCCCTACAACGGTAATGTAGACCCCTGTATCAAATGCGACTGCAGAGGCAAGATGCATTTTTCCAAGCAATGGGGCTTCTACATAAATATGTGCACTGGTGAGGAAAGGGCGAGCCCACAACCACGCGATAATACCGGTGAGACCTGCAATGGTTAAACCCGCACCAATCCATAACTCATAAAGACGACCTGATTTGGCTTTGATCATCTGTTCGGTTTGATCTTGACCCAATACGATGTACTGAATAATCAGTGCCATTGAGGTAATCAAACCTGCAATAAAGCCACCGCCCGGAAGATTATGCCCACGCATAAAGATGTAGACGCTGACCACCAAGGCCAGTGGCAAGATCCATGACGCCGTGATACGGAACATCAATGGTGAAGGGTTAAAACGATAGGTTAAGCCTTGGGTCATGGTGGTCCCGTGTGCACGCATACCATCCATCAGACAAAGTGCACCAATCGCAGCAATGCCGAGTACGGTAATTTCACCGAAGGTATCGAAACCACGGAAGTCAACCAAGATTACATTGACCACATTTGAACCACCGCCCAGCGGAATCGCCTGTTGTAAAAAGAACCATGAGATTGAATTGTGATCGCGAGTTAACAGCAACCAGGTAATCCAACCAATACCTAAACCACCTGCGATGGCAAGGCTGGCATCTCGCCAACGGCGTGAACGGCTTGATTCGTAAGGGGTGAGTTGTGGTAGTAAAGACAAACTCATCAGTAATAAAACAGTGGTCACCACATCAACTGTAATCTGTGTCAATGCCAAGTCAGGTGCTGAGAGGGTCACAAAAACCATCGTGACCACCAAACCGACTGCACCACTGATCAGGACGGCTTTGATACGTTCATGATGGAACCACAGCATCATCCAGCAACCTGAGAACAGGGTAAGCCAGAGTACAATCGCCACCCAAGGTGCATGGGTCAGTTCACGTGTGCCAGTGGTTAAGCCTTGGTTGAACAGTGGTAAGCCGACCATGATGATGCTAAACAACACAATCCAGAGGATATAGCTTTGCAAAGAACCATTTTCGGTCTTTTGCTTAATCTTGCGGCTGATCAGTAATAAATTTTTCAAGAATAGATCAAACAGAATCTTGCCTTGGAATTTTCCAAGATAAGGATCTAAGTCGATTTTACGAATGCGCCCATCTTTTGCCAATACAAAATAGAAAATCGATCCGCCAATCAGTGCAATCAAACTCATGATGAGAGGGGCGTTAATGCCATGCCAAATCGCAAGATGAACGCCTTCAAATTCAGGCTGTGCCAAACTTGCACGAGTGACGCTGTTGACCATTGTCCCTGCAAATAGGGCAGGGAGGATACCGACCAAAATACAGAGTGTTGCCAAAATAATGGCAGGTAAGCGCATGCCTAAATGTGGTTCGTGTGCATCTTTATTCGGTACGTGTTTGCCAATCGGGCCATCAAAAAACACACCATGAACGAGACGAATTGAATAACTGACTGCGAAAATACCAGCAAACGTTGCGACGATAGCTGAAATCACCATCACTGGACCAGATAAGTTGGCCAATAACTCAGTAAAGAACATTTCTTTCGAGATAAAGCCATTGGTCAGTGGTACACCCGCCATTGAGGCAGCGGTGATCATGGTGAGAGTGCCTGTAAATGGAAGCAGTTGCCAGATGCCACTGAGCTTGCGTAAATCGCGTGTGCCCGTTTCATGGTCAATAATCCCTGCAATCATGAACAATGCCGCTTTAAAGGTGGCATGGTTGATGATGTGGAAAATTGCGGCAGCAACCGCCAATGGCGAGCCAATACCGAGTAAACATACGATTAAGCCTAAATGACTAATGGTTGAATAGGCCAAAAGTCCTTTCAGGTCTTCTTTGAAAATGGCAAAACCTGCGGCCATACACAAGGTGAATAGACCGACAAAAGTCACGATATTGTGATACAGCGCAGCACCAATAAAAATAGGAGCTAAACGCGCTAATAAGAAAATCCCTGCTTTGACCATGGTTGCAGAATGTAGATAGGCTGACACAGGAGTCGGCGCTGCCATCGCATTCGGTAACCAAAAATGGAAGGGGAACTGAGCACTTTTGGTGAATGCACCTAACAGGATCAGCAATAATGCAGGAACAAATAGCGCATGTTGCTGAATGGTATCCTTCATCAACACCAACTCATCAATCTGATAAGTGCCAGTGATTTGTCCAATCAGTACAAAGCCACCCAGCATGGCCAAACCGCCCATGCCTGTGATGGTGAGGGCCATACGGGCGCCACGTTGCGCTGCCTCGTATTGACTCCAATAACCAACAAGCAGGAACGAGGAGATACTGGTCAGCTCCCAGAACACCAATAAGATGATTAGGTTATTTGAGAGTGAAATCCCCAGCATGGCTGCCATAAACAGCATCAACAGCTGGTAGAGTTTACTCAGAGAATTTTTAGGACTGAGATAGTAATAGGCATAAATATAAATCAGGGTGCCGATACCGCTAATCAGCAGACCAAACAATAAACCTAATGCATCTAGGCGAAAACTCAGATTAATTCCAAGCTGTGGAAGCCAGTCCCAGCTTTGTTGCAGGGTATTGCCCTGAAGAACCGTTTCTGCCTGAGTTAAAAGTAAAATAAAACAACTAAGGCTGATGCCAATCGCCCCAAGTGCCGTCACGCCACGCGAAATACGCTGTAATTGTGAGACAAGGGTGGTGCCGAGTATGAGCGGTAATAAGATAATAATCGGTAGCACACTGGTATCCATGTCGATGATTTAGGTCGAAGACCTAAGGGGTGAATTTTCTTTCAAGACTTACAGGCACTCAAAGAGAATACCAAAAACTTTAAATCTTGAAGCCCAATCAAGTTAACGGAGGCAGCAAGTTGTATTGCACAACTTGAAAATAAAAAATACGATTTATTTTACTATAAAAAATCAGCAAAAATCTGATGTTATTACATGAAACAAACAACATCATTTGATTGATAATATTTCAATTTCTGTCTTTTGATACGTCTTTATAAGGGCGTTTCTTGCGGTGTATCATCTATCTTGAGCAGGTGGAGTAAATTGTTCTTTTCTTGTTCGTTTAAATCCTGAATTTGTTGGAATAAATCATCGACTTTGCTGGTCAGTGGATCGGCTTGCAGCAAGGTTTGGGCTTGCACGGAATGTGCTGTTTCAGTCTGGGTGAGACCTTGATATAAATTTGAAAGCTGTTGTTGAGATGCCTCTAAATTGAGTTGGTAAACACCTTTTTGATCTAATTTTAAGCACTGGTAATGTAATGCATGCTCAAGCAAGGCATCTCGATTGCCTGTGACAATGATTTGTAGACGTGGAAAAGCTTGATGCAGACGCTCCAAAATTTCCGCACAGTGATTCTGATCGAGTTGATTATCAATTTGATCAATCAATAGAATCCCTTCACCTTCTAAGCAAGGATTAAAACAATGCTGATTCAGCAAGCAAAACCGACGACTAATGTCTCCAACTAATGCAATCCAAGTTTTGAGTGAAGCAGAGAGCTGTTGAAAAGGAATCAACTGATCGTGATAACGCACCATTAATTGTAACTTTGGCACATACTGAATATAAATATCGCTTAATTCAGGGAAAACCGTATGTAAGCTGTTTTTCAAAGCATAAAGATTGGGTGCAGAGAGTTGCTTCGGATGATTAATCAGTTCTTGTTGTAATTCTTGCAGTACTTCTGATTGATTTTGTTGATTAAAATCATTGCCCATCAAGCGTCTAACGATATGGGCTGAATGTGCATTTTCGACATCGCTGATTTCACGTAGCCACTCAAAAAAACGGGCAAACGTAGTATAGGGTACAGCAGTTAAATCGTAGGCCGAAATTTCCTGTAATGTCCCTGGGGTATTTTTGCTTTGTAAATTGATGTCTTGGACAAATCGTTCGGCAGGATAATAGGCAATCAGTGGAAGTCCGAATAAAGGATCTTGCAACCCCGTTTTTTGATATAGCGTGACCATTTGATCAAGCTGTTGGGTCTCCACTTGGCTAATCCCAACGCCTTGACTGTTAAATGTTTTATAGAGTTTCCATGCACAAGTTTGCGTGTCGGTCTGTTGTGATGAACTACTTTCAGCCAAAGAGCCACTCAGTTCACCGCTCATTCGGACTTGAATTTGAATTTTTGCCTGTAAGCGATTCAGCATAATGTCTTGATCAGCAATCACCACGCCTGCAGTACGAATATCCTTATAGCGTGCAGAAAACCAAGTCAGGCTTTGATAGATATTTTTTAAAATCGTACTTTTGCCTGTGGCTTGATCACCCAAAATCAGGGTAATAGGAGAGCGCTCAGGTTGAAATTCGAGATTTAAATCCCGAAACATCCCGATGTGTTTAAATAGAACCGATTCAAGCTGCATAAGCTGACCTCAATCATAAGCGCTTTAACCTGCTGACTGACGAAGACTTGAGGGGGCGCACCGTTTTAATTGTTGTATTAAGTCGTATAAATGATGAATATTTAAACTTACTTTAGCACGCGTGCAGGCCACGTAAAGTAGTCTTAGCTCTTCATCTGTAATTTTATGTTCTAGTCCATTTATTTTAAATTGGTAATCGTCTTCGATATGCACACGATTCCATTCCAAACCTTTGGCTTTATGTGCCGTTGAAATCACATAATCGGCCTGTTCAATCGGGGTGATTTTTGCCAGTGCCTTCTTAAGTGGATCAGTACCATGATCATCAACTAGCTTGACTAAGGGCTTGATATCACTGCCATCATTGGTTTCACAATATTCGTGTACATCATGCCAAGAGTTAAACCAAGCCAGCTCAGGAACATCGGTAATTCGTTTGCCTTGTTTCAATAAACTTGCTGCATCGACAAAACGACTTAGTTTCTGCTGGTCCGCTTGTAAGCCGACTTTATCACCATTGACGAGACCAGAGAGTAATAACTCCATGGCACGGGCGTTAGTCCGACAAAGGATTGCATCGCGCATCTTGGTATGCGGTTTATTCACCACACTTGATTTCTGGTTTGGATTCCCTAACAGGGGTACCGTTTCATTCAGCGCACCGAGTAAGCTGTTGGCGACATCTGCAATGGCATCGCCAAAACGAAAAGAGGTGGTTAAACGACTTTCAGGCAATGGCATTTGTTGCATGGCATTGATTGCTCCACGCCATGCGTAAATTTGTTGGTGTGCATCACCGACATAAATGACTTGGGTACTTTTCTGACGCAGTAAAATACCAAGCATCAGTGGATCGGCATCCTGTGCTTCATCAAACAACACATAATCCGCAGGAATATTTGGTTCTGATAAAGCCCAAAGCTTTAAGTAGATATCGTGTCCAATACCTGCTTGATGATTGGGATCAATTGATTCGAGCCAACGTCGTTCCACCGCCGGGTAGAGATGTTGTTGTAAGGCTTCGATATCGTCTAGATGTAACCAGCTCGGTGCTTGAATATGCCGAGGAGCTGGATACTGTGAACTGGTTGAGCAGAAGTAGCTCACGGCATTGGCAACTAAGCTGGCCAAACGACTTGGCATCAACACGTATTTTTCGTAACGCCCACCCATGAGGCGACGTAGCGTAATTGGCTCTAGACGGTATTCTTTGGCAATGAAGCTTGGGCTTAATCGTGGTAAGCGTAATTTGTCGGTCACGCCACGCGGTGCACTGCGAAATGCAAGCGAGTGAAAGGTTCGACAGTTTACATTGCCGTGAAATTTATTTTGTGCTTCTGAAGCGATGGCTTTGTTAAATGCCAAGTACATGCCACGCCGTTCAGGCATGGCATCGCTGATCATTTGCAGTGTTGTGGTTTTACCTGTGCCAGCATAGGCAATCACTTTAAAGGATTGACCGAGACGGGCATTGTCTATCGCAATGGCTTGCTCATAAGTGGCTTTGGGTTTTTCTATATTTGACACAGGCTCTGATTACGCTTCTTTGCTACGGTTAGCTTTTTCAACTAAACCTGATAAACCTTGACGACGTGCGAGTTCATCGAGAACCACTTGTGGCTCAAGATCGAAGTAACCCAACATCACAATACTATGGAACCATAAGTCAGCCACTTCATAAATCAGATCGTGTTTATTTTCCAGTGAAGCAAGCACGGCATAGTCTTTGGCAGCGATGATACTTTCAATACTTTCTTCGCCGACTTTTTCTGAAATTTTATTGATGCCTTTTTTGTACAGACTGGCGATATAAGAACTATCAGATTCAGCTGTTTTACGCTGTTGCATTAAGCGACCTAAATAGCTGAGTACATCGACTTGTTCACTTTGACCATGATCATGTGCTTCGGTTTTTGCTGCTGCACCATAAATAGCGGTTGGATCTTTGAGCTGAGCATCAACAATTTCCCAGCCTTGTGGCGTGAGTTTGCGATAGAAGCAAGACTCACGGCCAGTATGGCAGGCAATGCCGCCATGTTGTTCAATTTGTAAAATAATCACGTCGGCATCGCAATCCAGACGAATTTCATGCACGGTTTGAAAGTGTCCTGATTCTTCGCCCTTATGCCAGAGTTTTTGACGTGAACGTGAGTAATACACTGCCTGATTTTTTTCAGCCGTCAGTTGTAATGCCTCACGATTCATCCACGCAACCATTAACACTCGACCAGTTTGATGATGTTGTGCAATGGCAGGAACAAGACCATTGGAATCAAATTTAACTTCATCTAACCAGTTTGACATGAGTGAAAATCCATTGAGTGGAGAGCAGCTAGTGTAGCGGTTGTGGCAAGGGTTGGCTATGCTTGTTGGGTAAAAACATTTAAGAATGCGGACGAATATAGGTATTCATCAGCTGATTTTGTTCTTGTTTTAAAGAGGCAAAAGAGAGTGTAAAAAGTAGAATTGTGCTGTAGGGATAACTGGCCCAAAACCAAGCATTAATCAAGAAAAAACTCACGGCGATCAATAACCAAATTTTTAATAATATAAGCAAATATCTTTGCCTGATCGTCGCTAATAAAAGAAATGGGATACAGTCAAATAAAATGACCAACCAAAAATGAGGCCCTGATATTAATCTTCCGACTGAAGATTGAGGGCTCACTTGCCATTCAATGAGTTGATAGTGAAAATTTAGAAAACACAAAAAATTGGCAAGGCTGGGAAATAAAAACCAGCATCCTTTCCTGATCGCTTTGCCTTTATCTTGTCGATACAAAGCCCATAAAAAACTATATTTCATATTGAGCGTCTTATTTTTATTGATGAATTTTGATTTTCTTTAACTGTTGATATAGTTCGAAATTTCGATCAAGTTTTGATCAGGGTCTCGTAAATAGACCGATAAAATTTTCCCCATCGCACCCGTTCTTTCGATTGGACCTTCAATGATTTCAATTTGCTGTGCTTGGAGATGGAGATGCGCAATCACTTCATTCAATGGCGTTTCCGCAATAAAGCACAGATCCGCTGAGCCCGCAGTCGGGTGAAGTGCTTTGGGTTCAAACTCTTTGCCCACTTGATGCAGATTGATTTTTTGATTGCCAAATTGCAGTGCTTTGCGATTTTCACCGAAATGAATGACCTCAAAATTCAGGGCTGATTGATAGAACTTACAAGTTGTCTCAATATCTGCAACGGTCAGAACCAAATGATCTAGATGACGAATTTTCATATTTCACTGTGCTCATTCATATTCAGGTAGTGATTCAGTTTTAGCATTGAAAACATGATCTTTCCCAGCATATTGCGCCACTTGTTGATAATCAAGTTGCTGAAACAGTCCTGTTTTTAAGCCTGAAATGGTGATTGCCATTTCTTTACGAAAATAGGGGATTTGATACATCCATGGGAAGGTTAGGTCTCGTAAGCCACCTGCCCACCAATGATCAGATTGATACAGTGGGGTGAGTAGACGACTTAAAAATTGATAGAACTGGGTCGAGGAACGCCGTTGTTGATGATAGTGCTGCCATAGGGCTGACCAATCAATTTGCTGATTTTGTTTTGCTGCGTGTAGTGACTGTGAAAAGGCCCATGCATCCAACAAAGCCATATTGGCGCCTTGTCCCAATTGTGGACTCATGGCATGGGCGGCGTCACCGATGACACCAATTCGACCTCGCCCAAATTGAGACATCACCACATCCCGATATTGAGCGGATAACCATTGTGGTTGATTGTATTCGTTTGAGATTAACTGTTTTAACCATTCTGCGACATCAGGCCAACGATCCGCCACCTGTTTTAACCATTGTTGTTTAGCCGACTCATCTTTTAAGAATGATTGTAGTTTTGAGGTTGGCAAACTCCAAAACACGCTAGAAAGTCGTTGCTGAGGTGCAGTTGGGATGGCACCCGTAGGCAACACGCCCATCATGATTTTAGAGCGATCATAAAACTGATGCAAAATTTCAGGATCGAGTGTTGGGCATTCAGTCACGATACTCCATGCAGCGCCCCATGGATAGGCCTGATCGACTTTCACCCATGCTTGAGGGCGTAATTGACTGCGTGCACCATTGGCAATCAATACAGCATCGAAGCAGGCATCAAAACTTTGTTGCTGCTGAGAACCGAATAGACGAACTTCATTTTGCTGTTCTTGAATACGTTCAATGCTATGACCCATTCGCCATGTCACATGACTGGCATATTCAGCCAGTTTGTGGGTCAGCACATGACATAAAGTAGCGCGATGAATACCGAGGCCATAGAGATTATGGCCTGCTTGATGATAGTGACTATTCACTAGCAGGCGCTTATTGGGAAGTTGGCCTTCCAATCCTGTGACTTTGGCACCCAACTTTAAAGCATGCTCAAGCACACCGAGATGCTCAAACACGGCCAAGCCTGCAGGTTGCAGCAGTAAACCCGCACCGACGGGAGAAAGTTGATCCGCTTGTTCAAAAATGGTGACATGATTGCCTGCACGTGCAAGCAGGATTGCGGTTGCCAAGCCTGCTGTGCCAGCGCCAACAATGGCGAAATGAGGTGTTTTCATTATTTGTTCTTTTAAAGTGCTTATAGATCAGTCAATCATGATCTTAACTGATCTCGGTGATTTTTTTAAATAAAATCTATCGTGCTACAAGGTCCATGATCATCCTGCCGGTATTGAATGAATCTCAAATCGGATTATTTTAACTGATCTTTGCCTGTGGTCATCTTGATCAGGGTGCGATCTTTCTTGATATAGTGATGATAAAGTGCCGCACCTGCATGCCCTAAAATCAGTATCCAAATCAGCCATTTTCCAAGAACTTGCTTATGAATAAAATCAATCGGTTTCTCGAACTGTTCAAAACTGAGACCCATGCCTTGTGCCACCCAGCTCTGGAATAGAGTGGTATGTTCAAATTTCGGAATCTCAAACAAGAAGAAAAACTCAGTATTGACGCCTGTACCCAAATAACCTGTTAAAGGTGCAATGACCATAATGGCATATAGGGCAAAATGTCCTGCATGCGCTGCAAAGTTTGCCAAGGGGCTGGCAGGTTCTAAATGCGGCTGTGGATTGGTCAAACGCCAGATAATGCGCAGGCTAATAATCACGGCAATGCTGATACCGACAGAAAGATGAAGTTGTAAAGCCGTCCAGTTCTCAGGTGTGCCTTTTTCGGTAAACCACTGGCGGTAGTAAACACTACAGTAAGCAAGTAAAAACAGGATTGCGGTTGACCAGTGCAGCCATTTTGCAATCGAACCATAGTTATTGATGCTATTTCTTAAACTCACGCTTTTCTTCCTTTTAAATCTGTGTTGATGCACCTCAATGTTAGGTCGATGATCGTCTATCTATTTAAGGATGAAAAGTCTTTGCCTGAGGTGGACGGAAATCTTGCCTAAAATGTGATGGTTTTGCCGAAATTTCAGAAAGTGTTTAAATGGGCAAAAGGGGGGAGCTAAAAATGTTGCAGTTGCATAAAAGCAAAGGCCGTATCGATGGATACGGCCTTTGCTGTGTATATCTACTTATTATTTAGCAATGCGCCACAGTGCAATCAAGCTACTCAGTACAATCAGAATGACTGAGATAAACCATGGGCTAATAATCGCGATGGTTAACAAAATCAGCATCGTACTACCAAATATCCAGCTACGACGTTGCTGTTGTTGCATTTGTAAGCGCATTTGTTGAATTTCACGCAGTTGTTTGTCATGCCAAGCTGATTGGTTTTTTAGACCATTTAAGCTGTCAATCAATAAACCTGGAATATCTTGGGCGCCAAGTAACAGGTCCGGAATCTGTTGCCCCAGTTCTTTTACGTTTTTGACGGGGTTCATATTGGCTTTGACCCATTCGGTTAGAATCGGCTTTGCCAGTTTCCAGATATCCAGTTGAGGGTAGAGATCAGTCCCTAGACCTTCAACGTGTACCAGTGTTTTCAGCAATAACATCAACTGCGGTGGAATTTCCAAATGGAAGCGACGAGCAATATCCATCACTTGGATCAAAATGCCTGCAAAATCGAGTTGATCCATTGGTTTGGATACCATTGGACCAACGGTACGGCGCATTTCGCGTGATAATGCATCTTGATCTGTACCTGGTGGAATCCAGCCTGCTTGATGCACAATTTGAATCAATTGCATGAAGTTACTGTTCATCACCGCAAGTAGCATACGTGCAATCGTCATTTGATCGTGCTTAGACAACTCACCCATAATGGCACAGTCCAACGCGATAAAGCGTGGATTGCTTGGGTTAATGGTTTCGACAAAGACATTGCCAGGATGCATATCGGCATGGAAGAAGTTGTCACGGAACACTTGGGTGAAGAAAATGGTTAAGCCTTTTTCAGCCAGATCCGCACGATCCATACCTAAACGATCAAAGGTAGCAATATCCGAAATCGGGACACCGGTGATGCGTTCAGCCACCATCACGTCTTTACTGTCCATATAGACTTCTGGCACGTACATCATGCTTGAGCCAGTAAAATAGTGACGCATCCGGCGGGTGTTGTCTGCTTCCAGACTTAAATCAAGCTCATTTAATATGATTTGACGATAATCTTGAATAATTTCTGATAAATGCAGGGCACGCGCTGCTTCTAAACGATTTTCCAACCAATCGCCAAGCCAAGCTAGAATCTCAAAATCTTGTAAAATTTGACTGCGAATATCGGGGCGAGTGACTTTAACGACAACTTCACGACCATCATGCAACGCTGCTGTATGCACTTGAGCAATCGAAGCTGCGGCAAGCGGTTGCTCATCGAAGCGTGAGAATAAGGTTGATACATCTGCTTTGAGTGATTCTTGAATGCGCTGTTTGGCTAGCTGAGTGTCATACGGTTTGACGCGATCTTGCAATAACACCAGTTGTGATAATACTTCAGGTGGAATCAAATCACGGCGGGTAGATAGCAATTGGCCGAGTTTAATTGCTAAGGGACCCATATCCTCTAGGGCTTCTTTCAGCTTAAGCGGATTCTTTTTCTCACGACTTGACCAAGCTGCAGGATGCATTTTAATCAGGCTTAATGCATGACGAGCTTTTACTGGTAATTCTTCCGCAGGGAACAAGGTATCAAGGCGATAGTGTGCTGCAATACGCCAGAGTTCGAGTAACCGTGTAACATGCGGAATCATATAAAGTCTTACCTAGTCTTGTGTGGGTTGTTTGGTTGGATTGAATTGAGCATTGAGTTGTTGAAGCTTGGCTTCCAAACGATCAATTTCCTGATTGAGTTGGCGGGTCTCTCGATTGAGATCATCCATCTGCCAACGTGGGGCAAATAAACCGCTATCTTCTTTTAAGGCATCTTCAACGAAAAATAAATGACTTTGTAATGAACGTTTCAATTGCTTCGGTACATGTTGAATTTTACCCAACTCATGTGCCAATTGAGGGCCAATCCAAGGCGATAAATGCGCTGCGAGATCGGGCTCAGTCTGCTGCATAATTTTTTGAATATCTTGCAATAAGTGATAGTCACCTTGCAGTGGAATATTACCAATTTGATCCATATCACTGAGCAATAATTTAACCAGCTCAACTACATTTTCAACATGGAGTGTTGCAGTTGCATCCGTGATTTTATCTTGAGGATCAAACGGGCGTTGTTCAAAAATAGAAGAAGTTTGACTCTGTCCCGTCACGGTCGGTTCTAGGCGAACTCTATTTTCATCAAAAAACACATCAACCGAGAGTTGTGGACTATCGATCACAACACGTAATAATTGACCTTGTAACTGATTGATTTGAATACGAGTGATCGCATCCAAATCAATCACATGATGAATGATACGTTCGACTGCACCGAGTGCTAAAATCGACCACATATCTTAAACCTTAAAGTTTGAATCCGCGGTGAACAGCAACGATACCACCGGTTAAGTTGTGGTAATCACAGCTTTGGAAGCCCGCATTTTCCATCATACCTTTGAGGGTACGTTGGTCTGGATGCATACGAATTGATTCAGCAAGATATTTATAGCTTTCAGCATCATTGGCAACTAATTTGCCCATAATGGGTAATGCGGTGAATGAATAAAGATCGTAGAGCTTTGAAAATGGTTCAAATACAGGTTTAGAGAATTCGAGAATGAGTAAACGACCACCTGGCTTCAAGACACGGTACATGGCTTGGAGTGCTGCATCTTTATCGGTCACATTACGTAAACCAAAACTGATGGTTAATAAATCAAAACTGTTGTCTGCAAATGGCTCGAGCGTTTCAGCGTTGGCAAGCACGAAATCAACATTGGTACAGCCTGCATCAATGAGGCGATCACGACCAACATTTAACATTGATTCATTAATATCTGAAAGAACCACATGACCTTGTGGACCCACTTCACGGCTAAATACTTTTGCTAAATCACCTGTACCACCTGCGATATCCAGCACGTGTTGACCACGACGAACACCTGACATATTAATGGCAAAACGTTTCCAAATACGATGGATACCAAATGACATCAGGTCATTCATGATGTCGTATTTGCTAGCAACCGAGTGGAACACTTCTGCAACTTTTTGTGCTTTATCATCACTATTTACGGTTTGGTAACCAAAGTGTGTGGTTGCACCTACGTTGCCAGTGTTGGCGCCACGCGGTAAGTTATATTTTGGGATAGAAGTTGTTGAGGTCTGAGCTGCACCTTGTTGGATCGGTTGCTGTTGACCTTGTGGTGTGCCTTGTGGAAGGGGCGTGTTTAAGAAAGGGCTGACTTTGTCTGAACTTGGGTTTTGCTCAACTTCTGGGGTAGGCTGTTGGTTTTCGTTAGACATAGTTTTCTCCTAAACTTTCGCTCTAGCGGCACGAATCAGCAAGCATGATGACAGATTTTGTATTTTTTTACAGGCTTTCGCATGTAATTGTTATGAATAATATACAGAAAGTCACTTTCTCAAAAGTGTTTTTAATCGCGTTATTGATTTGAAAAATAGTGTGCTCTGAGCTACTTGAGAATAGCTCAGAACGTAAGACATGGACTAATTGCGGAATGGATTTGGGTGTCCTGCATGAACGCGATCAATGATCTCACGCTCTTTTTCAGTAAAGGTTTGAATGAACGCCGCTGCAGATTTCATTGGTTTCATTGCCGCAAAACCTTCTTGGATAAACTCATACATGCCATCAAAGTGGTATTTATGTGCCAAGCCTTTACACATTTTAAAGGTCGCATACATCATGGTTGAACGCATATATTTATCGAGTGTTACACCCAACTCATCGAGTAAACGCAATTGTTCATAACGTGCGTCACCTTGATCAAGTTTAACCAACGTATCGCGCATGATCTCATCGGTGAGTGGCGTATCGGCAGGATAGTCGGCTAATAACTGCTGTGCAACCTGTTCATCTAATTGAGTTGCCAACACAGCCAGACTAACGGATTTGGTTCCTGTCTTAATCCCATTTTCAGGCACAAACTTTTCGACTTTATGTGCGAATTTTAATAAACGTTCGATTTGTTGTGCTAGAGCATCAAAGTCGGGTCCACCATAAAGACGTTTGAGAAAATATTGGGCCATCAATTGATTTTCAGGGCGAGCAAAAAATTCTTGGTGAGTATGCGCAATACGCTCTTTCATCCAGGTTTGAACTTCATGTAAACGTTGTTCAAGCACAGCATCATTATGATAATTAAAAGCTTTGTATTGGAGTAATAGATCATCAAAGGCAGAGAGTTTTGACATATATAAACTTAATTAAAATGAAACAGTAAAATCATAGGCTGCATCATAACGGAGAACCATGACAGCATAAACTCTAAATGTTTAACAATTGGTCACTATAACAGTACACCTAAATGAATCTACAGAAACTGTACAAGGGTTTTTCTGGGATTAACTTAGTTTTGGCTATACTCATTTTTAATATTAATAATGAGCCGCTTAGAGCAATATATGAGTAAACAACAGCCAATATTTGAATTGCGTGATGAAGACGAACTTTCTTTAGAATTGATTGAAGCACAATACGCCTTAAAAAATAGCCGTGATAAGAAAAATGCTAAAAGTGTATTGGTTTTAGTGAGTGGAATTGAGCTGGCTGGTAAAGGTGAGGCGGTTAAACAATTACGAGAATGGTTAGATCCTCGCTATTTACGTGTGAAAGCGGATGCTCCTCAGCTCTTATCAAATAATCAAACCTTCTGGCAGTCTTATACCCGTTTTATTCCTGCGGAAGGGCAAATCGTGGTGATGTTTGGTAACTGGTATAGCGACCTTTTAACTACCGCAATGCATGTGTCCAACCCTTTGGATGAAAATTTGTTTGATGCTTATGTTGAGCAGATGCGAGCATTTGAACATGATCTGCAAAATAACCACGTTCATATCGTTAAAGTCTGGTTTGATTTATCTTGGAAATCGCTACAAAAGCGTTTGGATCAGATAGACGCTTCTGAGCAGCGTTGGCATAAATTACATGGTTTGGATTGGCGCAACAAAAAGCAGTACGACACCTTACAAGGTTTGAGTCAGCGCTTTACCGATGATTGGTATATTGTCGATGGTGAAGATGAAAAACATCGTGATCAATGTTTTGCTCAATATTTACTACAGACTTTGCAAGAGCTACCTGAGCATCAAACTAAAGTCACGCAGAAATGGCAGCAAGCTACGATCCCCAAGGCCTTACTTGAACCTGAACAAGCCAGTTTAGAAAAAGATGACTATAAAGAAGAGCTAAGTAAGCTCACCAAAAAAGTGGCAGATACCTTGCGTTATGACGAGCGTAAAGTGGTGATCGCCTTTGAAGGGATGGATGCGGCGGGTAAAGGTGGTGCGATTAAGCGCATCGTGAAAAAGCTCGACCCTAGAGAATATGAAATTCATACCATTGCAGCCCCTGAGCGTTATGAATTGCGCCGTCCTTATTTGTGGCGTTTCTGGAGCAAGTTGAATGATGGCGGCAAGATCACCATCTTTGACCGTACCTGGTATGGTCGAGTATTGGTTGAGCGGATTGAAGGTTTTGCTTCTACAGTTGAGTGGCAACGTGCTTATAACGAAATTAACCGCTTTGAAGAAAACTTAGTCGATAGCCAAACGGTGATTGTTAAAATTTGGCTGGCAATTAGTAAAGATGAGCAAGCGCTGCGTTTTAAAGCACGTGAACAAACACCACATAAACGTTTTAAAATTACTGAAGAAGATTGGCGTAACCGTGACAAATGGGATGATTATCTTAATGCCGCTGCAGATATGTTTAAACGAACCAATACGGATTATGCACCGTGGTATGTGATTGCAACCGATGATAAGTATTCAGCACGAATTGAAGTATTAAAAGCGATTCTAAAACAACTCAAGGCGGACTAATCTGCCTTGAGTTGCTGTTGCATTTAAATTAATTGTTATTTGCCAATTGTGGCGCTGTACGCGGTTGTTGGCGGAAAACAATTAAGGTGGCAATCAAACTGGTGATCGCAGCAAACATTAACCAGAAGGCTGGCATACTTTTATTGCCTGATGTTTGTACCAGAAAGGTAGCAATCATTGGGGTCAGACCACCAAAAATAGAGGTGGCGAAGCTATAGGCAACCGAGAATCCTGCAATTCGCACTGAACTTGGCATCATTTCGGCCAGAGAAACCACCAAAGCACCATTATAGAAGCTATACAGTAATGAGAACCACAATAACACCATCAACA
Organism: Acinetobacter sp. 102; assembly: GCF_037028485.1. Taxonomy (NCBI): domain Bacteria; kingdom Pseudomonadati; phylum Pseudomonadota; class Gammaproteobacteria; order Moraxellales; family Moraxellaceae; genus Acinetobacter; species Acinetobacter sp. 102. The sequence continues at coordinate 81,662 of NZ_JAZEZK010000007.1, forward strand.
TATGTGACAGGCTAATGGTATGCGTCAGCCAAGTCAGTAGTGGATAGGCACTGATAAAAATTAAGACTGTGGTGGTGATTAAAAGCGGTTTTCGACCAAACTTATCTGAGAGATGTCCACCAATAGGCAACAGGATAAAGTTACTCACACCGACCATAATGGTGGCAATCAAACTTTCTGCACGGGTTAGATTCAAGACTTCTTTGCCGTAGGTTGGAGTGTAGACGGTAATGAAATAAAACATGGTGGTGGTGGTCGCCACCATACACACACCCGCCAATACAATTTTCCAGTTTGCCGCTAAGGTACTCAGAATCTGTCGTGTCGTTGGATGCTCTTTACGAGAGGCGAAGGCTTCTGTTTCAACCAGTGACTTACGCAACCAGAAAATAAAGGGGATGATGGCACAGCCAACAAAGAATGGAATTCGCCAAGCCCACGCATCGACCTGAGCTTTGGTGAACACCACACTGACGATATAACCTAAAATGGCAGCAAAAATCACCGCAACTTGCTGACTTGCTGATTGCCAACTGGTAATAAAGCCACGGTTATGCGGTTCCGCAATCTCGGCTAAATAAACTGAAACACCCCCTAGTTCAACCCCCGCAGAGAAGCCCTGAGCTAGACGTCCCACGAAAATCAACACGGTTGCGGCAAAGCCAATACTGGTGTAACTCGGTGTGAAGGCAATGATTAATGAACCGAAGGCCATAATACTCAGGGTCACCATCAGGCCACGCCGACGACCAATACGATCGACATAAGGGCCAAGCACCAGGGCGCCGATTGGCCGCATCAGAAAACTGACGGCAAATACGAGGAAGGTTTTCATCAGCGCGGCATAGCTGCTGTCTGAATGGAAAAAGGTTTCACCTATGGCTTGTGCGTAGAGTCCGAACAGGAAGAAGTCGTATTGTTCAAGGAAGTTCCCGCTGGTCACGTTGAAAATTGAACGGACCCGAGAAGGAGATTGGCTAGTTTGCACAACGACGCTCCATCATCTATTTATCATCGAGATGTGGAGGTTAAAAATACAATCTTTATCAAAGCTTAAAAAATTAAGTGAATATTAACGTATTTGTGTGGTTTTTTTATGGATCTGTTGCATCACTGTAAACATCTTCATTTTACAATGATGCAGAAGACGGGCAGGTCGAATTAACCATTGTAACTTTAAGCTACAATGCTACTGCGACTTTTTTGCTGAATACGCTTGGCAAGGTTATAGCAATCTTGTACATGCGCTTCGGTAATTTTACGCATCATGAAATAGCCTAAACTGGCTGCAACAAGTTGCCCGCCTAAAGGAATAAATTTAGTCACTTGTTTAGTGGCGATTTTGGTGAAAAAACCATTAAATGATTTTTTCATGGCAGTACGTGCCACCACAAAACCTGAAAACTCAAAACCACGTTTACGTAATTCATCCCAGTGAACTTTTTTGGTTTCAGGATCATAAACACTGATATGTTCAGGAGCGAGACCAAAGCGGGCATTAATATAGGGGATTACTTGTGTCAGCATCCCCAAGTCCACCACAACATCAAAAAATGGAATCGGTACAATCGCTGCACCCGCTGACCAATAGGCACGTTTCTTGGCCAGTTCCAGACATTCTTCACGAATCTGTTCCAAGTTTAGGCTTGGATCAATGGAATCAGGAATTTTTTCAATTTTCATAAAGTTATACCTAAAGTCTATCCCTTGATACTACATTCAATCGCATGGCAGGGTGAATTTCAAAACAATTTTTTTATTTCCTTGTGTGTTTAGCGTGACATAGTGATTTGAAGTTGTATAGTGATGAATATGTACGATTTTGTGCAACTAAATGATCGTTTTGTGATGAGGTTATATTAACGCATGGGGATTCATGTTATTCAAAGTCAACGCCTTGACGTATTATTACAAGGTGTGATGGCATCAATTACCCAACCGAGTACGACACCCTTTCAGGTGTTTAAAACCCAGCATTTTATTGTCCCGAGTCCTGCACAAGAACAATGGTTGACGCAAAAAATTGCCGAACAACAAGGCATGACCGCCAACTATCAATTTCACCAACGCATTCGTGGTTTTCAATGGTATGCCTACCAACAAGTTTTGGAAAATAAAGAGCAAGTGCGGAAAGCCAATATTCCGCGTTTGATTTTAAAGTGGCGTATTCATCAAGCCTTACAGCCTTTTATTCAACCCGAACAGAATACTGTTGCGGATGAGCACCCTTTATATTCAATTGTGCAACGGATTTATGCCAGTGCCGATCAACTGCAAAAAGGCACTGAAAAACAAATTAAAAAACAGAGCATGTTGTATTGGGTTGCGGAGCAGGTTTCACAACTGTTTAACAACTACATGATTTATCGCGGTCATTGTCAACGCGGCTGCCAAAGCAATTGTACTTGTGCAGGGAATTGGCTAGCGATTTGGGGACAGAACAAAGCCTTAAATATCGAACAATTGATTGCTCAAACAGATCAACAAACTTCAGCCTTTAGCTTACAACAAACCGAACAATTAGAAGCTTGGCAGCGTTGGTTGTGGCAAAACTACTTTCATGATGATTTTGTTGAAATACAAAGCATTGATGCTGATTTCTGGCAGCTTCTAGACAATCAGCAGACACGATCACGAGCTTTAGCACAATTGCCGAGTCAGGTGGTTGTATTTACGATTTTAGATTTACCACCGAGCCAACTGCAATTTTTACGTCGTTTGGGGCAGTATCTGGATGTGGTGATTCTGCACTATAACCCATCGCAGGAATATTGGGCCGACAGTGTCGATCCACTCTGGAAAAAGCGTTATGACCTTGGCGTGAAAGAGCGCTATATCGCCAAACATCCCCATGCCAGTGATGTAGACATTGCAGCATTCTTCGACAGTTTTAGTCTGGGGTTTAATGCCTTAAATCGAGAGTCTCGGCATCCCTTACTGACACGTTTAGGTAAGCAAGCGCGTGATCATTTTTCCCTGTTATCACAACTGGCAACAGGAGAAGAGGGTAAATGGGTCGATGCCTTTGTAGAACAGTTTCCTGAAACGCTACTCGGTAAAATTCAGTCGGATATTTTCTATTTAGCTGAACCTCAGCCCCAGCAATATGAACTTGCACCTGAGGATGAATCAATTCAGATCCATGTTTGCCATTCCAGTGTACGACAGCTCGAAGTCTTAAAAGAGCAGTTGCTGCATTGGCTGTCTCAAACAGATACGACACCGCGTCGCCCAAGTGATGTGCTGGTTTTGACCCCGAATCTAGCCGAGCTTGAGCCTTTAATTCGCAGTGTCTTTCCTGCAGTTGCAAATGAACATGAAGTCTTTTTACCCGTTAAAATAGCAGGGGTGGCGCAGTTAGATGCCTTAAATGCATGGCGTGCTGTACTTGGACGCTTGCAATTGACACAAGGTCGTTTTACGCAGGATGATTTTGCTGATTGGCTCAATCTTTCCGCGACGCAACAACGTTATGGGCTAGATTATACGCAGGCACAACGGATTTTGAGTTTACTCGATGATGCTGGCTTTAAGCGTGGTTTGGATGCTGAACATTTAAAACAAACGCTCAGTGATGACGATCAAGACTATCGTTATAGTTTTAAATTTGCCCTCGATCGTTTGGCGCTTGGGATTGCCGTGCCTGCCCATGTGATGGTGCAGGAGATGCTCAGTTATGCCTTGGTACAGCCAAGTGATTTTGAACTGATTGGGATTCTGATTCAGATCTATCGCGATTTAGCGCTTCGACGTGATTGGCTGCTGGCACATGAACAAGGCCAACGTTTGCCGGTCGAGTTTTGGCTACAGCGCATCAAACAGGATGTGCAAGAGTTTGAGCAAGCCGATGTGGTTGCTTTAAAAGCAATTCGTGAAATTATTCAGAAACAAGAACGGATGCTGACCTTGGCCAGCTACTACGAAGATGCTGAAACACAGTTGCGCCAAATTTCTTTACCATTGCCTTATATCATCGAAGAAATTCAACGTGCTTTAGAAAGCCAGTCCGCACAAGTTGAACCGACAGGACAAATTACCTTTAGTCAGATTGGACAGATTCGCCCGATTCCTTATCGGCTGATTGTGTTGCTGAACCTGGATACAGGCAAATTTCCAAATCGGGACAGTCATATTCCGTTTGATTTGATGGATGCACTGCGTCAGCAATTGGGTGATCGTTCTCGTTTGGAGGATGATCAGGGGGCATTTTTGGATGCCATCTTATTAGCACAAGAACAGGTTTGGCTGTTTTATAATGGCTTTGATCTCAATGATGGCGAAGTCAGAGAGCCATCCAGTGTGTTGCAGGGGTTCCGTGATCATTTGGCTTTGATTGTAAAACCGACGAGCAGCGAAGATGGCCCTCCTTTAGCCGAAGTGGATCTAGCCGGATTAGATGCTTTGCAAGTCCCGGCACAGCTTTATCCGTTGTATCATTTACATCGTTTACAACCGTTCGATCCACTCGGCTTTGTTTCGGATCGACCTGTGCGCTTCCAAGACCAATGGTTTAAGGTCGCGTCACAAATTCAGCAAGTCAAAGGTGAGCGGCAGGCGTGGGCCAATACCGCCTATCCTGTTGAACAAAATGAAATGATTATTTTGGAGAGTCAGCAATGGATTCAAGATATCAGTTTCCCTGCGCGGCTGTATTTAAAGACCTTAGGTGTGGAAAATTTAATAGCAAAAGAATTGGCCGATCAAGCTGAACCATTATTACTCGATGGTCTCGGTAAATATGCCATTCGGCATTTTTTACAGCAGCAGGATGACCAGCTCTCTCCAAGTCTGTTGCAAGATCAGTTGCCCGTTGGCAAAGTTCAGCACAGTGCTTGGCAGCAAAGTCGCTTAGAGCAGCAACGCTTGTTGGAGCGCTTGCAGCAGTATGCCCCAGCACCAACTGAAACCACACAACGGGTTTGGCGGGTCTCGAAACAATTACAAATCGCCTGTGTGACCCCGAAACAATTGACTCAAGATTGGGTCAGTTTGGAGGCGTCAAGTGCACGTGCCAAGCGCTTTGCCAGAGTCTGGCTGGAATATCTGCTTTGGTTGGTGCTAATCAATAGTGACGCTGCTACAGAGAAGCGTCGAATTGTAGTGTTTAGCGATCAGACCGTGATTTGTGAAGGCCTAAGTTCACAACAGGCACAGCATTATTTAAAGGCATGGTTACAGCTTTGGCACGATGCACAGCAGCAGCCTGTGGTCTTGCCTGCTGCCTTAGTGTTAAAGCCTTTAGAAAAGGGCAAACAATATGAATGGATTGAGCTGGATTCAACTCAGGTGTTAACTGAAGAGAGTCAAAAGCAAGTATTGAAAGACTGGAATGATACGGGTGATTTCTCGGGTTTTGATATGACCCAGAATGAGGCCTGTAAATTGCACCGCGATTGGCAGTTTATTTTGCAAGAGCAAGATGCAACTGCTTTATTACAGTATGCCTGTGATCATTATTCCTTTGCTTTATATCAACCGATTTTTGAATTTTTACGGGTGGAGTAAGACATGAACTCAAAGTATCCCGTGTCTTATCAGCCGATTGGTGATATTCAATTTGAAGGCTTACATCTGATTGAAGCCTCAGCAGGCACAGGTAAAACTTATACACTATCCAGTTTGATGGTGCGGATTTTCTTAGAGAAATATTTGCCCAATCAGGTGATTGCCACTACTTTTACCCGTGCCGCAGCAGCAGAACTTAAAACGCGTATTCGTTTGCGTCTGGTTGAAATACTGACGTATTTAGAGCCTTTCCGTGATGTATTGGAACAAGATATTCAGGCCAAGGCATTGCAAGAGTCTGATCCATTAAAACAGCAGGTCTTACAAAACTTTGCACCACGAATTGCCTATGCCTGTGAACGGCTAAAATTGGTCATCGATCAATTGGATGAATTGTTTGTTGGAACCTTGGATAGTTTTAGTCAAAAGCTATTGCGTGAGTTTGCCTTTGAAAGTGGCAAAATCGAACGCGCTGAAATCACAGAGGATGCCAAAAGCTATACCCGTCAATTGATTCATGATGTGTTGCGGGAATGGATTCAGACCCAACCACAGCAAGTAATCAATGCCTTGTATAGTGTGGGGGGGCTGAAAAGTGTCGATCATTTTGTCGGGATGGTGGAAAGCTCGCTGAATTTTAGTTCGGCACAATTTAAACTGCCTGCCATGCCTGAGATTGAGTTGGCTCAGTTGCAGCAGTGGCAACAGCAAGCACAGCAGATTGACCTGAGCAGCTTGGCTGAATACTTCCAGTTAGAGGGCGCCTATTATGCACATATCAATGGTGCTTCTTTCCGTAACAATGCCTTTCATAAATTGTTTGCAGAATCCTTGCCGCCCTTATTAACTGCACTCAATCGTCCTGAGAATATACAGATCTTTGATGCCTATTTTGCCGATGCACGTGATGCGGTATTTAAGTTTTTAGACAAACTCGAAGCACAAAAAATTTTTAAGAAATGTCCTGCGGAAATTGCCGAGGGCTTCTATCAACATCCATGCGTGTTGCAATTGCAAAAGCTGTTTCAAGCTGTGCAGCAGACTCAGCAAGAATTTGAGCAGTTACAGGTCTATTTAAAAGCCTATTTATGTGTTGAAGTCAAAAAGCGTTTGCCTCAAGTGTTGCAACAAAAAGGGGAGACCACCTTTGCTCAACAAATCAAGACCTTGTCTGAAGCTTTAAAAGGCGAGCAAGGACAACGTTTCGCGGTATTTGTACAGTCACGCTATCCATTGATTCTGGTGGATGAATTTCAGGATACCAACCAAGATCAAGATGATATGTTGGCCAGTATCTGGCGCCATCCGCAACGTTATCAAAAAGGCTGCATGATTATGGTGGGTGACCGTAAGCAGGCGATTTATGGTTTCCGTGGTGGCGATATGCTGACCTTCCTGAATGCTTATCAGGATATTATGGCCAAACAGGGGCGTGAGTATAAGTTGGTGCATAACCACCGTTCGGTGAAAGAGCTGGTGGAAGTGGTGGATCTGCTATTTCAACGCCAGATCGATTTTGGTGAGCAGGTCAGCTATGACCCGATTCAAGCGGGTTCACGTCCGCACCCTGCCTTGGTTGAAAATGCACAATTTAATCCGCAACCTTTACGTTGGGTACAACTACACGAAGGCAATGAACAGGCCACACAGGTGGCGTGGCAGATTCAGCACTTACTCAACCAAGCCTATTTAAAGCAATTGTATTTAGAGGGTGATGTCCCGACTGCGATTGATGAAGATGATATTGCCATTCTTTCGCGTAGCCATCGCCAACTGGATGAAGTGCAATATGTATTGGAACGTATGGGGATTCGGGTCAATCGACCATCGAAACGCAGTGTGTTTGATTCCAGTATTGCACAGGATGTGGGGGCTTTGCTCACGGCGTTGCTTCATCCTTATGATGAAGCCAAGCTCAAACGGGCTTTGCTCAGCCGTTTATTTGGCTTTGATCTGGCTCGACTATTGGCCTTAGAACAAAGTGCAGAAGGCTTGAGTGATTATATTCAGCAGTTTGATGACATACGTGAAATGTGGCTGAATCAGGGCTTTTTATCGGCATGGCAGCGTTGCCTAAATCAGTTTGGTCTTTGGCAGCAACTGGTGGCCACACAAAGTAAAGACAATGAACGTGCCGTGGTGAATCTACGCCACCTCACTGATCTCTTGAGTCAGCACAGTGAACACGTTCAAGGGATGCAAAACCTGTATCACTGGTATTTAAAACAATTAAATTCGCCAAGTGATCGCGATTGGGAGCTTGAACATAAGCTGTCCAGTGAAGCGGGTGTGCAACTGATGACCATTCATCAGTCCAAAGGCTTGGAGTTTAAAATCGTCTTTTTACTGGGGGCGAATAAGGCCTTTGCTGAAGTACAGAAAACACTGAATTTTTCTACCACTGAAATCCAGTTGCCTGAAACGGGGCAAATACGGACGCAACGGGTAGTGGCAGTGGCAGATAAAAACTTTTTACAGCAGACTGAGCTGGATCAACATCAGCAACGTGCTTTGGCGGAACAAAATCGGTTGTGGTATGTGGCACTGACACGTGCCAGTCACCGTGTTTATGCCGTGTTTGAACCGGAAAAAGGCGATAAAAATAAGTTTTCAGGTTTGGCTTTTTGGAAGAGTCAGGGCGATAACTTTCAACATCCCTATAGTGCCGATGCTGAGCTGATCTTAGCGCGACCACAAGCCTTACAGATGCAACAAACTCAACAACAGCGTGTACTGTTGGCCCAAACACTGCCGACACAACGTTTTTATGCACGCGGAAAAACCAGTTTTAGCTATCTGGCACAACATTTAAAGCATAAAGCGACTCGGGCTGATCGCTTGGCCAATATCGATATTGATTTTGAGCAAGCTGAAGATGAGTTGAATCTTGCAGAATTGGAAAATAAAACCACGGCTCAGCCGATTGCCTGGATTAAACAGTATTTCCCGAAAGGGACCTTGGCAGGTAATTTCCTGCATGAGATTTTTGAGCAGATTGAGTTTCAGCAACCCCACATGTGGGTGGAAGAAATTCGCCGTCGTTTTAAAAATACCTATCAAAGTTTATGGTCAGAGCTACTATTACAATATCAACAGCATTTCCCTGAACAAGAAAATAGCGAGCAGCAACTGTATCAATGGATTGCTGATTGGCTTGGTGAGGTATTACATACGCCACTGAATCAGGGCTTTCAGTTAAAGCAATTAGCTGCAGGACAGTACTTGTCGGAATGTCCTTTCTATCTGGCTTTATCGGATCGAGTGCTGGCGATGCAGCGTGTACAGCAGCTTTTTGAGGAATATGGTATCGAAATGCCTGAGTTACTTGAGGCTAAATCTGCCCGTTACTTAAATGGCTCTATTGACTTGGTTTACTTCGATGGCCAGCGTTACCATATCGCCGATTATAAGAGTAATTATCTGGGGGCAGAGCAACTGGATTATCAGGCTACTCAAATTGCAGAAAGTATGTCGCTGTCGAGTTACTGGTTACAAGCGGCGTTATATCTGGTGGCACTACATCGTTATCTGTCGGTGAAATTGCAGGATTATGAGATGCAGCTGCATTTGGGTGGCGCATCTTATCTGTATTTGCGCGGCATGAATGGGCAGGCGAAGCAAGGCTGTTACTACTGGAAGCCTGAGGATGAGTTTATCTTGCGTTTGGATGCAATACTTGGATATTTTTCTGAGGATAAAGCTGGAAAAATGGTGTAGATAAAGTGCGTGATTTTAAATTAAACAAAAGCTTAGCTTGTGAATAACTCTGTTTATAACCTTGTGGACAAGCGTGTGGGTAAGTTTGAGGATAACTCTGTGGACAAACAAGTTGATGATCAGTCAGCACAAATGACATGGTTAAATATGTGGAGTGACTATCTCTCACAAGCACCATTTTCTCAATCTACTCAATCAGTTAACGCTGCACAGGTACTACAACAACTGGTTGAAGCCAGTTTACAAGGCGACAGTTGTATTGAGGCTGATCCAGCACAGATTGAAGCACTGGCTGATTTGGCCATTTCGAGTGAAATTGCAGTGACGCAAGTCGCGCCGTGTGTCTATGATCAGCAGGGCTTGGCATTATACCGATATTGGCATCTAGAGCAACGCCTCGCACAGCAGATTTGTCGATTAAAGCGACAAACGATTCAGGTTGTTGATACCGAACATTATCAAGACTTATTGAGTGACGTGCACCAGCAGGCTGCACTGAAAATGGTGCTGCAACAAGGCCTGAGCATTATTACCGGCGGGCCAGGGACAGGTAAAACCTATACCTTGGCACGTATTATTGCAGCCCTCAACCAGACCATACCTGATATTCGTATTGCCATGGCAGCACCGACAGGTAAAGCCGCGCAACGTATGCAGGAAGCATTACAGAACTCATTGAATGATCCAAAATTATTGGAATCAGGTTTAATTACAGATGAGTTGCGTAATCAAACCACGCAGACCTTGCACCGTTTACTGGGCATGGGCAATCGACAAATGCCACGCTTTCATCCCAAACAGCCTCTGCCATATGATGTGATTGTGGTGGATGAAGCCTCCATGCTGGATTTAAATTTGGCAACCCTGTTATTTGAAGCAGTCCCAGATCAATGCCGAATTATTTTGCTTGGTGATGCCAATCAGTTGGCTTCGGTTGATGTCGGCTCAGTTTTGGCTGATTTACAGCAAGTACAGGCATTGGCTGAAAACCGAGTCCAGCTACAGACCAGCCGTCGTTTCTCTGGTGAAGCCAAGATTGGGCAATTCGCACGATTTATTCAGGCCCAGCAAGATTTCAGCAGCCCTGATTTAGTTTTATCAAAACTAGAGGCGGAAATTGTTCAGGCTGCATCTTTGCAAACGATTTCCTTAAATAAAGATATGCCTGACCTGATCCAGTTGGAATATCTACCCGAGCAGCAGGATGTGGAGATTGAACCTTATCAACATCAGTTAATGGCTGGATTTCAAGCTTATATCGAAGCTTTGAAACATTATATACAGGCAGATGAACCTGCCGAGCACATCCAGAAGGTGATTCAAGCCTTTGATGATTATCGAATCTTAACGGCAGTTCGGCATGGGCCATTGGGAATTGAGCAACTGAATCGTTATGCCGGGCATTGGCTCAATCAGCAACTCAAACAAATTGCTGTTGGAGACTGGTATATCGGGCGTCCTGTAATGATGACCTATAATGACTATCAGCTTGGGATTTCTAATGGTGATATCGGGATCTGTTTTAAACATCGCACCCAGTCACAGCAATTTGAAGTCCTTTTTCTAAGCTTAAATAAATGGATTGCAGCGCATCGACTGCCACGCAGTATGCAAACCGCCTTTGCTTTAACCATTCATAAATCACAAGGTTCGGAATTTACCCATACCGCGATTGTTTTAGATGCGCATGCCGAGAAGCTGTTGAGTCAGGAATTGATCTATACCGCAGTCACCCGTGCTAAAAAAGTGGTGAGTATTTTGGCTGATTCAAAGGCTTTGCAGCAGGCATTGACGATACGGACTGTTCGCCGTAGCGGTTTAGTGCAAAAGATCAATTTGAACAGATTGTGAACTTATTCTTTAGAATTCACTATTTTGTAAGTAAAAGCTTACAAGGATTCGAGATATTGTCGCTAGAGCAAGCGCAAGGTTTTTGAGATTATGTACACACAAAGAGCCTAGCATGGAAAGCTAGGTAAATCGCAAAAATATAATAATAACGTCGTATGACAGCGAACTTACAGTGAAGTAAGTGATAAAAGAGGAAACTTACAGCCGCTAAGCCTTGTAGTTTTGGGAGAGACTACAGGGCTTTTTTATTTTCATGTCAAAATTCACTATAAAATCAACATAATCTATATCGTTCATAAAGTATTCTGAGAATATGTGAAAATTCATGCTTTTCAGAATGTGAGTCTATTTCGCTTCAATTCAATGATCAAATAAAAGGAAGAAATATAAAACTTATTGTCTGACAATTTTTTGTTATTATTAAGTTAAATGTTATACAGACTTGTACGTTTTTTCTTACACAGAGATAAGAGAAATGCTATTTTTCTTCACAATTGAATCTGACAGAATAGTCGGTATAGGAAAAGCGAATAGCAAGAGAAAGAACAATAAAAGAGAAGGGTGTGGAGTCTGCATTCAGAGGGTCTGAATGGTATAGAAAAAAAGAATAAAAAATAACAAAATTAAGAAGAATGATAAGTTCAAGCGCAAAAGCCCAAGTTTAACTTGGGCTTTTTTGTGCGTGTGATTTGGATGAATAGCCCTTAGACCAAGTCTGCTTCGGTACGATCGGTTGCAAATAGTGAACGACGTTGATTTTTTGGAATCTTTGGGCAGTTGGTTGAGATTTGATAAAGTGTTTTTGCTAAGGCTGGTAAGTGGGTACCGACCACAGATTTGCCTGTGGTTAACAGCGATACACTGATATCCCGTTCAGGATCAGCCCAGCATAGAATATTGGAAAAGCCAATATGGCCAAAAGCTTGTCCTGTCATTGGGCCAAACAAGCCGACAGGATTACTGCCGAGCATTGGACCCAGCGCATAGCGCATTGGTGCTAATAAGGTACGATCTAAGCTAACACCAGAGGTTGGCAGGGTGGAGCGGAATACGGTTTGAGCAGTCATAATTTGTTTGCCCTGATATTCTCCGCCACTTAATAGCATTTCAAAAAAACGTCCTGCTTGTTCAGCACTGGTATAGATGTTGCCAGCTGGGCAAATAGTGTCCATGAAACGGGTATCATTGGTGACATCGACTGCAAGCTGTAGACCGCCACCGAGTACATGATTGAGATAATGATCTGTGCCTAAACTTGGATGGATACCTGTGGCATAGTTCAAGGCAACATCGGCACGATATTCAGGTTTTAAACCATAGTTGAAATAATCCAAGTCCATTGGTTTTTCAATGTGTTCAGCCAAAAACTCTCGAACGCTTTGACCTGTTACCCGTTGAACGATTTCACCCAGAATATAACCTGCGGTAACCGCATGGTAGGCAAGATGAGTCCCTGAAGGAGAAACGGGTTTGGCGGCACAGAGCAGTTTTAAAATATCATCTTGATTAAACAGAAGTTCTGGTGTGACTTCAGTGTCGATACGTGGAATACCACCACGATGGGAGAGCAAATGGAAAATGGTCGCCCGACGTTTACCATTTACGCCATATTCCGGAATGTAATAACTAATCGGATCAAGTAAATTTAGCTCACCACGTTCATCCAACATATGAATCAACATCGCCGTGACCATTTTGGAGGCAGAGAACAGGCAAACTGGGGTATCTGGTGTCCCAATCTTGGCATCGGTGGCTAAGCCATCTGGAGAGTTACCTTGCGCATAACCGATGCTACGATTTAAAAGAATTTTCCCCTGACGACGTAAACATAAAGTAATGAGTGGATAATTGCCTGTTTTATATAGACCTTCAACACTGTTCCATATCTTTTGAATTTGTCTCTCAGTCATGCCACCCGATTCAGCCGAGACTTCATCTTTACTGCGAATGACTTGATTTAAGTCATGTGGTACATAACAGGTATTGGTTGATAAAATTTTCACGATTCCCTCGCAATATTTTCGTTTTCTTTCTTCTCTGTCATAAATTGAAAACAGAATCAGGCTAGTGTGCCTATTTTGTATAGCGCTGTCAGCTGCCGAATTGCCAGCGGATATAAAACAATTTTGCAATATAGCGATAGATCACTTAAAATAAGCGCCTTGCTGTAGTGATGCACGGCAGTCGGTTGGTTTCAACTGATCATTATCATTTTATTTTTGTAAGCATCTCGGAGAAATCGAATGGCTTTAACTAACACTGATCGCGCAGAGATCATCGCTAAATTTGCTCGTGCTGAAAACGACACTGGTTCACCTGAAGTACAAGTTGCTTTATTGACTGCTCAAATCAATGATTTGCAAGGTCACTTTAAAGAACACAAACACGACCATCACAGCCGTCGTGGTTTGATCCGTATGGTTAACCAACGTCGTAAATTACTTGACTACTTAAACGGTAAAGATCACGGTCGTTATGTTGCTTTGATCGGCGCATTAGGTTTACGTCGTTAATTCGATTTTACTTTGTTTTCGCTATTTCGCATGTTGCTATGCTTTATTGCTGAAAAGAGAGTTTCATCTAATTTATCTTAGATGACTTTAGAAGGGGCGCTTGTTCGCTCCTTCTTTGTGTTTAAATTTATTTAAAATTTTGATCTAGTGCGATGGCTTCTAAGCTTTGTCATTTATCTACACAGCAGTTGTAGTCTGAATGCCAAACCTTAGGGGTCTCACTAGAATAAAACTAGGAAAATATAATACATGTCAATGTTTAATATCGTTCGTAAAGAATTCCAATTTGGTCAACACCAAGTTGTTTTAGAAACGGGTCGCGTTGCACGTCAAGCAAATACAGTTTTAGTCACTATGGGTGGTGTGACTGTGCTCGTTGCGGTTGTGGCTCAGCCTAAAGCAAAAGCGGGTCAAGACTTTTTCCCGCTAACTGTTAACTATCAAGAAAAACAATATGCTGCTGGCCGTATCCCTGGTGGTTACGGTAAGCGCGAAGGTCGTGCGTCTGAAGCTGAAACTTTAATTTCACGTCTGATTGACCGTCCGATTCGTCCGTTGTTCCCAGAAGGTTATTTCAACGAAATCCAAGTAACAGCAACAGTTGTGTCTTCTGACAAAACTATGGATGCTGATATCGCTGCGATGCTTGGTGCTTCGGCAGCATTGTCGATTGCGGGTACGCCGTTCCGTGGCCCAATTGCTGGCGCACGTGTTGGTTTAATCAATGGTGAATACGTTCTTAACCCGAATTTTGAACAACTTGCTCAATCTGACCTTGACCTTGTAGTTGCGGGTACAGAATCAGCTGTGCTTATGGTTGAATCTGAAGCGAAAGAACTTTCAGAAGATCAAATGCTTGGCGCTGTACTTTTCGGTCATGACGAAATGCAAATTGCGGTTCAAGCGATTAAAGAATTTGCTGCTGCTGCGGGCGCAGTTGAATCTACTTGGGTTGCTCCAAGCAAAAACGAAGCACTTCTTGAGCAATTAAAAGCTGCTTTCGAAGCGAAAATTTCTGAAGCATATACCATTGCAGTAAAGCAAGATCGTTATGCAGCACTTGATGCACTTTATGCAGAAGCAGTTGCACAGTTTGTTCCTGAAAATGACGAAACTGGTATTGCTGATGAAGTGAACGAATTATTTGAAGATCTGAAATACCGTACTGTACGTGACAACATCTTATCTGGTAAGCCGCGTATCGATGGTCGTGATACCAAGACTGTTCGTGGTATCGACGTTCAGGTTGGTGTATTAGGTCGTGCGCACGGTTCTGCATTATTCACCCGTGGTGAAACTCAAGCATTGGTTACAACGACTTTGGGTAATACACGTGATGCCTTGATGGTTGATACGTTGTCTGGTACCAAAACTGACAACTTTATGTTGCACTACAATTTCCCTGCATACTCTGTCGGTGAAACGGGTCGTGAATCAGGTCCTAAGCGTCGTGAAATCGGTCATGGTCGTTTAGCACGTCGTGGTGTTCAAGCAGTTCTTCCTGCAGCTGATCGCTTCCCGTACGTGATCCGTATCGTATCTGATATTACTGAATCTAACGGTTCATCTTCTATGGCTTCTGTATGTGGTGCTTCATTGTCACTTATGGATGCTGGTGTACCATTGAAAGCACCAGTTGCGGGTATCGCAATGGGCTTAGTAAAAGAAGGTGAGCGCTTTGCCGTTCTTTCTGACATCTTGGGTGATGAAGATCACTTAGGTGATATGGACTTTAAAGTCGCAGGTTCTGCCAACGGTATTACTGCACTTCAAATGGACATCAAGATCGAAGGGATTACTGAAGAGATTATGGAAGTTGCATTAAACCAAGCATTTGCTGGTCGTATGCACATCCTGAATGAAATGAACAAAGTCATTTCACGTGCACGTTCAGAAATCAATGCACATGCGCCAACGTTTGAAGTGATCAACATCAACCCTGACAAGATCCGTGACGTGATTGGTAAAGGTGGTGCAACCATCCGTGCGATTACTGAAGAGACTAAAGCGGCGATTGATATCGAAGATAACGGTACTGTACGCGTGTTTGGTGAAACTAAAGCGGCTGCGAAAGCTGCGATTGCGAAAATCCAAGCGCTTACTGCAGAAGTTGAGCCAGGTACAATCTACGCAGGTAAAGTCATTCGTATCGTTGAATTTGGTGCATTCGTCAATATCATGCCAGGTACTGATGGTTTGCTTCACATTTCACAAATCTCAAATGAGCGTATTGCGAATGTGACTGACGTATTAAAAGAAGGTCAGGACGTTAAAGTACAAGTTGCTGATGTCGATAACCGTGGTCGTATCAAGTTGACAATGAAAGACATTGAACAAGCTTAATGCTAGCAAGCATTTTGCTTAAAAAAAGCGCATTGTTTTAACAATGCGCTTTTTTATTAAGTAAATGATTGTTAAAGACATAAAAATTAAAAACTATAAACATAAAATTTCTTGATATTAGACATTAGTCTAATGCTTTAATTGTGTGCCCCACAATTAACGTAGAATTCCCCAAATTTCCGTGCCTGCCTGTGTTTATGTGGTTTTAAATAGACAGTCGGAAGTCTATTTGTTCATCTCAATATGAAGGAATATCGCACATGCTTGTCGATCATGTCGCCACAGGTCAAGATGACCAACAACCTCCAAAGAAACCAAAGTTTTACCAGATTCTTTATGTGCAAGTCATCTTCGCGATTGTCGCGGGGATATTATTAGGTCATTTCTTCCCAGAACTGGGTGAAAGCTTAAAGCCATTGGGCGAAGCCTTCATTAAATTAGTCAAAATGATTATTGCTCCTGTAATTTTCCTGACCGTTGTGACAGGGATTGCAGGCATGAAAAATCTTGGCAGCGTTGGTCGTGTGACCGCGAAGGCCATGATTTACTTCCTGACATTTTCAACCTTGGCTTTGATTGTGGGCCTCATCGTCGGAAATGTAATTGAACCTGGTCATGGTCTAAATATTGATCCAAGTAGCTTGCACAGTACCAAAGTAGATGAATATGCTGCCAAAGCACATGAGTCGACCATTACCGGCTTCTTGATGAATATTATTCCAGATACATTGGTCAGTCCATTTGTATCAGGTCAAATTCTTCAAGTCCTGTTTGTTGCGGTATTGTTTGGTTTGGCATTGGCAAAATCAGGTGATTTGGGTCGTCCAGTCACTGATTTTCTACAGCAGCTCACCACGCCAGTATTTACCTTAGTCGGTATGTTGATGAAGTTTGCGCCGATTGGTGCATTCGGTGCCATGGCCTTTACCATTGGTGCTTATGGGATCAGTTCAATCGGTAATTTGATGTTATTGATTGCGACCTTCTACATTACTGCTTTGCTGTTCGTGATTATTATTTTGGGCGCAGTGGCACGTTATAACGGCTTCTCGATTATTGACTTGATTCGTTATATTAAAGACGAACTTTGGTTGGTACTCGGAACAAGCTCATCAGAAGCAGCATTACCGTCATTGATGGCAAAAATGGAAAAAGCGGGCTGTGAAAAGTCGGTGGTGGGTTTAGTCATTCCAACAGGCTATTCATTTAACCTGGATGGTACCAATATTTACATGACTTTGGCGGCATTGTTTATTGCCCAAGCTTGTAATATTGAGTTAACCCTCACTCAACAAATCACCATTCTATTGGTGGCGATGCTGAGCTCTAAAGGTGCAGCAGGGATTACTGGTGCGGGCTTTATTACCTTGGCTGCAACCCTGTCGGTTGTTCCTGCAATTCCAGTCGCAGGTATGGCATTGATTCTGGGTATCGACCGTTTCATGTCAGAATGCCGTGCATTAACCAACTTGGTGGGTAATGCTTGTGCCACAATCGTGGTGGCAAAATGGGACAATGCCTTGGACAAAGAGCAACTTGACCAAGCCCTTAAATATGGTGTGATTGAAAAGAAAGAAGTGTAATCTTCCTGAGATTCGGAAAAGCCTCCATGCTGTGCATGTGAGGCTTTTTTATTGGATGTCGTTTCAGTCCTGTAATAGCCGTAGCTTTTTATCTGGCTTCGTGGCAGCATTTCTATCGCCATCCTAATCTCTATTGTCCTATGCAACTTTATTATTTTTATCGTCATAACAGTGAAAATACGATTTTTATCAGTGCGGAACAACAAACAGAACATACGCTTGAATTTTTATGGGTTGATAGTCTTAGGCAGGATCTGGTGAATCATACAGAGGCTTGGCAGAAGAATATTTATGAGCATACAGGATTGGTACTGAATGAATTCCATTTGCGGGATTTACTCAATATCGAACACCCTTGCGCATTTGATACAGTCGAGGAATATGACCTGTTGGTGTTTCGCAAACTGATTAGCCCGGACGACCAGATTTTGGCAAATGAGAGTGCTTCAGAATCACATGAAAGTGTTTTTGGTTTGGCGACCACACCTATGAGTTTTATCTTAACACCTACGGTTTTGGTGAGTGTGAGAGAGCAGGGCAATCAGGCAGTAGAGAGCTATATTCAGCGTATTCAGACCATTATGGGACGACCGAGTACCGAGCAGAATAAACCACGTAAGTTAGCCAGCACCCCCGCAGATTTATGCTTACGCTTATTGAATAGCATGATTGATGGTTATCTGAATTTACGCACACCCTTAACCCGCCGTGTCGAATATTGGCAACAACAACTTTTACAGGGCAATCGTCGTTTTAAGCAGTGGCATCAATTGTTCCATGAAGATATGGCCTTTCAGCAAATCGAAAATCTCTGTGAAGAGCAGATCGAAACCTTGCAGGAATTTAGAGATGAACTGGTCGATAATTATCATCATGTGGTGGGTGAACATAAGCATAAAGCGCAAGATATTCTGTTAGTACGTCTGAACGATTTGATGAGTCATGTGGAGCGGGTGCAAAAGCATACGCTACGTTTAAGAAATGCCATTCAATCAGCCATCGATTTGCATTTCTCTGCAATTGCCAATCAAACCAATGAGAACATGCGCATCTTGGCGATTATTACCGCCATCTTTGCACCACTGACTTTATTGACTGGGGTCTATGGGATGAACTTTGAATTTATCCCTGGGCTGAAGTCACCTGTTGGCTTTTGGATCATGCTGGGTGTGATGCTGATGAGTACAGTGATGTTGCTATATTATTTTTATCGACAGCATTTGGTTGGGCGTGGTGAACGCAGTGTGATTGATTTGTTGGCTCAGCAACATCGGCAGCGTAATTTTAATCTGCTCTGGTTTTTGGATTATGAACCGATTAAGCAAACGCTGAAAGAAGTGGAGAAAATGACCAAGCTTAAATAGTTTGGGCTTGGTCAAGCTCTAATGATGGCTTAGTGAAAATGTTTGAGTTGTTTACGAAGTTGCTGTACTTCATCGATTAAATCCAGCATCACCGCAACAGCAGACAAACTGGCATCAAAGTCGCGTTGCAAACGATAGGCACGTCTGGCTCGACTGACATCTTCACCAATAAACTGATAGCTTTGTGGTTCTACAGAGATTTGCAAAATATCATAATCAATCAGTTTTAATACCCAGTCGGTACTTTGACCGCATGCTTCGGCGAAGTGTTCGAGATCAAGTGCCAATTGTTCATCAATGATTTCAACTTGGCTGTGACCGTCATATTGAATTTCTTTGTATTGAATGGTTGTCATGATCTTACTCCTTATGAGGCACGAGGTCGGAATGAAGCAAATGCATCGGCAAATTGTTGATAAGCTTGCTGATCTTGCTCATTGTGCACTGGCGGTAAAACAATATTAATGATTAGGTACAAATGTCCTGCAGTTTTGTTTGGAATTCCTTTGTCTTTTAAACGTAGTTGTTGCCCATTTTTTGCATTTTTGGGTAAATTTACTTTGAGCTGTCCAGCAGGGGTGCTGAGTTCTATACTTTGCCCTATACCTGCTTCCCAAGGACTGACATCAATGGTTTGATAGACATCAGCACCTTCAACACGAATTCGATCAGTATCTTTATATTGAATCTCGATATACAGATCACCATTTTCACCGCCGTTAACACCACTTTGACCTTGACCATTGAGGCGGATTTGTTGACCTTCTTTCATGCCTTTTGGAATTTTAACTTCCAAGGTTTTACGTTGTACCTCAGGTTCACCATAGACGTTATAAGTCGGAATCTGTAGGGTAATTTGTTGAGTTGAACCGTGATAGGCAATATCTAAATCAACTTGAATGCTGGCGTGCTGGTCTTCACCACGATAGCTGCGTTGTTGGCGCTGTGAACGTTGTTGTCCGCCGCCAAAGCCAGAACCAAAACGGCCAAATAAATCTTCAAAGCCACTAAAGTCAGCCCCATCACCGGAGCTTTGACGATAGAACTGTGAACCATCAAAACCACTATGCTGGCCTTGACCTGCATTAGAAAAGCCCTGAGGATGATCTAGCATTTGGTCATATTCTGCTTTCTTGGTGCTATCACTTAGGGTGTCATAGGCAACATTGATGGCCTGCATTTTAGTTTCTGCATCGGCTTCTTTGCTAATGTCAGGATGGTATTTGCGCGCCAGTTTCCGATAGGCTTTTTTGATTTCATCTGCTGTGGCGTCTCTTGAAACACCAAGCTCTTCATAATAATTTTTTGCCATGATCTATAATAAATATAATGATGTGTTTATTTCATTATGAAACGAATCCAAGAGATTTCAATGGATTCGATTGTATAAGACTTGTTCTGTTGTCTTTCTCTGCAGTAGCGAACGGATTTAGACCTTGATTGAAGCCATTGACTAGAGAAAGGTATCAACCAGACCATAAAGTGCAATCAAGACTAGCAGGACGCCACATAGTCCCAGAATCTTGGGATAGATACTATTTTGAGAGAGACTGCGGAAGAACAGATACACCAAAGACAGGGTTAGAAAGTCCAAAATAATCCAGGTTACAGTCAGTAGGCTTAAACTGAAATTGATGTTCGGTGAGATATGAATAAACTGCGGGAAAAAGGCTGAAAAGAAGATGATGTCTTTCGGATTTGAAATACCCACCAGAAAGCCTTTTTTAAAGCCACCGCTTTGTGCAGACACGGTTTGGATGGCGGTTGGATGAGGTGCCTGAAGCACTTCTTTAATAATGCTATAGCCCAGATAAGCAATATAAAGGCAACCTAGTATACGAATGGCTTTTAGGTAGTTTTCATCAATCGTGAGAAAACCCTTGAGAATGAGTACGGAAATAAAAATCAGGATTAAAGACGCAAAGTTGGTTCCAAAAATTGTCTCTAGTGCTTTTTTATAGCCACCCTTAAGGCCGGCACTGGCGACCAAAATCATCACAGGACCAGGCGTGGCAATCAGTACAACCACACTGATGATAAACAGCAAGTATTCGAAGTAATTCATAAGGTAAATTTTAGGTCTATGTTCTTGGGAGATTTGAAAATTGTTTTATCGCATAGACCTTAATACAAAATAAAAAAAGACGGAAGCCCGTCTTTTTTTATTTTTAACATTTAGTCAATTAACTTAAATGTTCACCGAACAAACCTAAAGCTTCTTCTGCAGTAAATTCATAACGTGTATTACAGAACTGACAATCCATTTGGATTGGGTTTTGAGCTTCCAGTGTTTCATGAACTGCAGTCACGCCGATTTGGATCAAGGCATTGGCACAACGTTCTTTCGAACAGGTACAGCCAAACTTTAACTGCTCAACTTCAGGTAAACGCACTTCTTCTTCGTTATACAAACGATAGAGGATTTCATTTGCAGGAAGATCGGTTAACTCTTCTGGTTTAAGGGTTTCAGTGAGCATGGTCAAACGTGGCCATAGATCTTCATCAACCAACTTTTGCTCTTCTTCATCATTACGAGGAAGCAGCTGAATCAATAGACCACCCGAACGTTGGTTATTGGTTGCCAATACAATATGGGTTGGGATCTGTGCAGACAAATCGTAATACTGTGTCAAACAACCTGCCAAGGTCGGTTGATCAAGTGGGACAATCCCTTGATAGCGTTCGCCGTGTTCAGGTTCAATGTTGATGAACAGCACTGGATTGGTTAAAGCTGCAAGCACAGTACGACTGTCGCCACCTTCAACGAAACGAGGATCTTCTTCATAATCGGCCAATGCGCGAACTTCACCTAAATGGTTGCACTCAGCCATGGCCCATTTAAAAGTTCCATTTGCTTGGATCTGTAAACTAATCCGGCCACGAATTTTGAGTGTACTGGCAAGTAAGGCTGTTGCACTGAGCATCTCACCTAACAGGCTTTGTACCGCAGGCATATATTCACGTTGCGCCAAAATTGTTTGAAGCGCTTCTTCTAAATGCACGACTTCACCGCGAACAGGGCAGTCTTCGATAAAAAAGCGTTGGCGTAAATCAGACATATTTTTCTCCAGTATCCCCTAAGGGGAAAACAAAGCAACGCTTTGCCTTGTAAAGCACTTCAGGCTTTATAAAAAGGTGCATGGTATGCAGTCAATAATGGTGTCAGTTTGCCAAAACTCAAGATATTTCATTGAGTGAATTTGCATCACTTTGTGTGTTTTGATCATTGCTCAAGCGATCTGATCTTAAAGTTTTTGTGTTTTCAAATAAATACTCAAGTTCTGCAATCGCACTTGGGTAGTTTTCAAGGACATCTTGTTGATCATGGGACCAATGCTGCTGCAGGAGCAGCTGTTCATCTTCCTGTTTAAAGCACTCAATTTGAATATGTGCATCTTCAACGGAGAGACCCGTTTCAATCAATGCCTGTTGTGCCATATTTAACGATGAAGCATAGGTTTCACGCCAAATATGTTGTACGCCTAAATCATTGAGTAAATGCGCATGATGGCGGTCACGTGCTCGTACAAAAAGGGTTAAATCTGGATAGTTCAAACGTAGATGCCGCGCCAGATTCATACTGTCTTCCACATCATCAATTGCAATAATCAATAATTTACAATATTCAATGCCTGCAGCACGTAAGTTCTCGACTTGGGTGACATCGGCATCAAAGAAACGATGTCCATATTGTTCAATAAAATCAGCGTCGGGTTGATTGCTATCAATGACACTGAATTGTTTGCCTTGAGCGTGTAAGGCCCGTGCGATGACTTGTCCAAAACGGCCAAAGCCCAAAATAAGAATCGGGTGTTGAGGGACATCGTCAATCTTTACTGCCACCTGCTTCTGCAATTTTGGCAAAACTTTTGAATCCAATAACCAATACAGCAGTGGGGTCAAGAGCATTGAACCAAATACAATGAGTAAGGTCGGTTGCAGAAGACCTTTGGTCAGCAAGTTCTCACTTTCTGCCAGCTTGAGCAGAATAAAACTGAGTTCGCCGCTTTGCGCCAAGGTGATTGCAAACAGGATACTGAGTTTGGCGTGGCGCTGTTGGTAATAGCTGATTGCTGTAACAACAGCAGCCTTGATCACAACTAAACCAAAGATTGATGCGATGATCAATAATGGTGTTTGGACAAGGGGTTGCAGTGAAAGCCCCAAGCCAATCGCCAGAAAAAATAGTCCTGTTGCAGCATCTTTAAAGGGTTCAAGAATGCGTTCAACTTCACTTTTAAATTCGGTTTCTGCGAGCAGTAATCCTGCTAAAAATGCAGCAATCAATATATGGATATTGAGAATATCCATAATCAAGATCACGCTCAGCAGCACCAATAAGCTAAGAACAGGAATCAGATGGATACTATTTTTCCGTGCTAAGAAACGGAATGCTGGGCGCACTAAATAACGGCTGGCTAAGAATAATCCTGAAAATGTCGCGATGATTGCTGCAAAATAGGCAATGCCATGCCGTGTAGAAGCAGTGTCTTCAAGTAATGGAAATAACACAATCAAGATAGCGGCAACAAAGGCTTGAAATTGCAAGGTTGCTAAAGTCGCTTGTCCTAATTTGTTATTGAGTTGCTGTTTTTTTTCTAGGAGTTGTAATGGTAAAGCGACTGCGGATAGCGCTAAAGCACATCCGAGAATCAGACTGGTTAGCACATCATTAAACAGTAAAAAACATGCGCCAATCAGAACAAGAGTAATGATTAGGAGTTGTAATCCGCTGTTTTTTAGAATGCCTCTACGCTCGAGCCAAAGTTGTTGTGGTCGAAAAGCAAAACCGACAAAGAACATGACTGCAATCATACCAAAATGTAGCAACTGCTTGATGAGCTGAGGATCTTCAATCAGGCCTGAAACACTGGAGCCAAGTAACAGTCCTGCAATCAGATAACCCAGAACAGTATTGGTGGCATAACGTTTTGCTAATGGAACAAAAATTAAAGTCGCAGCCAGTAAAAAAATAATCGGTAGCAGTAAAGACATTGAATGCCTCAAATTTTTCTATTTTGTCTAGACTAACTCAAATGAGTCGTCTGTAAAAATATGATATTGGAAAACGTTCGATGACTTGAACACGCTCAGACTAAGCCTCTAACTAAACTCTTGCGGATCAACATCAATCGATAGCCTTAGTAGATGCTGGCGAGGTAAGTGTACGACGTGTTGCCACCATTGGCGCAAATAAAAATGCAGTTTTGCTCGATCGCTAGACAAAATCACCATATGTGCACGATAACGGCCTGCTTTACGTTCCATCGGTGCGGGAATCGGTCCCCAAATGTCGACTAAATCTCCAGCCATTGTCCGTAATTGTTGTGCAATATCCGCTAAGAATTGCTGACTATAATCCCGATCTTTAGATTCAACCCGAACCAATACCGCATAGCGATAGGGTGGAAGGAGTGCGATTTTACGATCAGCCAGCATTTGTTTGGCGACTGTACGGTAGTCATGCTCAATTAAAGTGGTCAACATCGGGTGATCGGGGCGTAGGCTTTGTAAATAGACACTGCCTTTATGCTCGCCTCGACCAGCACGGCCGGCGACCTGTACAATCAACTGTGCGGTTCGCTCAGGTGCACGTGGGTCGACACTGAGCAAGCCTGCATCAATATCTAAAATCGCAACGAGCGTCACATGTGGGAAATGATGACCTTTGGCTAGCATTTGTGTACCCAATAAAATATTGGGTTTATTTTGCTGAATGCGATCATAAATTTTCTGCCAGCTACCCACTTTGCTGGTACTGTCACGATCGACCCGAATCACTTCATGGTGTGGGAATAACTCTTGTAAGTGTTCTTCAAGTTTTGCTGTGCCTGCACCAATGGTTTTTAAGCTTTGTTTCTGACATGCAGGACAATGATCAGGCAGGCGATTGATGGTGCCGCAGTGATGGCAATGTAAATAATGATAGGGCTGTGAATGCAAAGTAAAATGCGCATCACAATGTGGGCAGTTGGCTTGCCAACCACAGCTTTCACACATCAGGATCGGTGCATAGCCGCGTCGATTTAAAAAGATCAGCACTTGTTCTTTACGCTCTAACGTATGCTTGATTTGTTCGATGAGCGTTTGGCTGAGTCCGTGCTTCTTTTTTGCGATTTTTAAATCAACCACATGCATTTTCGGCAGTACCGCCACGCCCGCACGTTGATTTAGTTCAAGCAAATGTAATTTGCCCGATTCTACCAAGTGATAACTGTCGATACTTGGTGTTGCAGATCCGAGAATGACAGGGCAGTTCTGTAAATGACCACGATATAGGGCTACATCACGGGTATGGTAGCGGAAACCTTCTTGCTGCTTAAAGGAGAGATCATGCTCCTCATCCAAGATAATTAAACCCAGCTGAGGGAGTGGGGTGTAAATTGCAGAACGTGTACCAATAATAATCGAGGCTTTGCCCGTTTGCGCATGTTGCCACGCCTGCATGCGTTTTGAATCATTTAAGCCTGAATGTAGTAAGGCAACATCACAATGAAAGCGTGACTTAAAACGAGCGACCGTTTGCGGGGTTAAGCCAATTTCAGGTACCAGTACCAGCACCTGTTTACCTTGTTTTAATACCTCATACATGACTTGCAAATAGACTTCAGTTTTACCACTGCCGGTCAAACCATCCAATAAAAATGCTTGGTATTGATGCTGCACTTTGAGGATCTGTTGAATCGCTTTCTTTTGATCTTCGTTCGGTGTCAAAGGTACTTGTGCCAGTTGTACTGGTGTTGGGGTGAAATCATGTGGTTCAAGACAGCATTCAACCAAGCCTTTCTTTTCTAGGGCTTTGAGGGTTGAGGTTTCTACACCACTTAGATTGAGCACATTTTCAGTGGTGCCGTTTGGATGCAGTTTAAGAACCTGATAAGCATCATATTGTTTTTGAGAGCGTTTTAATAAAGAGGCTGGGTCTTCATGGGGAATGATCTTCCATAAATGAAACAGGATATCTAAGGCTCGCCCTTGTCTTAATAAGCTGGGCAGGGCACTTTGCATCACTTCACCAATCGGGAATTGGTAATATTGTGCTGACCATGTCAACAAAGTTAAAACTTGTTGGTCTAGAATCGTTTCCTGATCAAGTAATTCTGTGATGGCCTTAAGTTTGAATTGTCCTGTAAATACTTCGTGAGGATCTACTTTTTCAGTAATAATTCCCACGAGGTTTTGCCGCCCAAAAGAAATGGCAACGCGTGCACCGATTTGTGCTTGTGCATATTGCTCAGCACTGACTGTATAGTCAAAGGTGTCATACACATAGACGGGTATCGCGACTCGAATACGGTAGAGAATAGCGTTAGAATTTTGGCTAGGCATATAGGCTTCATTCATGGGTAAAATGGCATGACTGCATGTCATGGAATTATGCTAAAGTGCGAAGTGTTATGTCGATGAATTTCTTGTGAAACGCTCAGGTTTCACTTCAAACACGGATGCAACTGTAACAACAACTATTTTGGGACAATTAGAACAGAACCATGCCTGCTTATCAATTTACCGCGCTTGATGCCTCAGGAAAGCAACATAAAGGTGTGCTGGAAGGGGATTCTGCACGCCAAATTCGTCAACAGTTACGCGATAAAGCATGGACACCCATTGCGGTCGATGCCGTTGAGCAAAAAGACAAACAGCAACAACGTTCATGGTTTAAAAAAAGCTTTAGTGCCTATGATTTGGCACTGATGACCCGCCAGCTTTCTGTGTTAGTTGCTGCAGGTATTCCACTTGAAGAAGCACTGCGTGCAGTGAGTAAACAAAGTGAAAAATCACATGTGCAAAACCTATTAATCGCCGTACGGTCCAAGGTTCTGGAAGGACATTCACTGGCGAAAAGTATGCAGCAATCGGGTCGATTTCCCGAACTGTATATTGCCACCGTTGCTGCAGGCGAGCGCTCAGGCCATCTTGATTTAATCTTAGATCAGTTGTCGGATTACACCGAAAATCGTTTTGCCATGCAGAAGAAAGTGCAGGGCGCGATGATCTATCCGATTGTACTGATGTTGATGTCTTTCGGGATTGTGATGGGCCTGATGACCTACGTCGTGCCTGAAATCGTCAAAACCTTTGAACAAAGTAAAGAAGCCTTGCCTTGGATCACGGTCGCATTGATGAAGGCCAGTGCCTTTATTCGGCATACTTGGATTGGCATGCTCATTCTTGCATTTATTGCCATTATTGTATTTACCCGTTTTTTAAGAACCAATGCGGGACATTATGCATTTGACCGATTAACACTCAGATTACCACTATTTGGTAAACTTTCGCGTGGTATAAATGCGGCACGTTTTGCCAGTACCTTATCGATTCTGACTCGTTCAGGTGTGCCTTTGGTCGAAGCCTTGCGTATTGGGGCGGAAGTCAGCAATAACTGGGTGATTCGTGATGCGATTGAAGTGGCAATGGAGCGTGTAACAGAAGGTGGTAATTTGGCAACACAGTTGGAGCGTTGCGGTTATTTTCCACCAATGATGGTACAAATGATTCGAAGTGGTGAAGCGTCTGGTGAACTGGACCGGATGTTGGATCGTGCATCGACCATGCAAGATCGTGAGGTAACCACCTTTATTTCAACTTTACTGGCGTTACTCGAACCCTTGATGCTGATTTTTATGGCAGCAATTGTATTGGTGATTGTGATTGCGGTAATGTTGCCAATTATTAATATGAACAATATGATCTAATGAGTGACATGCAAGAGATGAATATGAATAATTCAATGGATAAACAAAATGTTGGACGTAGCTTGAATGCTTCTCCTGTTGCAGAATCTTGCAACTCAGAGTCAGAGTATAATCTTAATCCTGCCACTCGAAGCATAGCTTCTCGTCTTGCGACCCGACCGAGCGTTGCCCGGTTTAATCGGGTCTCAGGATTTACACTCATTGAAGTGATGGTTGTTATTGTAATTCTTGGTGTTTTGGCAGCATTGATCGTTCCAAACGTGATGGGGCGTGGTGAAAAGGCTAAAGTGGATACCACCAGTATTACCTTAAAAGGTGTCGCGGGTGCTTTAGATCAATATAAATTAGATAATGGTCGTTACCCATCGATGCAAGATGGCGGCTTAGATGCATTGGTGAATCAACCTGCTTCTGCAAAAAATTGGTTACCGGGTGGTTATGTCAAAGGTGGCTATCCAAAAGACAGTTGGGAAAATGATTTACAGTATGTAATTCCAGGTCGTGAAGGTCGTGCATTTGATTTATATTCGTTTGGCGCGGATGGTAAAGAAGGTGGTGAAGGCAATGATGCGGATATTTATTATCAGCCATAATGTAGAATAAAATATCACTTCACTTTTGAATTAAATAAATAGAGAGTGAAGTGATAATGTTTCTTAATTAAATAAAACAACATAACTATTTGAAAAATATATAATCAATAAAATATTGAATATGTGAGAGTTATAATAAGAATTATTCCCATATTTGATAGTTACAAGAAAAAGAAATTATGCAGAAAAATAGACTATTTCTTTAGATCAAAGCTTTGCATAATAAATTCAAGCCATTGAAAAAAGATGTGGAGAAATCAGATGAAAGCATTCTTTATGTTGGATGAACTGAATCAGTTTCATTGGGCAATGCTTAAATCTGTATTGCTCATCTTAAGTCTATTACCCTTTAGTGAAGGTGCTTTAACCTTGTGGCAAGCTTCAGAAGGAAGCAGTCAAATCATGATCGGCTTTTTTGCACTGAGTATGTTGAGTGCATGGTTTGTATTGTGTTTTTTAAGCGCCTTAAAAACCAGTGTTTGGGATAACCATGAGCTGATTTCTAAATATGAGCAGCTTGTATTTAAAGCCTATCGATATATTCCAATGCTGTTTTTATCGAGTCTCGTGGCGTATTTATCGGTGCAATTATCGATTAATGTCTAAGCCGAAGATATTCAAAAAAACGTAGACTCAAGATCTACGTTTTTTTGGTCTAAAGTTAAACTGGTCGCACCAAGAGCATTGTCATTTTACGCACGATAGGCAAGACCAAGAGCAGCACAGGAAATGCGATCAGCCAAGAAATTCCCCATGCTGACATCCACGTTGCAAAAGAGAACTGCTCAAAACCCATACTTCTGAGCGTACTAATACAAGACACAATAAAAGTCATAATAATGGACAAGAAGAAGGGTAAAACAATGGATGCGTAACGATTAGGAATTTTTTGAAAATTAAAACTAGAAGATTTTGAACTCTGCATTTTTTACTCCGTAAACCAACAAACGCCAGTGCCTTATCCAAGATAAAAAATATCTTGATCAAATAGCTCCAAGCCTTGTTGGAGATATGTTGGCACGTTGATTGACGTAAACGTTTACGGCTTTATGATCAGCAAAATTAATTTAGCATGAAGTTGCTCAATTGAAAATAAAAATAAGCGTATTTATTGAGTTGGATAGATTCGCTATGCTGCAACTGGGCTTAAAAGAGAGAAAAGGAAAAAGCATGCAACAGATCGAATGGAATGACTTTACTAAGGTTGAATTACGTGTGGGTAGAATCATTCAAGCGGAAGTGTTTCAACAAGCGCGAAAACCCGCTTATATTTTGCAGGTGGATTTTGGTGAAGAACTTGGGATCAGAAAATCCAGTGCGCAAATTACCAAGCTGTATCAGCCTGAGAGTTTGATTGGAAAATTGGTGGTTGCTGTCGTGAATTTCCCGAAAAAGCAGATTGGACCGATTCAATCAGAGTGCTTGGTGACAGGTTTTCATAATGCAGATGGGGATGTCGCACTTTGTGTCCCAGAGTTTGATGTTCCTCTGGGCACAAAGTTACTGTAATTTATCGACGTGATTTGAAGCTGATATCAACTTTACGTGGGCGATAGATCCAGCCTACGATCAATAAAAGCAATGAGAAAATCAAGATCGGGTAATCACTCAAACGATTGTAGAGTGTTTGCCCTTGCATGGCAGGTAAGTCACCACGTAATACCGCTTCTTGATCAATTGGCGCCTGTTTAACAATATGACCATGCTGATCAATAAATGCGGTCACACCAGTATTGGTGGCGCGAATAAACCAACGACCATTTTCTTTGGCACGCATCTGTACCATTTGCAGATGTTGCCAAGGTCCAGCCGTCCCCGTGAACCATGCATCATTCGACACGGTGATTAAGAAGTCACTATTAGCAGCATTACGACGGGTCAGGTTTGGATAGGCTACTTCATAGCAAATGGCGGCTGCCAGTGCATGACCTTTCACAGTCAGCGGTTTTTGATTGGCTTCACCGCGTGAAAAACCACTCATGCTGACATCGTTCTGCATCGCAGGAAGTACCCATTTCAGCATGCCTGACAATGGAATATATTCGCCAAAGGGTACTAAACGTTGTTTCTTATACAAGCCAAAGGAATCGCTACCCGATGCCATAATACTGTTGTAATACAACGGTTCACCCACTTGCTGCGATTTGGCTAGATCCCAATAGGGAATACCTGTGACCCAAGCGGTATCAGTTTTCTTGGCTTGTGCCGACATTGCATCCAAGAACTCTTGAATATCGGTCTGGAACATTGGAATTGAGGATTCAGGCCAAACGATAAGATCACGGCCCCATTCTGCGCGCGTCAGGGTGGCATAGATTTCTAAGGTTTTAATCTGATATTCAGTCAGCCATTTCAGATCTTGCGGAATATTCCCTTGAATCAGTGAAACACTCAGCGGCTTCGCTGCTTTAGGCTGCACAAATTGAATAAAACCAGCGCCCCAAGCACCTAATACGAGAAGTGCAGAAGGAATGGCCCAGAACCAACGACGGTTTAAAATCTCAACCAAGGCACAGGCCAATACAATCACGACAAATGAAACGGCATAGACCCCGAATAAAGGTGCATAGCCATCGAGTAAGCGTTCAGTGAAGGCATAACCCGCAAATAACCATGGGAAACCTGTGAATACCCAAGTTTTGGCCCACTCAAACAACACCCAGAGTGGCGCGAAAGTTAACGGTGTTTCTGGGAAGAAGCGACGATACAACCATGTTTGAAATGCGGTAAATAAGCCCATTGCGGCTGCCATAAAGACAATCATCAAAATGCTTAGAAAGGCATTGGTATCGCCATAGGTATGGATTGAGGTATACAGCCAGAATGCGCCGACAAACCATAAACCAAAACCATAAGCCCAACCGAGCGCAAAGGCTTGGCGTGGACTACGTTGACGCAATACCGCATACAATAATGCAGGTGACAGAATCGCAAGCCACCAAAAATAGTAGGGGGCTAAAGCCAAACTAAAGATTGCACCTGAAATTAGTGCAATCAACAGTGGAAAAATAAAAGGAAGCTGAGTTTGTGCTTGAGATGGATTTAACAGCTTCTCAAAATGGGTTCTCATTGACGGACAGCTCGAAT
Source organism: Acinetobacter sp. 102 (assembly GCF_037028485.1). Lineage (NCBI taxonomy): Bacteria > Pseudomonadati > Pseudomonadota > Gammaproteobacteria > Moraxellales > Moraxellaceae > Acinetobacter > Acinetobacter sp. 102. The sequence continues at coordinate 112,914 of NZ_JAZEZK010000007.1, forward strand.
CAGATGGATAGTGCGTGCATCTGCTTCAATAATGGTAAATTGCCAATCTCCAAGTTCAATGGTTTGACCTTGTAAATCGCTCACTAAACCAATCTCTTGCAGCAGTAAACCGCCCATAGTTTCAACTTCATCGTCAGAAAAATCTGCATCTAAAATAGTGTTGAAGTGTTCGATTGGTGTAAGTGCCTGCACAATCCAAGTATTGGCTGTGGTCGGATCATTGTCTGGTACGATATACAGTGCTTCTTCATCTGCGATATCGTGCTCATCTTCAATTTCACCGACAATCTCTTCGAGAATATCTTCAAGAGTAACCAAACCAGAAGTCGAACCATATTCATCGATGACAATTGCAATATGGGTTTGGGTATTTTTCAACATGCGCAGCACTTGGTCTGAACGTGCACTTTCAGGTACAAATACAGGCTGACGCATCAGTGAGCGAATATCGACTTTGACATTGCGCTCGGTTAAGAAGGGCAATAGATCTTTCGCTAATAAGATACCAACGACATTATCCGTTTGATCCGCAGAGAATACCGGGAAGCGCGAATGTGCCGAATCAATCAGCACATGCAGAATATCAAGTAATTGATCATCTTCCTGCAAACTGATAATCGCTGTACGCGGCGTCATGACTTCTCGAATCTTGGTTGCTGGCAGATCGAGAACACCCTCAAGCATAGCAACAGTATCTGGCTCTAAAAAGCGACGTGAGTCTTGAACTAACTTGAGTAATTCATCGCGGGTTTCAGGTGCGGTACCTAACCATTTTCTTAAGCCACGCATACCCCACGATGGACTGGATTCCTCGACCATGATCTTTCCTAAAGACTCTCTATATCAATTAGATGATTTTCATCATACCGAAGATAAAGCGGATATGCATCAATAATACTATGTAAAAAACGTACAGTTTTTCAAAACACTGTTGATGATTTTTATATGAGCGGTTTATGCTAAAATGTGAATCTTCGAATATTTGAGTTTTATGATGTCTGAACAACCAAAACTTCCTGCTGTTCAAATCAATACGCGAGGTTTACGTTGCCCTGAACCTGTGATGATGTTGCACCAAGCCATTCGCAAAGCCAAGTCTGGCGATGTGGTTGAGGTACTTGCTACAGATCCGTCTACATCATGGGATATTCCAAAGTTTTGTATGCATCTCGGACACGAGTTGGTGTTAAAAGAAGAAAGTCTGGATGAAAACAGTAATACTGAATATCGTTATTTAGTGCAGAAAGGCTAAGGTCAGTATTTAAATATAAAGCTTAAATCACGACTAAATTGATTTTATCAACGTTATCGTGATTTAAGTTATTTAATTAAAGGTTGTATTAATTTATTAATAATAATGCCTTTCTTTAAACTACAAGAATTTGCTGGTTTAATAATCCATTTGTCGGTATTAAGATCAATAGGGTAAGGCTCTCCACTTCCATATGCTATTACTTCTCCATTTTTGTATTCTTTTTCATCAACCACTAAAACATTTTTTTTAGAATCCCAATAAGCTTCTTGAGTTGCGAAAATAGGAAGAATTCTATTTTCCCTATTCTCAAAATATAAACATGACCCTTCAATGTTTATAGTTGCCTCGCTATAACTGGCATTGTCTCCTTCACCAGTATATTTTATTTGAGGAATAATGACTGTAGATTGAGAGCTTTTAGTCTCTTGGTTAGGGTTGTTACATCCATAAAGAAAACATATGAACCCAATGAATGAGCTAAATAGTTTAAATTTTTTATTCATGATCAATAGACTAAAGAAAATCCTAGGTTATAAATTTCATCCGTAGACATATAATAATATTCTGTACATTCGCTTGTGCTTTTAATTCTTGGGCTAATGGAGAATTAGCTGCATAAGTATGAAAAGAGCATAAAGCTATAAATGGTAAAAATATACACTTCTTAAAATTATTCATCTTTAACCTTTAAAATTATTTTAAGGTTTGAAATTATCATATTGAGATTTTAATTAATTTACGTTTTATGCACTAAATTTAATCAGATGGTGCCGATTTTATAAATATTTATTTTTTATTTCAGACCTTGTCTGTTTGTTATATCCGATGCTGAAAATATATTTGAATATTGAAGTAGCTAAAGTCCACAAAGATAAAACCCACCAAGACAGCGTCTTAGTGGGTCGCAAGGAATTACATATTCGGATAGTTCGGACCACCGCCACCTTCAGGCGTTACCCACGTAATGTTCTGTGATGGGTCTTTGATATCACAAGTCTTACAGTGTACACAGTTGGCTGCGTTGATCTGGAAGCGTTTAGAACCATCATCATTTTCCATGATTTCATAAACACCAGCAGGGCAGTAGCGTTGAGCTGGCTCATCCCATTTCGGTAAGTTCACGTTCACTGGAATTGAAGGGTCAGTTAACTTCAAATGAGCAGGCTGGTTTTCTTCATGTACGGTATTGGATACGAATACAGAAGATAAACGGTCAAAAGTTAACTTGCCATCTGGTTTTGGATAGTTTGGCTTAAACGTTGACGCATCCACTGTTTTAAGCACGGCAAAGTCTTGTTTAAGATCATGCAAAGTGAATGGCACTTTAAAGATGTTTTGATCGATAAAGTTAAATGCACCACCCACCCATTGACCAAACTTGTGCATCGCTGGACCAAAGTTGCGTGAACGATATAACTCTTCTTTTAACCAAGAATTGTTATATTTGTCAGTATAAGCGGTCAGCTCTTTGTCGAAATGGTCGTCGCCTTCGAGTACGCGTGCAATCGCAAGATCACCACCTTTGGCAACACCCGCCGCAATCGCTTCAAAGACTGCTTCACCGCACAACATACCTGATTTCATTGCTGTGTGAGAGCCTTTGATTTTTGCGAAGTTCAAGAAACCAGCATCATCACCAATCAAGCAACCGCCTGGGAAGGTCAATTTAGGTAAAGCGTTAAAACCACCTTTGACGACTGCACGTGCGCCGTAAGAAATACGTTTGCCGCCTTCAAGGAATTGCTTAATGGTTGGATGTGTTTTCCAACGTTGCATTTCCATGAATGGGTACATGTGCGGATTTTCATAAGATAAATCGACGATCATACCCAAAGTGACTTGGTTATTTTCAGCGTGGTATAACCACCAACCGCCAGAAGAACCTGTTTCAGACAAAGGCCAACCAGCACCATGCATCACTAAGCCTGGCTTGTGTTTCGCAGGGTCGATTTCCCAAAGTTCTTTGATTCCGATCCCGTAATGTTGTGGATCAGCATCTTTGTCGAGATTAAATTTTGCAATCAGGCGCTTACCGAGGTGACCACGGCAGCCTTCAGCGAATAAGGTATATTTGGCATGCAGTTCATAGCCAGGCGTGAAGTTATGGGTTGGCTCACCATTTTTGCCAATGCCCATATCACCTGTTTGGATGCCTTTTACCGTACCATCTTCATGGTAAAGCACTTCAGCAGCAGCAAAGCCCGGGAAGATTGAAACTTCAAGTTCTTCGGCTTTTTGACCTAACCAACGCACTACATTACCTAAAGAAACGACATAGTTTCCTTCGTTGTGCATTGATTTCGGTACCATCCAATATGGCATTTTTTGTGAATTGCTTTCAGAGGTGAGGAAATAGGTTTCGTCACCTGTTACAGGTACATTGAGAGGTGCACCGTCTTCTTTCCAGTTTGGAAACAATTCATTCATGGCACGTGGTTCAAGTACAGCACCAGAAAGGATATGCGCACCTACTTCAGAGCCTTTTTCAACAACACATACAGAAAGATCAGGCAGGTTGTTTTCAATCGCTAATTGACGAATTTTAATCGCAGCAGATAAACCCGAAGGTCCTGCGCCAACGATCACTACGTCAAACTCCATCGCTTCACGTTCGATGTGTTCCATGTAGGACTCCTCATATTTTTAAGGGTGGCAACCGTAATATTGCGATTCGGTGCTGCCATGAGTGTTCTGAATTGCCGAACACAAATGATAGTATGTGCTCGCAAACGTTTGGGCTAGTATAGTTTTAAACCTTGGTCTCGCCAATTGGCTGAGCGGTCATATTTTCTCGTCATCAAGGCATAAACTATGATAAATGAAAATGATTCTCCACAAAACCCTTTAGAAAATCAGGGAAAAATCATGTTTTCTGATGATAAAAACTTAATCGACATTGCACAATACATAAAAGATGTACAGCAAAGTCACAAAAGGTCAATTCCCCCATTGGACCAGTGGCATCCAAAGCATTGCGGCAAAATGGATCTACGCATAAAAGCCAATGGCGAATGGTGGCACGAAGGTCAATTGGTCAAACGACAAGCGCTACTCGACCTGTTTAGCAAAATCTTGTGGAAAGAAGACGGCAAATTCTATCTTAAAACCCCAGTTGAACAGATTGAAATTGAAGTCGAAGATGAGCCTTTGCTCGTTAATCAGGCAGATCAGGTGGAAATCGAAGGTAAAACCTATTTGCAGCTGACGACGATCAATCAGGATGTGGTGATTGTTGATGAGCAACATCCCATTTTTATGCGTGAATATGACGGTGAGTTAAGGCCCTATGTACATGTTCGCTTTGGTATGAATGCCTTGATTCAACGTCAGAGTTTTTATCATCTCGTGAACTACGGCAGTTTGTCTGAAAATGCGCAGGGCGAGACGGTTTTAACACTAAAAAGTGGTGATTTGGTCTTGCATTTGAGCACCTGAGGTTTAAGCTTAAAAGAGCGAATAAACCAATGCCTAAATGTGTATGACAGCTGTTCAATCGATGCCTCTTTTACTCAATCCTATGCCACACGCATCAGCAGATGCGCCTATTGGTGTTTTTGATTCAGGGGTAGGTGGATTGTCGGTCGCGCAGGAGATTGCCCAACATTTACCCAATGAGCGGATTATCTACTATGCAGATACAGCACATGTCCCGTATGGGGCACGTAGCGATCAGGAAATTCGCCAGCTCACGGCTCAAGCGATTGAATGGCTGTATCGTCAAGGTTGCAAAATTGCGGTAGTCGCATGTAATACAGCTTCGGCATTTAGCTTGGATTATTTACGTGACCATTATGGTGAACGATTTCCAATTGTTGGTTTAGTGCCTGCATTGAAACCAGCAGTGATCCAAACCCAGTCAAAAGTTGTAGCAGTACTGGCGACACCTGCAACCTTTCGCGGTCAGTTGATTAAAGATGTCATCTCTAAATTTGCGGAGCCTGCTGGGGTTAATGTTTTAACAGTGACGAATTTAGACTTGGTGCCGTTTGTAGAAGCCGGTCAGGAGATGAGTCAGGCGTGTTTAAATGTCTTGCAACAGATACTTCAACCTGTGGTTGAGCAGGGGGCCGATTATTTAGTGTTGGGATGCACGCACTATCCATTTCTAAAACAAGCGATTCATCAGATTTTTGCAGAAAAATTAAAATTAATTGATTCTGGACAAGCGGTTGCACGACAAACAACCTATATTTTAATTAAAAATGGGTTATTATGTGACAAATTGCGTCATAATATTACACGTATTGAATGTTATGTCAGTGGTAACAATGCTGTCGCACTGCAATCAGTCCTTCAGCACCTTATACCAGAACAATTAACATGGAAAGTTAGAAATTTGGACGATCTAGGTGTTTCTCATATCTAAATTGAGCCAGTTTTATATATTTTATTGGGGTTAGCTGTTAATAAAAATCAAGATGCATACTTGATATTATTGATAAATGAATTGGGGCTTCGCCTATGCAAGATACTCGTTATCAAGTCTTTATTTCTACCTCTGGCAATGAAATGCAACCAGAGCGAGCGGTTTTGGCACAAACTCTTGTGGGAATGGGATTCCTGTCTTGGGGTTTAGAGCAACGTACGCCTTTAAGTACCTCGATTGCACGTCGTCAAATTGATGATTGTGATTATGTGGTGATTCTGTTGGGTAGCCAATATGGCGAGCAGTCGGTTTCAGGTGTCGGTTATATGCATTTGGAATATATTTATGCCATGACCAAACAGAAGCCAGTCATTGTATTTATGCATGAAGATCCTGAATCGCGTGATACAAAATTGCATGATCATAAATCTGAGTTAAAAGAAAAATTTAAAGAGTTTAGAAAGCAGCTTCAACATGAAGTTGACCAAGTCTTTTGTTATCGAACATTAAGAGATTTAGAGTTGGCAGTGCGTTCAAGTATGCCGCAGATGTTAGAGCGTTATCCTGTCGTGGGTTGGGTGCGTCCGCAAAACACACAGGTACTACGTGATGAAATTGATGCATTGCGAGCCAAAGTCAAACAGCTGGAAACAGAGCTCGGTAATCGTGAAACAGATCCATTGACCAATGTTGCTAAAGTTTCGATGCATGAACTGTATTCTTTTGAGTACCGCATGCATGCTTATCAAGATGGTAATTTCAAAGAAGTTAAACCGCATCGTAAAATGACGTGGGCACAATTACTGAATGTTTTGGGCTCGGCTTTTGTCATTCCAACACCTGAAGAATATTTTTCTAAACGCATGAATGAATATCTAAATGAAACGGGTTTGGAGGATGCACGCAAAGAGATGCCAAGAGCACATGCGGTTTCTCGTGCTCAAGTCAATATTCGGGCATTGCATGAAATTAAATTACAGATGCGTCAAAATGAATGGATCATGCCGACAGGACGCGATGATCGTCAGCGTATGCTGTGGCAACTGACAGCAAAAGGGCAGAAATTATTGGAAAGTAATGTTTTGGACAGTAATCGGGTTTTTCAATTTAAGACCATGCATTAATCCAATTTAGAAAAAAGCCTTAAAACTGCTAAAGTAATTGAATGAACTCAATGAAAAGCGGATGCGGTCTATGTTAGCAACACAAAAACCAAAAGTGACTGTGATTCTGGCCAATCTTGGTACACCTGATGCAGCTACTGTGCCAGCAGTAAGACGCTTTCTAAAGCAATTTTTGTCAGATACACGTGTGATTGAAATTCCAAAGTTGATTTGGTGGATCATCCTGCACTTATTTGTCCTGACCTTCCGTCCAAAACGAGTGGCTGAAGCCTATGCTTCGGTTTGGTCAAATGACTCGCCAATGCGTGAAATTGTATTGGAACAAACACTGCTGATTAAGCAGCGTCTACAAGATGAAAATCATCAGTTTGAGCTTAGCGTTGTCCCTGCAATGACCTATGGTCAACCCAGTATTCATGATGTACTTGATCAACTGGCGCAAACACCACAAGAGCATGTCATTTTATTACCACTGTTCCCACAATATTCTGCGACCTCAACTGCACCTTTATACGATGCCTTCGCCAAATGGATTCCACAGCAGCGCCACTTGCCTGGTATTACCCTGATTAAGGATTATTATCAGCATCCTCTGTTTATTCAGGCCTTGGTAGATAGCGTATTAAATTACCAATTACAGCATGGTAAAGCTGAAAAATTACTCATGTCGTTCCATGGTATTCCACAGCCTTATGCAGATAAAGGTGATCCTTATGCCGATCGTTGTCGAATGACCGCGCGTTTGGTTGCAGATGCGCTACATTTACAAGAGCATGAATGGGCGATTAGCTTCCAGTCAAGATTTGGTAAGCAAGAGTGGGTTAAACCGTATACCGACCAGCTATTACAACAATGGGGTGAGCAAAAAGTACAGTCCGTACAGGTCATTAGCCCTGCATTTTCAGCTGATTGTTTGGAAACGCTGGAAGAGTTGGCAATGCAAAATAAAGAAATTTTCCAGCATGCAGGTGGTGGTGACTATGCCTATATTTCTGCCTTGAATGCAGATCAGGCGCATATAGATTTGCTTGCCAGTCTGGTTCAGGCTAATCTTGATGCACTCACTCATACCTTAGCCCATCGTTAAATCGACGCTTTATTTCGCCAGAGGTTTCTATGCTACAAGTCAAAATTGTCCCTGTTACTGCATTTGCCCAAAACTGCTCAATCCTGTGGGACAGTGAAAGCAAAGAAGCGATTTTGATTGATGCGGGTGGTGATGCTGCGGTACTTAAAAAAGAAGTAGAAGCCTTGGGCTTAAAAGTGAAAGCACTATGGTTGACCCATGGACATTTGGATCATGCAGGTGCAGTCGGTGAGTTGGCTGAAGCGTGGAAGATCCCTGTGATTGGCCCGCACAAAGAAGATCAGTTCTGGTTGGATATGATTCAGGAAGTCTCAGCGCGTTACGGTTTCCCAATTCCACAGCCTGTAAAAGTTGATCAATGGCTTGAAGGTGGCGAACTATTAAAGCTGGGTGAGGATGAGTTTGAAGTCCGTTTTGCGCCAGGTCATACCCCAGGACATGTGATGTTCTATAACGCCAAGCATGGCTTGTTGTGGACGGGTGACGTACTGTTTAAGGGTTCGATTGGGCGTACAGATTTCCCAAAAGGCAACCACCAGCAGCTGTTAGATTCGATTCAACGCGAATGCTTTAGCCTGCCAGATGAAACGCAATTTATCTCAGGTCATGGACCTATGAGCACCATCGGTTATGAAAAGCAATTCAATCCTTTTGTGGCAAGCAAAGCGGGTTGATTCGGTATTGAGCCTGTGTATAAATCAGTGTTTATACACAGGCTCAGCCTGTTTTATTGCTGACTAAATGCTTTCTAGCCATTTTTGATTGGCTAAGTTCAAATCAAAATTCAAACTATTACAAATACTTTGTAAATCAAAAGATGCTTTATCTTCTGGGATCTGAATCAAAATTGGTAGACGGGTAATACCATTGTCTCCTGTCGGGAAGGCATAATGCCGTTCTTTATGATTGATTGAAATCAGTGATTCAAATTCTAAATACACGATCAAGGAAGGAAAACGTCGTTGGATACGAATAATTTCCTGATGGGCATGTTTTTTGATTTGTGAGGTTTTCTCTTTTAACTTAATAATATTATCTTTTATTTTCTGTGGTTTATTCAGTAGCTTACTGAGAAAAGACACACTTTGTTTCAGTTGACGCTGATTCTCTTTTAACTCTGAAAATGCATCTTTATATTCTTGCAAACAACTAATGCTTAAGTCTTTGAGAATATTGGTCGGCTCTAATGCTGCTGTATGGTGCTTTTTCCAGTCATCATAAGAAAACACGGTAAATACATCGCTATGGCGTTTTTGCAATAAGGTGGCGTAGGATTTAAGTCGCGCGATAAATAGATTGACCTGTTTATTTAAGATAATTGAAGGTTGTGATTGAAAGGCAATAAAATGGCTGATCAGATCATCTAAGGTTTGTTTAACGCTAATGTAGAGATAATGGCATTCATCACTATGATGTACCGCATGTTTTAACGCATCTGCAATGGGTTCTAGAATATTGCGACAGAGCTTTTGCTCAAAATCAATCAACCGTTGTTCAACCAACTTTTCAATAAAGACGCCGTGGGGATTGAGCGGTTCCATCAAAAAGGGAATCAGGGTTTTATTGGCATAAAGCTCGATATGACGAACAATATCAGAGATATAGTGATTGACTTGTTTATCAATCGTAATGATGTGATTCATTTGCCATCGGAATTGCTGATGCTGTGATTCATCTTCGATTTGGTCTAAAGCCAAAAAAGCGGCATTGAAGTAAATATTTTCACAGGCTTCAAATTTTTCTTCCTGCAAAAAGCGTCGAATCGAAAAAGTATTTGTCATACCTTCTTTGCTCGGTGCGAGTGCAAAGATATATTGAGACGTTTTAACAATATCAAGCTGTTTTGTTTTTTGCTGTTGGTATAAAAAATATTTAAGAATATGTGGCTTTTCTTCACGTAACTGATGAGAACGAATAATATTAAAGGAATATTTGAGTAGCTGTTGTTTTAAAAATACTTCAGTAATAAAGGTCTTGATGACATCCGTATTGATATGTCTTTGATTGGCGGGTAATTGAATAATTTCTTTCTGCAAAATGATCTGTGCAGAGGCATAGATAAATTCTTTTAACACCTGTTTTTTCTGTTCTTGTAGATCAAAATCATTTTCAGTATTGATGCGGTTAATCTGACCGAGCATGTTTTCTAAATAGTCGGAGATGGCATAAATATCTTGGTATTGTTTTAATTTTTCCAAAGAATTGGCAATGCTTCTGACTAAAACTTTAATCGGTGCATCTTGAATTTTTTCTGCCAATAGATGGATGTCATGCTTGGCAAGATAAGAGAAACTGTGTTCTTTTCGGTTCCAGTGAATCTTCTTGAGTTGCAAAATCTGTTGGCAGATATTCTCACGGTCTTCAACAGAGCAAATAGAAAAAAGTGTTTGTAAACTGAGTTGCCAATTTGCATCTAGATTTGGATCAATTTGGGTCGCTAAAACCCTGAGCTGGTAAGGAATAGATTGATTCATTATTACATCCTAGTAAGTCTAAATATTTTTATTAAACAAACTGACCCCTATAAAATTTTGATTAAGGTTGGATCAGTATGAGATATAAGTTGTCGTGAGTTATTTGCTATTTTTATTCATTACAATGTTTGAATTAAGATTTGCACAAGGTCAAAAAAAAGTAAATTACTGTGATGTAATTCACATATCTGAAATATGTAAATTTTTATTAAAATGCATCAATCTGGATTGGAGGAAAACTTTCTAATGGTTGAAAGAATGAAGATGATTAATCTTCATAATCATCTTCATTGCGTTTTTGATCTGCTTGTGGCGCATCCTGAGTCGGGAGTTTGTATTCATCACTGGCCCAAGCACCGAGATCAATCAACTTACAGCGTTCCGAACAGAAAGGACGAAATTGATTACCTTCCCAAGTGCTGGCTTCACCGCAACGCGGGCAGGGGAATGTACGTGGCATAGAAAATTCCTAAAACATAGAACAAATAGATTAGGCAAAAGTAAGGTGAGTTGTTAGACTTATGCCGATTTCTAGATAGTTTGATGAGATTATGTCGATTCGTCAATTTCAAGCACAACGTATGCAAGCCCCTCGTGATTTTATTGCCATTCCCAATACGCCGATCTGCGTTGAAATTGGGGCAGGAAAAGGCAAGCACGCCTTGTTGTTTACCGGGCAAAATCCGCACACCACGTTGTATGCAATTGAACGAACCAAAGAAAAATTTGTGGCGATGCAAAAGCAGCACCAATTAGAGCCGCGCGAACATTTAAATCCGATTCATGCCGATGCATTGCCGTGGGTGGTACATGCCTTGTTCCCTGCACAAGTCGAACAATTTTTCATTCTCTATCCGAATCCAGAACCGCATAATCCAGCGCAGCGTTGGCTGAATATGCCATTCTTCGAGTTTCTACTCTCTCGTCTTCAGCCGAATGGCACAATTACTTTGGCGAGTAACATTTCTGAATATATTGATGAAGCAGAACAACAATTGATTGAATTGTGGAAGCTGCCGCATGAAAAACAAAAAATTGCAGCAGATTCTGCCCGAACACATTTTGAAATCAAATACTTAGAGCGTGGTGAGTTGTGCCAACAACTCATCATTCGCAAGCCTGAAGGGTATCGCACTCGCTTTGATGATTTTGCACCTTTGCAAGGTCAAAAGGCACAAGAGCAAGCTGATGTCTAAGCGTGTTGCGATTATTGGTGCGGGTCCAGCAGGTTTAATGGCTGCTGAAGTACTGAGCCAATATGATTATGAAATTGACGTGTTTGAACAGAAACCTTCCGCAGCACGTAAGTTTTTAATGGCGGGTAAAACAGGTTTAAACATTTCACATGCTGAGCCTGTCGATAGGTTTATACAGCGCTATGACCATGCGGCATGGTTGGGGCCTTGGGTGAAGCAATGGGATGCGCAGTGGATTCAGAACTGGATGCAAGGACTTGGTATTGAATCTTATATCGGTAGCTCTGGTCGAATTTTCCCGATTGAAATGAAAGCTGCCCCCTTACTTCGTGCATGGTTAAAACGCTTAATGGCCGATGGGGTGAAGTTCCACTATCGTCATCGTTGTGTGGATTTATCTGAAAATCAACTCACGATTGAGAACCAAACCCAGCGCTTTAGTGCAACTTATGATGCGATTATTTTGGCCTGTGGTGCAGTATCATGGTCGCAGTTAGGCAGTGATGGTGCATGGCAGCAATGGTTGGCTTCAAGCGAGATTGAGCCTTTCCAAGCCAGTAATGCAGGTGTGCTGAAAACATGGTCGCCGTTCATGCAGGTGTGTTTCGGTCAGCCGTTGAAGCGTGTTAATGCATGGGTGCAATCCGAACAGCACAGCCATGGTGATATCATCATTACTCATTACGGCTTTGAGAGTGGCGTGATTTATAAACTGGGTCGTGATCTCAGAGCACAGCTTGCCCAAAAACGGCGTTTACAATTACATCTGGACCTACTACCTGATGTCAGCATTGATCAATTAGAAAAGAAATTACAGGGCAATAAAAAGCAGTCTTTGACCAATCTCTGGCGTAAAGCAGGTTTGGACACTGTCAAAATTAATCTACTCCGAGAAATTGTCGAAAAAAGCTTATGGTCAGATGCCAAGCAAATGGCTCAGCAAATTAAGCAGTTGAGTATTCCTTTGGATGGCTTCCGTCCAATCGAAGAGGCTATAAGCTGTGCCGGTGGTGTGAAGCAAACTGCTGTATCCCCACAATTGCAATTGCAATCTAATCCATATGTGTTTTGTTGTGGTGAAATGCTAGATTGGGATGCACCGACAGGTGGCTATTTATTGACAGCTTGTTTCGCAACTGGAAGAGCGGCAGCAGAAGGGGTTAATATATTTATCAAATGATAAAATAAGCTAAAATACTTAAATAAAAATAATCTAAATCAATTGATGAAGAGGGTATATGAATATTGAGCCGACTTTGGAAACACAAAACAATGAGATCATCAAACCATTTCAACTGAACAACTTATTTCGCTTGTTTTTCCAACCGAAAAAATTCTTTTCACAATCTAAAAACTATCATCATCAAAGTATCCTTTTTGCTGCTTATCTGATTGGTATCGTTGCGGTCATGGATCGAGTCGATCAAAAATTATTAAGTGCAGAAACAAGAGGCATTAGGCCATTGATCGACTGGATTACAGCATCCTGGTTGAGTTACTGGTTATGGGTGTTGGGTATAGGAATTATTTCAGCAGCGATTGCGTGGTTGGTACAAGGCTGGTGGTATAAAAAAAGATTGCAGTTTTCAGGCGCAAAAGAGGCTGATCCACAACTTGCCCGACATGTGTATGTATTGCAATCCTTGGTCTTTGTATTGCCGATTGTGATTACAACGGCAATCCAAACATTTTTATATTCAAATTATATTGAAGCCTATAATCAATCTACATTTTTAGGCTTTATTCCCGTTCCATTTTTATTCTTATCGTGTTGGGTGAGTTACCGTGGGGCTACCCAAGTGTTTCCTACCAATAGATGGGCAAAATTTTGGTTTTTAGGATTGCCTATCCTGTTCTATATTTTAATCATTGGCGCATTTACTGCCTTGATCAGTTGAGTTGAAAAAGGCTTTGTGATTCCTCTTAAATCTGGTCATATTTCTTGAGCAGATTTGCCTTGTGATTCAGCATTTAAAAATGCTAGTTTTGAGTAAATGTTCATCAGGAATAGGGATATGTCTCAAGCTTCATCTGTATATCGTGGCAGTTGTTTATGTGATGGGATTCATTATGAGATTCATGGTGAAATCGGTGAGATCATACAATGCCATTGTCAGCGTTGCCGAAAAGCCAATGGCACGGCTTATGCGACCAATGCACCGATTAGCAGTGCAGCTTTTAAAATTATTCAGGGTGAAGAGTTGGTTAAAAAGTTTGCTGCATCGGGCGTGTATCGCTGGTTCTGTGGTGCATGTGGCTCTCCACTGATCAGTTCGCGCGATGCACAGCCTGAGCTTTATCGCTTAAGAATCGGGACTTTAGATACACCTTTGCAGCAGAAACCAAGTATGCATATTTTTGCGGCTTCTAAAGCCGAATGGGATTGTATTGCCGATGATTTACCGCAATATGCTGAACGTCCCTAAATTGGACGTGTTGTTCTCATGATTTTTGAAACGTCTGATTTAGATGCCAATGAAATCTATCGCTTGTTGGTTGGGGGGATTAGCCCTCGACCGATCGCATGGATCAGTACTCTGTCGGCAGATGGGATTGCCAATATTGCTCCTTATTCCTTCTTTAATGTTGCCAGCTGTAATCCACCCATTTTATGGTATTCGCAGGTCAATCCAAGAAATGGGCAGGATAAAGATACCATTCGTAATTTGATTGATACACGAGAATGTGTCGTGCATATTGCCAATACAGCCTTACTGGAAAAGATGAATTTATCCTGTGCTTTATTGCCATCAGAGCAAAGTGAATTTGATTTTGCACAGATTGAGTCTGAACCGAGTCATGCGGTCGCAGCCTTGGCGGTAAAGCATGCGCCTGTGCGTTATGAATGCCAGTTAAGGGAAATCATTCAACTGAGTACGCTTCCATTAGGTGGAACAGTAGCTTTGTTGGATGTGAAATCGATTTATGTTGATGATCGACTCTGGGATGGGCAGATGATTGATCAACAGCAACTTCAGAGTGTGGGCAAAATGGGCGGGGATTTTTATAGTTTAAGCACCGACTTGCGGAAATTGACAAGACCCTAGTCCTTGAATAAAAGCAATAAAAAAGGAGGCTTTTCGCCTCCTTTTTCTTATTTTGCAGAGAGTGCTTCAGCTTCAAATTTCACGCCATCCCAGCCATGTTGCATAAACTGGCGGATATTTTGAAGGTCAGTGGCTTCTGGCGTTGCCAATACAGACGCATAATGCTCTGCAAATAAACTGAGCGTATCTGCTTGATTCAAGCCTTCAATTTTGGCAAAGCTGAGTACTTTGGCGCTGCCTTGGTTTTCAGTCGCAGCATTCGATTGTGCACCATTCTGAAAGGCAGTTGGAGTATGTTGATAACGTGCTTCGATAAATGCCAATACATCTGCAAATTTTGCCGAGCCATCTTTCAGTTGTGCCAATAAGCTTTGAGCCATTTTTAAAATTCCATGTTGATTGAATCAATGGCAAGCATCATAACATTGAAAATGCAGAATAGAAGCTGGACGCGATTTGAACTGGACGTAACACAGTCAGCGGTTTATGCTCAAACAGAGTATTAATCTATTGAATAATAATGAATAGACATCGTTTAAAGTTATCAATATCCAACGCTATACTTCGACTTTTAGCCCCTATTTTAAGTTGTAGTTTGCTGTTACAACTCCGCCGTTTGATGATGCGCATATTGCCTTTTATGCGCTTGCAGAGTCAGGTCAGCAATGTGGTGTACTTGTCTTGGTTGGTTGATGTTGAGCAAGTACGTCTGCGCTATCCGAAAGAAGTACCCTTATGGGAAAAAGATGGGAAAACCATTTTTACCATTTTGACTTATCAGCATCAGCATTTTGGATTCAGTTTCTTGGGTAAATTACGTCAGTTCTTGCCTTCACCCAAACAAAGCAACTGGCGCTTTTATCTGGATGATTCACAGCCCAAGACCGTGATCTTTGAGCAGGTCGTGGTTGATCAAGTACTGTATGTTTCAGGTGGTCGTCTGGCCAGCGATGTGATGCCTGCACAATATGCAGCGATTTTTCAGCACCAGCGCAACCAACAAGCCATTCAAACCGAAATTTGCCTTGATCAAGATTATTCTTTGAAGAGTGAAGTGCAGATCACAACGGAAAAACAGTTACCTGTTACATGGCAAACATTATTTCCGTCTTGGGATGAAGCAGTTCAGTTCTTGGTCGATCAAGACCATGCATGGGCGGAATGGGTTGACCAACCGGCTCGAATGTCGCAGGGCGATATTCAGATGCCTGTACAGTTTCAGCAGATTCAAGCTGCTGAGATTCTGAGCTTAAACGCCCCTCAATTGTTGCAACAATTCGGTTTAGATGAGGATGCTGAAGCGTTTGCTTTTGTGGTTCCTGAACTGGATTTTACCGTGCTTGGTGAGCAAGTTTTATCTCGGACGACATAAATTGTGGATAACTTTATATTTATACACACTTGATTTATAGCTCAAAACAGCAGTTGAGTTGTCTAAAAATTATGTTATTTTAGAACAAAGGAGATGGCATTCCTCCTATTACAAACCGCCACTGTGGCTAATGATGCCTACGTTACCCTGAACAGGGGGCGTAGGTTCGTGCGTGCTCTGTTCCCATTTTGGAGTTCGCAGATGAAAAATAATCAAAAAAACGTTGATCTATCCATGTTAAATGTCGCTTTATCTCCTGCGCGATGTGTGGAGTAAGCCATGTATTATCCTTTGCTCTCAATCGCGCTTGGCTCGGTACTCGGCGCATGGTTGCGTTGGTTCCTGGGTTTAAAACTCAATCCAATTTTTCCCAATATTCCTTTAGGTACGGTCACCGTTAATTTCGTCGGTGGCTTTATTATTGGTTTTGCAATTTCTTATTTTTCTCAAAGCTCACTGAGTTCAAATTACAAACTATTTGTGATTACAGGTTTCTGCGGTGCATTAACCACATTTTCGACCTTTTCTGCCGAGATTATTGCTTTATTACAAAGCGGTAAATTGGGTTATGCCTGCGCAGCAATTTTGATTCATGTGATTGGATCATTGCTGTTTACCATTTTAGGTATGAGCTTGCATCAATGGCTGAGTGCCGCTTAGCTTTGGAGTGATGATAATGAATGGATTTTTACTGAGTTTTTACACGGCACAAAACCGGACTTATCAGGGACAAATGATGAGTGAATGGTTATTGGCAGTGGCGAAGCAAATGAATTTGCGTGGCGCGACGGTACTGGCAGGGATGGAAGGTGTGGATCATCAAGGCTTATTTCATTCCGCCAGTTTTTTTGAGTTGGCCGATCGACCCATACAAATTCAGTTTGCGGTAAGCAATCAACAGGCGATGGAATTATTAGACTATTTGAACGATAAAGAAATTTCTTTGTTTTATGTCAAAACACCGATTGAATTTGGTGTGGTGGGGCAGGCTAAGCCGGATTCTTGAAAGCTAAACATAAAAAAAGAAGTCTAAGTGGAGGAGAGATAGCCTTAGACTTCTAATGCTTACAGCCTAATGTGTGAAACTTAAATGAAAATTAAGCTTTGCGGTTAAAGCGCGCAAAGCGTTTGTTAAAGCTTGCGACACGGCCTTCATTGCTGGCTTGGCGAACTTCACCCGTATAAAACGGATGTGAAGCACTGGAAATATCAAGCGTCACATAGGGATAGACCTGACCTTGATATTCTTTGGTTTGTTTGGTCTGTAGTGTGCTGCCAATTAAAAAATAGGTATCGGCATTGGTATCGTGAAACAGTACTTGTTGATAAGCAGGATGGATATCTTTACGCATTTTGAATGACTCCTATTGTTAATGGAAATGTTATAACATAACAATATATGCCGTCAATCTTGTTCTTTTCAAGTTTTGTTGGAAATTATTTGTAAACAATGAATCAGCGAGCATGAGATATAGAACTTTGCTCAAGCTATTTGATTTGTTAAAAGTTTGAATATGAAAGAAATAAAAATGCCAATCATCTGATTGGCATTTTTATGAAGTTTAGTTCGGGACTAATTCTTCAAATAAATCATTGAGATTGTCATGCACTTTGAGGTGAATCAGGTTCCAGTAATGTCCTGAAATGGTTCGATTAACCATCAAGGTATCTGGAGAGGGTTTAAACACATCCCAGTATTTCAGGGATTTTTTCACCAACAGCATGCCATCGTGATGCGATGAGTTCTTGGCAAAGTCATAATGGGTGCTTAATGGACGCAACAGGATTTCAATCCATTGCGTATACAATTCAGTTGGGAATTTTTGTTTCTCAGCAATCGAATGTAGTTCAACCAGTAGGTCTTCGACCTGAGCAATATCTTCTTGGCGAGCAGCATTCACCAGTGCTTTGAAGTGCTGGATGATTTCAGGTGAAAGGGTTTTGACACTGCCATAATCATAAATAATCACACTACCATCTTCACGGAAAGCAAAATTGCCTGGATGTGGGTCACAATGGAAACGCTTCAAGAAAAACATTTCCTGCCCTAAAGCACGAATCAGACGACGACCAATTTGATTACGTGTTTCAATCGACCATGTGCTGGCGGTTTCGATGGATTCACCCTGCTCAAGACTGAGCGTGAGTACACGACGAGAAGAATAATCTTTATATACAGTTGGGATAATGATTTGATCATCCAGCTTTTCATGGAAGGTTTTAAAGACTTCTAAGTTTTGCGCTTCAATTTCATAATTCAGTTCGGCAGATAAACTGTCTTGGATTTCCTGAAACAGTTGATCTTGCAGCTTCTTATCAATTTTTAACACGCCCATTAAGCGTAAAGCCAGACGAACCTGTTTTAAATCACTTTCACAGGCTTGATCCACCCCAGGATATTGCACTTTCACCACAACCGCTTGTCCATTGGGCAGTACTGCACGATGCACTTGACCAATTGAGGCAGCAGCAAAAGGTTCCGTCTCAAAAGAGCTAAAAATCTGGTTTAAAGGTTTGCCTAACTCTTTTTCAACTTGTTGCTGAATCGCTGCAAAAGGCATGGCAGGCGCTTGGCGTTGTAGTTTGGCAATCGCCTTTGCCACTTCTGGCGGGAAGATGTCTTTATATTGCGATGCAATTTGCCCGACTTTCATCACCGCGCCTTTCATTTCGCCTAAGGTGTCAGCGATCTGTAAGCCGATATCTTGGAACAGTTTGCTACGTGCAGCATTTTTTTGTTCTTCATCTGCGGTGAGATTGCGAATGGAGTTGGCAACACTTTTGCTGGCAATACTTGCGGTCATGCCAGCCAGTTTAAAAAAACGCTTACTGGGAGAGCTTGCATGCTTTGCCATATGTGCTTGACCTCGGATGATCCAGTTTCAAAGTGATGCTTTGATCATAGGCGACAAAACTTAAATTGCCTATACCAAAATGTTAAGTGATGTAAGCATGTCGTGAAGGAAGGGAGCCTTGATGAGCGCATCAAGGCAAGCGCAGCATCCGTGCTGCTCTGAATCAATAGCGCTTATGTATTGAGAGCACGTTGTGCCAAACGTTTATTGTTTAAATATAAACGGCCGATCAGTAGCACACAGGCAATTGTTAAACCAATAATCAGGCCGAGCCAGACACCAGCAGCGCCCCAAATCGTATAGCGCGCGAGGTATAGGCCGATCGGGAAGGCGACGACCCAATACGCCATTAAGGTGATCCACATCGGCGCTTGAGTGTCCTGCATGCCACGTAAGCACCCAGCGGCACTGACTTGCCAAGCATCCATCAACTGATAAGCCATCGCGAACCAGAGCAGGTACATTGCCACAGGAATGACATTGATATCCGTGGTATAGATCGCCACGATATAGGGACGTGCAAGCACAATGAGTGTCATGGTCAAGGCAGCAAAGATCGTAGCCGTAATTAATCCTACGATTTGTACTTGACGCATTGCATGCCAGTTTTGTTCGCCATAATACATGCCAACACGAATCGTCAAGGCAATCGCCAAGGACAACGGGATCATAAACAGCTGTGACGTAACTGAAATCGCAATCTGATGAGCTGCAATGGCATTTTCACCCAATGGCCCCAGTACAATGGCCCCAGTACTGAAAATGCTGACCTCAAAGAATACTGCCAGCCCAATCGGTAAGCCCAGTTTTAAAATGCGTTTAATCCAAACAGGATCAATTCTTTCCCATTTGGTGAAGATCGGTGCCTGTTGATAAGCTTTTGCTTTGGAAATATAAATGGCTAAAGTGATAAACATGAGCCATTGCAAGATCGCAGTTGCAAAACCACAACCTGCACTACCTAATGCTGGAATTGGCCCAAAGCCATACATAAAGATAAAGTTCAGCGGAATTAATACCAGTAAAGCAATCAAGCTAATGGCTGTGACAGGGCGTGGATGTCCCAATGCTTCAGAATAACTGCGTAGTGCCGCATACATCATCACTGCAGGCATACCAAAACCAATCGCATGTAAGAACAGGCTTGCTTTGGGTATTAAACTTTCAGGCACGCCAAACAGGGGCAGAAACACGGGCATACATTGCAGAATCAACATCGCAACAACACCAAGAATCACCGCAACCCACAAAGACTGGCGCGCAATGGTTGGAATTTTTT
The DNA here is from genome assembly GCF_037028485.1 of Acinetobacter sp. 102. NCBI lineage: Bacteria > Pseudomonadati > Pseudomonadota > Gammaproteobacteria > Moraxellales > Moraxellaceae > Acinetobacter > Acinetobacter sp. 102. The sequence continues at coordinate 132,969 of NZ_JAZEZK010000007.1, forward strand.
CAGGGGTTCTTGCACCACGTGCTTCAGCGACCAAGGGCGTTGTTGCCAGCATGATGCCTGCAAATAACAGCATAACGGGAATCCATAGGCCAACGCCTACTGCAATCGCCGCCAGATCCGTAGCAGAAAGATGACCTGCCATAATGGTATCGATTAAACCTAATCCAGCTTGCGCAAACTGTGTAATCAGGATCGGGAACATCAAATGAAATAGCTGTTTAAGCTCAAATCGCTTGGTTGTGACATGGGACACAAAAATTACTCTTATTAAAATGAGGGAGAATTAGCGTTGTAATGTGAATAGCACACCAATAAAAATCACAATACTACCGAGTAGACGTTGCCAGTTAATGGGTGTTTTTTCTGTACCTAACCAGCCAAAGTGGTCGATGAGCATGGAAATCACCAATTGTCCAAAAATCACTAAACCTGAAAAAGTTAAAAATCCGAGTTTAGGTGCAGTATAAATGCTCATACTGATTGCATAAACCCCAAGGCATCCACCTAACCAGAGAAACCATGGAATTTGTGAAAGTTCAGTTAAACTGGGTTTGTCTGCACCTTGGAAATAAACCAGTAGGGCTAGAATAATCGTTCCAATACAAAAAGAAAGTAATGCGGCTTGTAGTGGCGAGTTTAGATACTCTCGGAGCTGTGCATTGATTGCCGTTTGAAAGGCCATTGCTATTCCAATCCCTAAAGCAAGCGGCAGAATAAATAGCAATTGGCTAGAAATTTTCATCATATTATCGGTCTAATTGTTCTTTATGCTTTCAGTCTAACTGAATACCTAGGGGATGATAAGTTGTATACCGTATTGAAGCTGCAACTGTACCGAGTCGAGTCATGTTAAAATAATCAGGTTCTGTCATTGAGCTTGTATTTTGAGTCTGTTAAATCCTGCAAATATCCCGCTGTCCTTGTATATCCATATGCCTTGGTGTGTACGTAAATGTCCTTATTGCGACTTTAACTCACACGCTGTCCCTGATGGACAATTGTCACTGGATTTGGAACAGCAATATCTTGCTGCGTTAGTGGCTGACTTTGAGACTCAGATTGAAATGGCGCAAGGTCGATCGATTCATAGTGTGTTTATTGGTGGCGGTACACCGTCACTGATTTCTGCACAAGGTTATCAATGGTTGTTTGATCAACTCAAAGCACGTTTAGACTTTGAAGATGACTGTGAAATCACACTGGAAGCCAATCCAGGAACGGTTGAGCATGATCCATTTGCAGATTATCTGGCGGTGGGAATTAATCGTTTATCACTCGGTGTGCAAAGTTTTGATCCTGAACATTTACATCGGCTAGGTCGTATCCATTCTGCCAATAATGCACTGGATGCGATTCAGCAGGCACGTCAGGCAGGCTTTAAGCGCGTTAATGTTGATCTGATGCATGGTTTACCCCAACAGACGGAGGAACAGGCCTTAACCGACCTGAAATTGGCTGTGGAGCAGGGTGCAACACATATTAGTTGGTATCAACTGACCATTGAGCCAAACACGGTTTTCTTCCGAACTCAGCCTGTATTACCACAAGACGAAGTTCTAGAACATATTCAAGAACAAGGTGAGGTATATTTAAAAGCCAATGGTTATGTCAATTATGAAGTTTCAGCATGGCGTAAGGAAAAGCCATCTACGCATAATTTAAATTATTGGCAATTTGGTGATTATCTGGCGATTGGCGCAGGTGCGCATGGCAAGGTGACACGTCCAGACGGTGTCTATCGTTTTCAAAAAACCCGTTTGCCGAAAGATTATTTAGCCAAGGTTCCAGCAGAGCATGTGCAAATGAAGCGTATCGAAGCTGATGAATTACCTTTTGAGTTTATGATGAATGCTTTGCGTTTAAACGAAGGTGTTGCAGCGGCATTTTATGCTCAACGTACTGGACTTGAACTGGATCAGTTAAATCAAAAGCTAGCACAGTTGCGTGAGAAAAAATTATTGATTGCGGATAGCCAGCGAATTGCTTGTACAGAGCAGGGGCATATTTTCTTAAATTCGGTATTAGAAGCGTTTTTATAATTTAAGCACATGATGACTTTAAGCAAGGATGCTTAGAGTGGAGCCAGTTCTGTTGTCATCTTTTAGAAAGAAATTGAGTAGACAATAAAAAAGCCTCATCAATGATGAGGCTTTTTAGAATTTGGTGGGTCGTCCGCGATTCGAACGCGGGACCAACGGATTAAAAGTCCGCTGCTCTACCAGCTGAGCTAACGACCCTGAGCGAGGATAAGTAAAACAACGTTTTACCTGAGCGCAAGAGAAAATCTATGATTTTCTATAGCTTAACCTCTTACAGGCATTTGTAAAATACATTTTACAAACTATCAAAACATTAGATGGTGGGTCGTCCGCGATTCGAACGCGGGACCAACGGATTAAAAGTCCGCTGCTCTACCAGCTGAGCTAACGACCCTAAGCAAGTATTTCAACAAGCTTCGCAAGAAAAACTAATTTGTTCTAAATGCGTCTTCGTTTTGATGTTGCGTATTCTAGCAACTTATTCAGCTAACACAAGAGGAAATTCAAAAACATGTGCATGATTGTTTATAAAAAGCACGATTTCCTCTTATTTAGCTAAAAAATAAACTAGAAACGGTATTGATAGCTTTGAATATTATCAAAGATCTCAGCATTTACATCACTATAGCTGCTTGCACCTGGTAATAAAACCAGTAAACGTTCAGAAGTTTTGCTCGGATTAAATGAGTCTTCTTTCAGTTTATTCTTCTGGTATTTAAATGTCCCAGTTGTTTCTACTTTCTCTTGAACACGTAAGAAAACAGGAATGGCATAAGACGGTAAGCATTTTTTAAACACATTCACCATGTCGCTTAAGTCCGCTTCATTGAGTTCTGCACCATCGACCAAGGTGATCGCTGCCATACCTGCGCGACCATTGGTATTTGGAATTTCTACACCGTATACCACAGCCTCTACGATCTTTTCATATTCGCAGACCATGTTTTCTACTTCTGTTGTAGAAACGTTTTCACCCTTCCAACGGAAAGTATCGCCTAAACGGTCCACAAACTGTGCATGGCGGAAACCGATATCACGAACCAAGTCACCTGTATTGAAATATGAGTCACCTTGGGTAAACACATCTTTCAAAATCACAGACTTGTTCTTTTCAGGATCGGTATAGCCATCGAATGGTGAACGGCTGGTGATCTTACCAATCAGTAGACCGACTTCGCCTGTTTTCACTTTCTTACAATGACCTTTCTTATCGCGGACTAATTCATTCTTCTCTTTGTCGAATTCAACGATTGCATACGGTGTTGGAGAGAAGCCTACGGTGTTGTCAAAGTTGAAGATGTTGCTAAAACCAACGTTACCTTCGCTAGATGCGTAAAGTTCAAGTACTTCTTCGACACCAAAGCGTTCTTTAAATTTGCCCCAGATATTCGGACGCATGCCGTTACCGATCATTTTAGTGACGCGGTGTGCACGATCTTGTTCTGTTGCAGGTGCATCAATCAGGTAACGACACAGTTCACCGACATAACCAATTGCAGAGGCATTGAATTTCTGTACATCTTTCCAGAAGGCACTGGTTGAATATTTACGACGAACAGCAAGTGTTGCACTGCCAGCAATCACGCCACACCAGCACACCACAACACCTGTTGCATGGTAAAGCGGGAGAGTCACGTACATCACATCATCTTTACCTAAATTCAGAATGTGACCATAGGTGCCATAAGCCAGCGTCCAGCGACTATGAGTGAAAATTACTGCTTTTGGTAAGCCGGTTGTACCTGAGGTATAGATGTAGAACAAACCATCTTTACCTGTCACTGTGCGCGTGGTCGATGGATTGAATTTGGGGAATTGATCAATTTGTTGCGCTAGGTTCACGTAACCTTGTGGTGCAGTCCCTGCATTTTTACGGGTTTCTTGATCGGCAAACCAGTGGAAACGATCTTGAGCAACTTTTAAGTCTTGACGTGCTTCATCAATTGCAGCGCGAACTTCTTCACCTGCAATCACCGCAATTGGATTGACCAGATTAATACTGTGCGCGAGTACCTTACCGACTTGCGAGGTATTGACCAGTGCAATTGTCACCCCAATTTTTGCCAATGCAACGATAGAGGCAATCAGTTCAGGACGGTTTTCAACCATCACTGCAATCACATCACCTTTCTTTGCCCCAAGCGATAAGTAGTAATGTGCAATCTGATTTGCCCACTCATTGAGTGCTTGGTAATTATAGCTTTGATCTTCAAATAACAGTGCGATGCCTTGAGGGTTACGCTTGACTGCTTTTTCAAAGGCAATACCTAAACCAGCAGGAGATGTTGGCGTTCGCAAATATGCTTGTTTAAGACCATTGAGGATATGAGGTACTTTAGTGATGAAGTTAGGAAGTCGAGTAGCGACATCACCAAGGGTAATAATATCGGTCTGCGTAGTTTGGCTCATATCAATCCTATTTATTTTTCGATCAATCCAAGAAATGGCTATCCGTTAGAACACAACCATTCACACCATTTTGTTAATGCTGTTTTGTAATGGCAAGTGCCTAGAGCAATCAACCTAATTTGACAAAATAACAAAAAAGCCTAGTCATCGAAATGACTAGGCTTCGCCTTATTGAGTGCAATTTAGCAAATTACTCACTCAGCTGTGGTCTTTTTTGGTGGACGTCCGCGTGGACGACGAGGAGGGCGGTTCGATTTCTCTTTTTCCGCTTTCGCTGCTTCATCATCCAATTCTGTTTCTGTCGTAGTTGTTGCTTGTTCAGCTTTTTCAACCGTTTGAGCAGGTTCAGTAACTTCTGCAACAGTCTCGCTTACGGTTTCAACTTCAGCAACCACAGCAGGTTCGACTGCTTCAGCCTCAACTGGTGCAACTTCTACAACAGTCTCTGTACTGGCAAGTTCTAAAGGTTGTTGCTCTGGTGCAGTTGCTGCTTCTACGACAACCGCATCGTCTGCTTGTTTCACTTCTTCTTTCGATTCAGTGCTTTCCACAGGAGCTGGCGTTGCATTTGAGGCAACATGTGCTTCTTTTGCCTGCTCCGCAGCCATTTTCGCTAAACGGCGACGTTCACGCGGGTCATTGGCAACACGAACTGCCGCTGCATCCGGTGGTGTTAATGCTAACACTGGTGCAGGTTCAGCTTCTTCAGTTGGCTTCTGAGTCGGAAGTTCAGCATCACGTGTGACAGGGCGTTTGTCTTCTTTAACGACGGTTTCGGTCACTAAACTATTTGCATATTGTTCAGCGAACTTTTGTAAAGCGCGGTTAAAGGTGGTGACTAAGCCGAATTGCTCAATCAGGATTGTGCAATCATCACCATAGACATGACGAATCAAGCTACCCAGCGTATATTGTCCCAACGTAGGTGTTTGCGACAGTGCAACTTTTACTGTAGCCGTTTTCGGTGCAGTTTGGTGGTTGCGCTGACGACGACGTGAACGTGGATCATTGCTGGCACGTTGTGCAGGTGCTTGTGCAGTTTCTTCAACAGGTGCTTTTTCAGTAGTCGCTTGTTCTACTTGAGCTGGCGCAGGTGTTTCAACTTTTTCTACAACAGGTTTTGCTTTTTCTGCTTTAGCAGCTGGCGCTGTTACTTGTTGTGGATTTAATGCAACAATTTCACTTTGACCTTGATCAATATTCACAACAAGCGCTGTATTCATTGGTTCACTGCGAGGTGCATCGACCACATCCACTTTAACCTGCTGTGGATTTACCACAGCTTCGGGTGCAGTCGTCGGTGTTTCATTTAACACACTCTGGTCACGATGGCGATTTGGTCGATTTGGACGTTGTTGGTTACGGTCACGACGTGGTAAAGGCGCAGACTCATTGCCTTGAGCAGCATCATGATGCTGTTGCTGGTTTTGAGATTCTTGTGGCTGTTGACGTTTTTGTTGACGTTTTAGCTCACGTTGCTCATGGCGCTGTTCTTGACGTGACAGTTGAACCACTTCTTCATGCACTTGATTTTGTTGCTCATGCGCATGTGCATGTTGCTCACGTTGTTCTTTGTGCTTGCGCTTCTTCTGGTTTTGGTTCGGACGATGTGATTTCTCGTCTTTCTCAAAGCTTTCACGTGCTTCTTGTTTCACAGGGTTTTGTGAAATATAAGCATTGTTTGCAGTTGGCGCAGTAACTTCAGCGATTGCTGGTGCATTGACTTGGCCAAACTGACCACGGCTCACCGCACCGTTATTCACCATTTGTTCAATCGCGGCCGCTGCATTTTGTGCAGAACGAGATTGATCGGTGGTTTGTGCTTGTTTTTGAACAAATAAGTTCTCTAACCAAGCGCAAGGACTTGCTGACTTTTGCGTGCTTGCTTGAGTTTGTTTTGCTTGCGCAGCATGTTGCTGAGCAGCTTTCTTCTGTGGTGCAGCAGCTTGGTTTTGTGCAGCAGGTGCATGATGATGCTCTGCATCTTCTAAATGCCAGTCTGAAGATTCATAGCCCAGTTCTTTTTCGCTAGAACGGGTTGCTTCAGTACGTTCATAACTAGAAGGGGCGAAACCATCTGGATTGAACTGGATTTGGTAATGTGGTGTTTCCAAGTGCGGGTGAGGCAATACGGTAACACGTACATTTGAGGTTTGCTCTAAGTAAACTAGGCTGTGACGCTTTTCATTCAATAAGAAGGCTGCGATTTCCACAGGGACTTCGACTTGAACTTCACCTTGACGTTCACGTAAAGCAATTTCTTCAACCTTACGCATAATTGAAAGTGACAGTGAACGTAAGTCACGTACCATACCTGTGCCATGACAGCGTGGGCAAACGTAGCCAGTCGCTTCTTCTAACGAAGGACGTAGGCGTTGACGGCTCATTTCCATCAGACCAAAACGTGACAGTTGACCGAATTGAATACGTGCGCGATCACTTTGCGTTGCTTCACGTAATTTCGCTTCAACCATACGCTGGTTACGGTCTTTGGTCATGTCGATGAAGTCGATCACGACTAAGCCACCAATATCGCGTAAACGAAGTTGACGTGCGATTTCTTCGGCTGCTTCCAAGTTGGTATTGAGCGCCGTTTCTTCAACATCATGACCGCGGGTTGATTTCGCCGAGTTGATATCGATCGATACCAATGCTTCGGTTTGGTCAATCACGATTGAACCACCAGAAGGAAGTTTTACTTCACGTTCATAAGCCGTTTGGATCTGGCTTTCAATCCCAAAATGAGCAAAGAGTGGCTCATTCAAGGTATAGGTTTTGAGTTTGTCTAACTGACGTGGCATTACTGCTTTTACGAAGTTATACGCTTCGTTATAGGCTTGCTCGCTATCAATCAGGATTTCAGCGACGTCATCACGTAAATAATCACGGATTGCACGGGTCACGACACCAGCTTCTTGATGAACCAGCATTGGTGATGGACCAGAACCTGCTGAACCTTGGATTTGAGCCCAAAGGTCGAGTAAGTGTTGTAAGTCGAGTTGTAACTCTTCTTGTGTACGGCCAATACCTGCAGTACGAACGATCACGCTCATGCCACGCGGTACATTTAAAGAAGCTAAAATTTCTTTCAGTTCTTCACGCACTGAACCCGAAATTTGACGGCTAATACCGCCACCTTTTGGATTGTTTGGCATGAGGACCAAATAACGACCCGCAAGTGAGATAAAAGTAGACAGGGCGGCACCTTTGTTGCCGCGTTCTTCTTTTTCAACTTGAACCAGTAATTCAGTGCCTTCAGTGATGAGTTCACGAATATTTGAAGTTTGACGAGGGTCTGCTTTGAAATACGAGTTTGCAATTTCTCGCATTGATAAAAAGCCTTGACGCTGTGCGCCGTACTCAACGAAAACCGCTTCTAAAGACGGTTCAACGCGAGTGACATGACCTTTATAGATATTTGATTTTTTTTGTTCGCGTGTACGATTCTCTAAATCGAAATCGTAAAGACGATTACCAGTGATAAGTGCAACGCGAACTTCTTCGGCGTGGGTTGCATTAATCAACATACGTTTCATGGGTGTGACACCTAATAGTGATGCACACAAACAACAAGCCCAATATTTTTGAGCAAACATCAAATTGGCGCGATCAAGACTCAGAAGCAACGTTGTGTAGGAAGCTCTGAAACCACTGACTGTAAATATCCAGCTGGGGTTTTGATACGGTTATTTCGATGTCGGCAATACTGCTTCAATCTTGAATCCGTTGATATTTCATGTATGTCTTACATCTGTGAAATATCACTAGATCCGACATAATCAAAGTTTCCTGTACGCTTCACTGGCGGGTGAGCGGTGCATTGGATGGTGACTTTCACTGTCATTAAGCATTGAAGTCGATCCATCTGGAAGTCTTGATACGGAATGATCATCGTATCTCTGCTTAGCAGTTCCAATGCATCAACGCTTTAGCCTGAATGCGACATCAGGGAGCAAATTGTCTGATGTGGATCAGTTTACGTTTAATAACCAGCAAATTGCTGGCGACATATTTTTTCTGAACAAACTGTATGTGCATATGCACAATTAAACGCAACAGTTTGCCATTTTGCCGATATAATAAGCCTTCGGCGTCGGCATAATTCTTTAGGACCTATCCGAGTTGTTGGTGAATATCTCATCGATTAAAAATTTTATCTAAATAAAATTTCTGATTTGATGCTCACTTACGGTGGTATCCGTGCGCTGAATATATCAAACCTTGCGGCATCTGCCTATGGGCTAAGTTTAGGTTTCTTGTGAAATAACTTAGCTAAATGATCATTTTTTAATCATATTTAACAAATCTTGGATTAATCGAGCGTATGAATTCTACACAACAATGGCAAAGTGTCACTTGGTTTGACGTGGATGAGCATCAAGACGGGCAGCGAATAGATAATTTTTTATTTACCCGATTAAAAGGTGTACCGAAGAGTCGAATCTACCGTTTGGTTCGTGAAGGACAAGTACGCGTTAATAAAAAAAGAATAAAAGCAGAAACACGTTTGAAGATTGGCGACCAGATTCGTGTCGCACCAATCCGCTATGAACAAAAGGATGAAACTGCGGCACCAGTGAGTGATGGCGTGGCACAAAGTCTACTCAGCCGTGTGGTGTATGAGGATGAAGGGCTATTGGTCGTTAATAAACCGTCAGGGATTGCGGTGCATGGCGGTAGTGGCGTGGCCTATGGATTAATCGAAGCCTTGCGTGCCGCGACAGGTAAAAAATACTTGGAACTGATCCACCGTATTGACCGTGATACTTCTGGCTTGGTGATGATCAGTAAAAAGCGCAGTACTTTAAAACTGCTACAGGATTTACTGCGCGAGCATAAAATTCAAAAAACTTATGCGGCGATTGTCAAAGGACAAGTCAGTTTGGATCAGCAATTGATTGATGCGCCCTTATTGCGTTATGAACTGGCCAATGGCGAACGTCGTGTCCGTGTCACCAAAGACGGTAAGCCGAGTAAAACCGATTGGAAAGTGGTTGAACGTTTTAAAGCCGCGACTTTGGTGCATGCATCACCACTTTCGGGGCGTACCCATCAAATTCGTGTACATGGTCTCAGTATTGGACATCCTTTAGTTGGGGATGATAAATACGGACACAATACGGCATATACCGGTCCTGAAGCACGTCGCTTGTGCCTACATGCCATGCGTTTAGACATTCCCAACTATCCAAGCATTGAAGCGCCAATGCCTGAAGATATGCAACAGGTGATCGATCAGTTGAGAAAGCAGAAATGAGTCAAAATATCGAACTGGTGATTTTTGATTGGGATGGCACCTTATTCGATTCGGTTGGGCAAATCGTAGCAAGCTTGCAATATGCAGCACAGCAATTTGAACAACCGCTGACGGATGAAGCTGCGAAAAGTATTATTGGCTTAGGTTTACCTGAAGTCATGCAGATCCTGTTTCCACAAGTTCCGCATTTACAGCAAGATATTTTGCAATGTTATGCAGATCACTATGTGGCAAACTCCAAAGGGGATGCATGGTTTAGCGGTGTTGCAGAGTTGCTCGCTGATCTAAAACAGCAGGGCTTAAAGCTTGCTGTGGCAACAGGCAAAAGTCGTAAAGGTTTAGATCGGGTTTTGGCACAAACCAATAGCTATGAGATCTTTGATATTACCCGTGCAGCCAGTGAAACCAAATCCAAACCAGATCCATTGATGCTGCAGGAAATTTTGACTGAACTGGATGTCGCTGCTGATCGTGCTGTTATGGTGGGCGATACCAGTTATGATCTAGAAATGGCTCAAAATCTGAATATGCCGCGTATTGGTGTGAGTTATGGTGTACATAGCATTGAAACCTTGCAGCAATATCAACCCTTGGTCATCGCGCACAATGTGCAGGATCTACATGCTTATTTGCAAAGTGTGCTGAATGTGGCAGCCTTAACCGAGAGTTAATCCATCCACATCATATGAAACGACAATGATGGGAGTGTTTGCATTCCCATCATCCATAATAACAATAGGGACAACATGAGTCGTTCAATCCGTTTGCTCAATCTATTACAGCTGCTTAGAGAATATCGCTATCCTGTGACCGCACAGGTGTTGGCAGAGCGTTTACAGATTAGTCAGCGCAGTGTCTATCGTGATATCGAAACCTTGCGTGAGCAGGGTGTTTGTATTGATGCTGCCGCTGGATTAGGGTTTCAACTAAAACAAGATTTCCTGCTTCCGCCGATGACGCTGAATGAAACCGAGATCGAAGCAATTTTTTTAGCGCTGAATTGGTTGAGCGATATTCCTGATTTGGCTTTGAAATCGGCCTCAACTTCGGTGTTGGCAAAGCTCAATGCAGTACTGCCTGAGCATTGTCAGCATCAACTTGAACAAACCACTTTAAGATCGATCAATGTCTGGTTACCTGTCGATGAAACTTTGGTAGAGCAAGTGCGCTTGGCCATCCGCCAGCAGTTAAAAATTACCGTAGATTATGCCGACGAACAACAACGGGTAAGTTCTCGTATTTTGTGGCCATTTGCGCTAGGTTATTTTAATGATCGGATTGTGTTAGCAGCATGGTGTGAGCTACGTAAAGGTTTTCGTCACTTCCGTATTGATCGGATTCGAGCGTTGAACCTAAGTCAGGAGCTGTATCCGCAATTCAAACAACAATTATTTCAACAGTGGTGGGCACAGGAAATGTGCCGTGAGACTACTGACAAAAACTGACAATCAAAACAATTACATTGAAATAAGAATAACTCACCAAGGAAATATCAAAATGGCACTTAAACTTTATACCAATAGTTTTTCGCGTGGCGTCGTTGTTGACTGGCTGCTGATCGAGCTTGGCATTGAATGCGAACGTATTGAGGTTGCTTTTCAAACTGAGATGAAAGCACCTGAATATTTAAAAATCAATCCATTTGGCAAAGTACCTGTTCTTGTCGATGGTGATGTGGTGGTGTATGAACTGGATGCAATTTGTGCTTATCTGGCTGATAAATTTGCAGACAAAGGCTTGGCACCTGCACTGAATGATCCAAAACGTGGCGTGTATTATCGTTGGTTATTCTTTATTTCTGGGCCTTGGGAAGCTGCTTCAACCAATAAAATGCTCGGTGTTGAGGTGAAGCCCGATCAGAAAGGCTCTGTAGGGTATGGTGATTATCAAGATGCCTATAACGCCTTTGTACAAGGTCTCAATCAAGTTGATCCCTATTTATGTGGTGAGCAGTTTACTGCTGCGGATGTCACGGTTGCTGCGATGTTATTTTGGCAGCTTAAGATGGGCGATATTCAGTCTCATCCTGCGATTGAGCACTATTTAGAAAACATTAAACAGCGACCAAGTTATCAGAAATTTGCTGAATTTTTTAGTAATGCCTAAGCCAATAGGCTTTACTTAAAGAATACGGAAGCCGATTGATTCGGCTTTTTTATTTGTGAGGAATTCATTGCGAATTCAAATGGGCGCTATCTAAGCCAAATATATGCCGAATTTCTTCTAGGAATTGTTGTGTGGCAAGGTTCGATTCATTTTTGGGGTAAGCCATGAAAACGTCGAGGCAGGGCAACGGATGATGCAATGATCTGACGACAATTTGGTCGGTGGCTAAGGCTTGGATATAGGCGGGTAAAATGGCACAACGCTGTCCAGAATGGACCGCTTGAATCGCTTCGGCAATACTATTGGCTTCATCGATGCTTTGAAAATGAATCTGCTGCTGTTTGATGTACTGGGTAATGATTCGTGCCAAAGGCTGAGACAGCTTGTGGGTTAAAATGGTCAGGGCTAAACCCTGTAATTGATCAATGTTGATCTGTGCATGCTGTGCCAAAGGATGTTGTTTAGGTAGCATAAACACCAAGGGTTCTTTGAGTATCAATTGACTTGTAAATGCTTCATTTTCAAATTTTTGATTAATAAAGATCAGGTCTAAATCACCTTTTTTCAGCAGATTGATTTGATCGCTTTCTTTAAGGTTAAGCGTACGAATTTGCAGTTTGGGCAGGCGAACTCTTAAACGTGGCAAAATATAAGGGAAAATGCGAATTTCAGCAGAGGGCACAAAACCAATTTTTAAACATTGTACTTTGGCTGCAGCAACCTGTCGCGCCATGGTAATGGCTTTGTCTGCTTGAGTGAGGGTTAAACGTGCTTGTTCGAGAAAAACTTGGCCTTCGTCAGTTAGCTCTACTTTGCGCTTGGTCCGATGCAACAGTTGTACACCAACATCATCTTCGAGATCTTTAATTTGCTGGCTGAGTGAAGGTTGAGACGTGTGTAATTTAAGCGCTGCTTTACTGAAACTGAGCTCTTCAGCAACGGTAATGAAATAGCGTAAATGACGTAATTCCATAAGACTGATCCAAGAGTGTCTTACTATTATTTTAGTTATCATGATGGGAATATCATGTTGTTGGCGCATTATATCTGAGCTTATTTTATATACAATATTCTTTTTTCTAAAATATAAGAAATAGCGAAAAAGCTGAGGTTTAGCCCTTGGCTTGAATTGTCATTGTGCGTTATTAGTTCGGTAAAATTGTGTTGACTCTGCCAGAGAAAATCAGCATAACTAACAAGCTTATGTTAGGATCAAAGACCGATTATAGTGATTTGGAATAAGACGAGAATCCTAGAAAAATCATTATGATTTGAAAGGCTATCGCATTAAAAAATAGTCCATGACCTAAACGGTATACCAAACCATTCACCTCATGCGATGAGATTCCACCAAAGAAGACGTACATGAAAGATAAGCCGACATTAACCTACCAATTGCCGACACAATCTTGCTTGAGCCATACTTGGGGGAAACCTCCTTTTCCACATGAGGCTTCTGACCATTGTGGCATTGACCGTTTTTATAATTTACAGAAACCCTTAACACCATTTGATCGTAAAGGTTTGCTCAAATGGCTGGCGACCCGTAAATCATCGACGTGGACGGTAGATCGTTCGCATGAATGGAATATGCGGAATCATATGTTGGAACTTCCGCAGAACCGCCCGCATGCAGATCTCAATGATTGGCAAATCTGGTTTGTCGGTCATGCAACAGTTCTCATTCAAATCGGCCCTTATAACTTTTTAACCGATCCAGTTTGGTGTGAATATGTCAGTCCGAAACAGGGCAATGGTCCACAACGTGTTTGTCCTGCTGGCATTGCCTTAGAACATCTTCCAACCATTCATGGCGTGTTATTGAGCCACAATCATTATGATCATATGGATCTGGCGACTTTAGAATGGTTACATCAGAAATTTGAAATGCCAATTTATACGGGCTTGGGCAATGGTTATTATCTGCCTAAGCACTTACATGTGATTGAAATGGATTGGTGGCAGGAGATTCCATTTCATGATGAGTTGAAGATCGCTTATACACCTGCACAGCATACTTCTGGGCGTGGAGTGCGTGATCAAAATAGAGCATTGTGGGGCGGTTTTTCCTTGCTTGCTAAAACAGGCCATTGTTTCTTTGCTGGGGATACGGGCTATTCCACGCACTTTAAACAGATCCATGAGCGTTATGGCGATGCGCGGGTGGCGTTATTGCCGATAGGTGCTTATGAACCACGCATGCTGATGCGCTATGTGCATATGAATCCACAAGATGCATTTCATGCTCATTTAGATTTGCATGCCCACCGTTCTTTGGCGATTCATTATCGAACCTTTCAGCTGACGGACGAAGATCGTGATGCCCCTGAACATGAACTGCAGCAAGCCATGAAATCCTCTTCAAAATTGGTCAATCCGTTTTATTGTATTCGTGAAGGGCACTTTATTCGTGCTTAGCATTTTGGAATGTTTTGATACACCACAGTGAAATCACAGAAAGGCTCGCAAGAGCAATATTCATGACCACAGGATTAAAGGCTTGATAGATATGATTGGGATAAATATATAAAACGAAAATAAATAACCCAATCAGGCTGATAATGCTGAGCCAATGTAAATACTTGTGAGTTAAAAATAAAAATAGACTACCAAAAATGATCTCGGCAATGCCCGACAGTGAAATCATCCACGGAATATAGGGGGCTGCAATATTGAGTTGTTGCCAAACATATTGCTCATCTTGTACCTGAAAAATTAACTTGGGAATCAGTCCCTGATAAATCCAGAGCACTGCAATAATTAACTGACAAAACCTTAAGATCTGTTGAATGGTCTGGTTCTGACTATTCATGTTAAGACCTCATCCAATAGAAAATGCTGCTGAGTTTCAGGTGTGACGCGATAGCATTGTTCGGTTTTACCAAATAGGTGATATCGATTGAGCGCAATATGACGATAAGCAAAATTACGTATTAGTTTAGGGATAATACGCGCATATTTTAAACTGGCGTAAGGGGAGTCTAGACGTTGAACGATGCGTAGAAAGGCGGTCGATTCGGTGTAACATTGACCATTTTCCAGTAAGACCATTGTTTCAAAATGATCGGTAGGCAGATGGCAATAGATGAGGAGTTGCTGTCCGATATTGGATTGCACTGAAACTAGTTTGAATTGGCAGTGTTGATCATGCTTGATCATGAAATTTGCCCATGCTGAACACAGCACACACACGCCATCAAACAAGATGATGTTATGGTCTTGAATCAGCTGCTGTAATGGTTTTGGCATGGTTTTTTTTCTGATGTTGTTTTGAATAAATTGTCACCCAATTCCATAAAAAAAGCCATCCGAGGATGACTTTTGTTTTAGCATTTCAAAGCTTATAGGAAGCTTGGTAAATGACGGGCTGGATCGGTTTCACGTGCTGCCTGAGCATCTGCAACAGTAAGTCCTAGTGCTGCAGCAACACCTTCACCATAAGCTGGATGACAAGCATAGCAGTTACGGATGTGGCGATATTTGATGAAGTCTAAAGCATCACCCATCGCACGTGCAGTATTACCAAACAGTGCTTGTTGTTGTTCAGGTGTCATCAATTCAAACAATGCACGTGGCTGACTGAAATAATCATTGTCATCTTCACGATAATCCCAGAAATCAGCATCACCATTAATTTTCAGTGGAGGCTCTTTGTATTGAGGCTGCTCTTGCCATTGACCGAAGCTGTTTGGCTCATAATGTGGTAAGCCACCATAGTTGGCGTCGATACGGCCTTGACCATCACGGTGGTTACTATGTACAGGGCAACGTGCGGCATTGACTGGAATTTGTTGATAATTCACACCAAGACGGTAGCGTTGAGCATCCGCGTAGTTAAACAAACGCGCTTGTAACATACGGTCTGGTGAAACACTAATACCAGGTACCAAGTTACTTGGTGCAAAAGCAGATTGTTCTACATCTAAGAAGAAGTTTTCTGAATTACGATTTAGTTCGAATTCACCGACTTCAATTAATGGATAGTCGCCGTGAGGCCAAACTTTGGTTAAGTCAAATGGGTGATATGGAACTTTCTCGGCATCTTGTTCAGGCATGATTTGTACAAAAAGCGTCCATTTTGGATAATCTTTACGTTCAATCGCATCGAATAAATCACGTTGATGACTTTCGCGATCTTGACCCACCAATTCGCCAGCTTCTGCATCGGTTAAGTTTTTAATCCCTTGTTGAGTTCTAAAGTGGAATTTCACCCAGAAACGCTCATTGGCGGCATTAATGAAGCTATAGGTATGGCTACTAAAACCATGCATATGGCGGTAGCTTGAAGGAATACCGCGATCAGACATCACGATCGTCACTTGGTGTAATGCTTCTGGAAGTAATGTCCAGAAATCCCAGTTATTGGTTGCACTACGCATATTGGTTTTAGGGTCGCGTTTTACCGCTTTGTTTAAATCTGGGAATTTACGTGGATCACGTAAGAAGAACACAGGGGTATTGTTCCCGACCATGTCCCAGTTACCTTCTTCAGTATAAAATTTTAAAGCAAAACCACGGATATCTCGTTCCGCATCTGCTGCACCACGTTCACCTGCAACTGTGGTAAAGCGAGCAAACATTTCAGTTTTTTTACCGATTTCGCTAAAAATTTTAGCGCGGGTATATTGAGTAATATCATGGGTTACGGTGAATGTACCAAATGCACCTGAACCTTTGGCATGCATACGGCGCTCAGGAATCACTTCACGGACAAAGTTGGCAAGTTTTTCATTCAGCCATAAATCTTGGGCTAATAATGGTCCTCTAGCACCTGCGGTCATACTATTTTGGTTGTCGACGACAGGTGCGCCGAAGTCAGTAGTTAAGTGGCTATAAGGACATTTTTTATCGTCTTGGCTCATGTTCTATCTCCATCAAGATGACCCGTGAGTGAGGTCACCTCAACTGTTTGACCGTTCAAAGATATGAATGTTTAACTGTCTCATGCGCAAATTGGGTATCGAAACTTCGGATGCCTAAGTGCGATTTATAATGATCAAGTTCACATCCTTTGTATTTTTACTCTAGGTTGATGAAAGCTTTTTTTCCAATGGATTAAAGTTGATGTCATAAATGCTTTATTCGATTGAAGCTGTCTAAATCTTAAACATGAACTGTACTTTTTTGAATGTTAGATTTGTTAAAAAAAGATAAAAGATAACGAAAAAATAAAGACTTACTGCTTTACTGGGTTTTAGTTAAAATTGAATCTAGTGTTTGTTTTGGAAAGTGAGAAAGACATCAGTTCTTTTATAAAAGGGCCTATTTTACCTGTTGGAGTTATGTAAAAAGTCCTAAATTGATTTCTCTCATGGTTTTTGATGTATCTTAAAATTGATTAATTTACTCAGTGAGTACAGTTAAAACGACTGAATTTATTCAGCATACTTTTCTTGTTATCTAAAAGCAGATGCTCAGTAGTAAATATGTAAACCCTTAAGATTTTTACGTTTGCTATGTTATTTTGTGCTTATCTTTGAAGAGATTAAAAAAATGAAAAAGTTAGCATTGAGTTTCGGGTTGTCTTTAACTGTTTTAGCAGGTTGTACTTCCATGCCACAAAAAGATGAGACTAAAGCAAATTCCTTGAAGGTTGAGTTTGTTGGGCAAGGAAATTATGCGGTCACGCAACAACAGGGTACAGTAAGCTTATATGCAGTAGATAGTCAGATCGCGGATGTCCCAGCGACTTTGATTCAACAGAAAAAAGTTCAAATCTCTCAGGTCCCATTTGCGGTTGATTTTACTGTGCCTGCAGATCACCGTAAGCTTATTCAGCCCTCAGTTCGGGATGATGCTAAAATCAAATACTATGTGACTTGGGAATCGGATGCCAAGAATTTAACTGGCAAAGATGCGATTGTGATTGATTATGATCGTAAATTTCCGAACGTGACGTTGAATGGCGGAAAACAACAGATTTACCTGCGTTCAGCAAAATAAGCATATGTATTGAAAAAGGGCGATCTTGTTGAAAGTATCGCCCTTTTTTATGTTTGGTCTTATATGGAAATGTCTCGTTTAGACATTGAGCATACGATTGGATTTGACCATATCGGCAAGACCGTGGGTCTTGAAATAATGTTCAAGCCAACTTTTAATCACCAGTGGGTTGTTCATTTGTAGAACATCATCCAACAGTTTCTTAGCATCAGTCATTGGGACATGACAAATCGCTTTGCGTACTCTGAGAATATTGCTTGAACTCATCGAAAGGGTGTTAAAACCCATTGCCATTAATAAAATTGCAGACAATGGATCGCCCGCCATTTCACCGCAGACGCTGACCGGTTTCTGATGGATATGACAGTCTTGAACCAAACGTTTTAGTGCACGTAGTACCGATGGATGGAAATGCGAATAGACGTTGGCCACATGCGGGTTATTCCGATCGACTGCCAGTAAATATTGGGTTAAATCGTTTGAGCCTACCGAGAAGAAATCAACCAGTTCGGCAAATTCATCAATCTGTAAAAGTACACTTGGTACTTCAACCATAATCCCGATTTTAGGTTTGGTGATTTTAACTTGCTCTTCTTCTTGTACCGCAATCCAGTCACGTTCTAACAGATACAGTACTTCTTCCACTTCACTGACACTGGTCACCATTGGCAACAAGATATGCAAATTATTTAGACCAATACTGGCTTTCAGCATGGCACGAATTTGCGCAGAGAAAATTTCAGGATGATCAAGGGTAAAGCGTATGCCACGCCAACCCAATGCTGAATTTTCTTCCTCAATACTGAAATACGGTAAGTCCTTGTCCGCACCAATATCGAGGGTACGCATAATCACAGGCTTGTTGGCAAAATGACTCAATTGTTGGCGATAGATGGCACGTTGTTCTTCTTCGCCAGGGAAGCGCTCACGTAACATGAATGGAATTTCACTGCGATATAAGCCAACACCTTTGGCACCACGTTGTACACCGCGAACCACGTCAATCATTAGTCCAGTATTGACGAATAGAGGAATCGACACGCCATCTGGGGTAATTGCATCTTTGGTTTCGTATTGCTTCAAATCTTTGGCGATTTGCTCTTCTTCTTTTTGTACTTCTTTATAACGTTGACGTAGACGACGCGGTGGATTGACGAAAACACGACCTTGATAGGCATCCACAATCATTTCGATATCATCCAGTGTGGTGATTGGTAACTCGGTTACCCCCACCACAGTTGGAATGCCCAAGGCGCGTGCAACAATCACCATATGTGAGTTGGCCGCACCCTCAGAAGTGACAATCGCCGCAATATTATCCACGGGCAATTCCACCAAGGCTGCGGTGCTGATCTCTTCGCCAATCAAAATGCTGTCCGGACTGAGTTCACGATGACTAGTATCGTTTTCTTGCAAGCAAGCCAAGATTCGGCGCCCAAGATCTTTCAGATCAGAAACACGTTCACGCAGGTAGTCATCTTCCATTTGTGCAAATAACGCGACATGTTTGTCGATGACTTTGCGTACCGCACCCTGTGCCCAACTGCCAGCACGAATATGGTCTTTAATTTCACTCGGTAGTGCATTTTCATCTAACATACGTAAAAACACGCTAAATAAGGCACGTTCTTCCGACATGAGTGAATCTTGCATTTTTTCATCTAGGGATTGAATCTCTAAACGTACTGCTGCAATGGCTTGATCGAGTAATTCTAATTCGTCACTGATGTCTTCGGCTTCACGATCTGGAATCGCAGCAAGGTCAGCAGGAGGGTACAACACGATGGCACGACCTAAGGCCACACCACCTGCGCCCGACACCCCTTGGAAGGTTTTATAGCTGGGTCCATTGCTGGGTTTACGGAATACATCAATGTTGCCCACCGCATGTGCATGAGCGATCACACCAGAAAGCTGTGCGCACAAGGTCACTAAAAAGGATTCGGCCGCTTCACTAAAATCTTGTGATTCTTTATTTTGAACAACCAGCACTCCCATTACCTTGCGGCGATACATCACTGGAACGCCAAGGAAGGAGTTAAACAGCTCTTCACCTGTTTCAGGTAAATAGGCAAAGCGCTCATGTTTAGGGGCATTGTCGAGGTTGACGATTTCTTCACGTTGACCGACCAAGCCAACCAAACCTTCACCAACACTGAGTGATACCGTGCCAACCGCCTCGGGTTTTAATCCTTTAGAGGCCATCAATACGTAGCGACGATTACGCTCGTCCAATAAATAAATTGAACAGACATCCACATGCATGGCATCGGCCACATGATTGACCATAATGTCCAAGGAATCATGCAAACTGACGGACGCATTAATTTCTTGCACAATGCGTCTAAGCGTGTCGAGTTGCATGTTTGACATGGATGTTTACTCCAATTTATTGAATCGTTATAGGCCTAGTTATAACAGCTCTGTTGCCAAAAATCATTGCTTAAAATGATGATTTCATGACAATTAGCGCTGAGGTAGTTGTAAACATAATTCCATCATAGCTTTACGGTAAACATCACGTTTGAAGTTGACCACTTGACCCAATGGGTACCAGTAACTCACCCATTGCCATTCATCGAATTCGGGTGGGTCTGATAGGTTTAACTGAATATGATGCGGCGAGGCCGTTAACTTCAGTAAAAACCATTTCTGCTTTTGTCCAATACATACCGGATCTGAATCTGACCGAATGTACCGATGTGGCAAACGATAACGCAGCCAACCTTTTGTTTGCGCTATAATTTGGACGTGTTCGGGCAATAAACCGACTTCTTCTCTCAGTTCACGAAAAAGTGCCTGTTCAGGGGTTTCACCAAATTGGATCCCTCCTTGTGGAAATTGCCAAGCATTGTGACCAATGCGTTTTGCCCATAAAACTTGTCCGTCATCGTTTGCCAAAATGATCCCGACGTTGGGTCGGAAACCTTCTGAGTCGATCATTTGGCTACCTAAATTTTGTCTATATCGTTGACTTTGATCTCGGGGACAGTCACTCTTTTGTCCAACTCGAAAAAGGTCAAAGTAAAATGTTTAAAAATTGCTATGATCTTAACGAATTTCTATCGACTAGCGGTGATAGATTTACATTTTTTTTCTTAATTTTCAGTTTAAACGAGAAATTCTATGCAATTGGCTTTGTTTGATTTAGATCACACCCTGTTAAATACTGACTCTGATCACTCTTGGGGTGAATTTTTAGTCAATGAAGGTTTAGTCGATCCAGTTCATCATCGTCAAATGAATGACAAATTCTACGAAGACTATAAAGCAGGGCAACTTGACCCGATTGCTTATAATGAATTTGTATTCGAATTCCTGACCAAACACGACAATGCCTATTTAACTGAGTTACATCAGTTGTTTATGCAGAAAGTCATCCGTCCGCAGATGCGACCTAAAGGCTTCGAGGCGATTAAAAGACATCAAGCACTGGGGCATGAGCTGGTTGGAATTACTGCGACCAGTGATTTTATTACCGCACCAATTTTCCGTGAATTCGGCATTACCGAGATTATTGCCACCAATGCAGAAGTAATTGATGGTCAATATACAGGCAAGGTGACAGGGATTCCGTGTTATCAAAAAGGCAAGCTCACGCGTCTGGATCAGTGGTTGGCTGGCCGATCAGTGACCGAGTCATGGGCGTATTCTGATTCAATTAATGATCGTTTCTTGCTTGAATATGCCACCCATGCGATTGCGGTCAATCCAGACGATCGTTTAGAAAAGCTAGCGCAACAGCAAGCTTGGGACATTCAAGACTGGTCGATTTAAAGTTTTGATTTGCTGCCAAATCTGTCCTGATGAAATGGAATATTTGGCAGTGCTTTAATCACGCTAAAAAATTAAAAAAATCATTATCCGATTCATTCAAATTATTGCTATAACACTACTGGATTTATAGGGGGTGTTATGACAAAACAACAAATCAAATTACCAAAACAACTTTGGACCGCAGAGAGTATTGATCTCACACGACATAGCTATCAAGGCAAGTTATTGAGCAAAAGCGAAGGCTTTCAATTAGGCAAGACACAACGAAAAAAAGTTCCACGTGAAAACTTAGCTCAACTTTCAGTACGTCCCAAAGGCACCACGGCGTTAACGCTTTATGATTGGAGCAATCAAGGACGCCTAGCACAATTACAGCCGATTCGTGCCAAGCGGATGAGTGTCTCGCCGTTTACGTTCTATCGTGGTATGCCCGCACTGATGCTGTTTGATCAAGCATGGGAACAACACAATTCAGGCCTGTTTCAGCAAATTTGTGGCGATTGCCATTTAAGCAACTTTGGCGGTTTTGCCAGTCCTGAACGTAACCTGTTATTTGGCATCAATGACTTTGATGAAACCTTGGTTGCGCCATTTGAGTGGGATTTAAAACGTCTAGTGACCAGTTTTGTGATTGCGGCCAAAGACATTGGCTTGGGAGAGCGCAGCGGCTTAAAAGCCATTAAAACCATGCTGAACAGCTATCGCAAACACTTGCTAGAAAATATGGCCTTATCCCCATTGCAAGTTTGGTATGAAAAGGTTGATGCCACCACTTTATTAGAAAATACAGAATGCCGAAAACTCAGAAAGAAACGCGCCAAGCATTTGGATTCAGCTCAAAAGCGCAATGCACATTCGGTATTACCCAAGTTGACCCAACAAGATGATGCAACCGGGTTTAGACATTTTATTGATGATGCTCCTTTGCTATGGCACCCCAAAGCGGATGAACCCTTTGCTGAGCAGGTCGATGAATTTTTTCAACGCTATCGTAATTCATTGAAATATGACCGACAGGTATTGTTTGATCGTTATCAGCGGACCGATGTGGCACTCAAAGTGGTCGGGGTCGGCAGTGTTGGAACCCGTTCAGCAATTGCCTTATTTGAAGATGCAGACCGTGAACCGCTGATCTTACAAATGAAGGAAGCCAATCCTTCAATTCTCAGTCCACTGTTTAAAAATAAGGTTGAGCATGAAGGCGAGCGGGTGATTCATGGTCAGCAATTGATGCAAGCGGCCAGTGATATTTTCTTGGGTTTTTCCAGCTTGAAACAAGATTTTCATGTTCGTCAGTTACGAGATATGAAAATCTCGGTCGATCTTAGTGATATGGATGATGAATATTTCTATGAATATGCAGAAAGTTGCGGCCTTGCTTTAGCCCATGCGCATGCCAAAGCAGGTAATGCCGATGTGTTGATGGGATATTTAGGTGAAGGCAGTACGATCGTTGGGGTTTTACAGAATTATGCGACTCAGTCAGCTGAGCGTAATTTAAATGACTACCAGCAATTCATGAACGCGGTAAGCGATGGTCAGATTCAGCTCGCTGGCGATGACGCCCTTTAATAATAGGTCTGTGAGTACAGACATAAAATAGTGATGATTTGAGAGAAAAAACACAAATGTTTAGCAAAATTATGTCAGGTTTGGGCCTGCAAGGTGTCACGCTTGAAACCCGTTTGTTTAATTCAACCTTACAAGCGGGCGAGACGTTACGTGGCGAGATTAACTTTAAAGGTGGCTCAACCGATAAAGAAATTAAAGGCCTCTATCTGCAATTAATGACCATGGCGGAGGTGGAATCGGGCGATCATGAATTTAATCAGCCTTTGGTGTTGGATCAATGGTTAATCAGTTCTAATTTTTCATTGCCGGCAAATCAATCGCACAATGTTCCTTTCACCATGGAAATACCGCATGAAACCCCAATCACCGAAGTTTCTTGCCGCCGTAATGGAACACGGGTTTGGATCAATACCCGTCTGGATGTGGATTGGGGTGTGGACGCAACGGATCGTGATTATTTAAGCGTTCTGCCAACACCTGCCATGCACATGTTTTTACAAGCCATGCAGCAATGCGGATTTGTATTATCCAGCGTGGATGTGGAAAAAGGCCAACTGACTGCGCATAACTTTAGATCGACCATTGGTTGCTACCAAGAACTTGAATTTGTCTCTTCGCGTTTATTCAGTGGTTTTAATGAGGTGGAAGTGTCTTTTGTGGCTGAACCGCACCAAACCCATGTCATGCTTGAGGTTGATCGCCGTCACCGCTCAGATCAATTATTGTCGATGACGATTCCACACCACCTCTTGGATGTTCAGCAGATGGCTCAGCAAATTCGCCATTTATTGCAGATTAAATAATCTTGATTAAACCTCCCAGCAGGGAGGTTTTTTGTCATATTAATGTCATCATTTATTTTTAAGATCACTTTATGAAAATAAAAATAAATCAGGAAGCGCAGACTTCTATTTCAATCGATGCATTACTGCAATTAAAACGACAACAACCCATGATTAAAATGCGATGGATCGCGCTCCGCTGTTCGTCTTGATCTTAATGTACAGTTGGCAGCAACAGCTTTTTACTGCTTGGGTGATCTTACCTTTACTTTGGACGTTGATCGTGCTGAATCTGGCTTTGATTGCGCGTTCCAAATCTAAAAAACTACAAAAGATTGAGCAATTTAAATTCGATCCGATTTTTTGGAACAAATTCAGATTCTATTATCCTGAACTGGGTCTAAAACAACGGCAATTGATCGAAGCTGGATTTAAGGATTATTTGGCATTGCATGTCATGCAAAAACAGGCCTATGCCATGCCTTCGCATGCAGTGGATTCGTTATGGCATGTGATGTTGGAGTTCCCAAAGCAGTATCAAGACTTATGTGAACAGATACTCGGTCGGCAGTTACAGCATAGCCCCTATGATGCAACGACTCCGTCTCAACAGCAAACCAAACAATTGTTTGAAGCATAGCGAATGAATTGTACGTTGCATGCTTTTCAGCCAAGAAATACCACGTTGTTACCGAGACTATTTGCCATTGATCAGGTCTTAAATTGGCAGGAAGGGCAGTATTTTAATTTAGAATTGATGACCAAGGATTATGCGCAATATTTGCAAGCTCAGTCTTCGTCATCCTCTTCGAGTTGTGGAAGTAGCAGCAATAGCTGTAGTAGTTGCAGCAGCTGTGGTGGGGGCGGTGGAGATTAACAGATACCACTAGCCTACATGCATCATTCGAATCAGTTCTTCAGCCGCTTTGGATTGGATTCGTGCGGGATGCCAAACCATACCCAGTTGACGCTGCATATCTAGTTTTAAATCAAGTTGTTTTAAATCTTGATTCACCAAGGTTTTTGGTAACACAGACCAACCTAAACCAATTGACACCAGCATTCTGATTGACTCAAGTGGATTATTGCTCATGGTGATTTTTGGTTTTAAGTTATTTTTCTCAAACTCTGAAAGGGTAATTTGGCTGGTATAAGTTTGTGCTGCTGGTAATAGGCTTGGATAGGCAATCAAGTCTTCCAATTTAAGCTGTGTCTGTTGAGCCAAGGGGTGGAAGGGAGCAGCCACGAAGACTAAAGGGTCATTCCAAATGGTCACGTAATTGAGACGATCATCCCCAACCGGTGGTAAGGTTAAAAATGCCAGTTCCAATTCACCTGCCAAAACTTGTTCATGGGCTTGTTCTGAATCGACAAAATGCACATCCAAGGTGACTTGAGGATAGTGTTGTACAAAGTTCTTAAGGGGTTCAGCTAAATGGTGTAAGCCAATATGATGACTGGTCCCTATTTTTAAACGACCTTGGACCTGAGCTTGTTCATGACTTAAGGTATGGTGAATTTCCCCTAATTCATTTAGCCAAGTACGAACTTTAGGCAATAGAGAATGTGCTGCATGGGTGGGCTGAATGCCCCGACCCGCAGATTCAAATAGTTTGACCCCAAAATAGTCTTCTAAGCTATGAATCCGTTTGGTGACTGCGGGTTGGGTAATAAATAATTGTTCTGCTGCGATGGAAATTGAACCAGTTTCCATCACTTTTACAAATGCTTCAAAAGCAGCGAGGTTCATACAAGCTTGTCCAAGGAGATTTTAAAATTAGTTTTATAAGCAGTATTTTTGAATTAGAAATAATTCCATACTTTTTCATGAAAGAAAAAAGCAAAGGCTTGTACCGTTGGTTCAATTAAACTTAAGGTAGCTGCCATGAGCCAATTGCCTGTAATCAGGTAAGCAACGATCATCGCAACACTAATATGCATGATGTAATAACTCAAGGTTTTTTTCAAAGTCCGACTATTGTTCATGACAAATTGTTGAATATTTGACATCTGTTTCACCCTACAAAATCTCTATTTAATTAAATAATAATCATTATCATTTAAAATGTAAAAAGGAAATTTCAATTCAGGACGATTGGATTTATAAATCGTGAGGTGATTGATTTAACATCAGCTGCTCAAAGCCAGAGTGCGTATGAAATGTGCTCAGCTAAGATGATTTAAATTTTTTTAATTTAATGAGATGATCAAGATATAAAATTTAAATTTATCATTCCTAAAAGTTTGTTAATTTATAAAAATGATAAATTAGATTTATGTGAAGCGATTGCTATAATCAATTCAAGATGAAAAATACCCAGACCAATGGCAAGCACGATGGAGGGCGACGACATGGCAGGCAAGACCTTATATGACAAATTATGGGATGACCATTTAGTAAAACAACGCGATGATGGTTCGAGCTTAATTTATATTGATCGCCATCTATTACATGAAGTGACCAGTCCTCAAGCGTTTGAAGGCTTACAGCTTGCCGATCGCCAACCTTGGCGTTTAAGTGCTAACGTTGCAACACCTGACCATAACGTGCCAACTTCTAAAAAAGAGCGTGAACAGGGCATTGCAGGGATTGAAGATGATACCTCTCGAATTCAAGTACAAACCTTAGATGACAACTGTAAAACCTTTAATATCGTTGAGTTTGGGATTAATGATATCCGTCAAGGGATTGCCCATGTGGTTGGCCCAGAACAAGGTTTAACTTTGCCGGGCATGACCGTGGTCTGTGGTGATTCGCATACCGCAACACATGGTGCTTTTGGCTGTTTGGCACATGGTATCGGAACGTCGGAAGTGGAACATGTATTGGCTACACAATGCTTGGTACAGAAGAAGTCGAAAAACATGTTGGTTCGTGTTGATGGTGTATTAGGTAAAGGCGTGACTTCTAAAGATGTCGTGTTAGCCATTATCGGTAAAATTGGGACTGCGGGTGGTACAGGCTATGCCATTGAGTTTGGCGGGCAAGTGTTCCGCGATATGTCAATCGAAGGTCGTATGACCGTATGTAATATGGCGATCGAAGCGGGTGCTCGAGTTGGTATGGTTGCTGTTGATGACAAAACC
Organism: Acinetobacter sp. 102; assembly: GCF_037028485.1. Taxonomy (NCBI): domain Bacteria; kingdom Pseudomonadati; phylum Pseudomonadota; class Gammaproteobacteria; order Moraxellales; family Moraxellaceae; genus Acinetobacter; species Acinetobacter sp. 102. The sequence continues at coordinate 159,941 of NZ_JAZEZK010000007.1, forward strand.
ATTGCCTATGTGAAAGACCGCAACTATGCACCAAAAGGTGAGCAGTGGGATCAAGCAGTCGCATACTGGGATACCTTGCATTCGGATGAAGATGCCGTATTTGATGCGGTGGTGGTATTGAATGGTGCAGAGATTGAGCCTCAAGTATCTTGGGGAACTTCTCCAGAAATGGTGATTCCTGTTTCACAGGCAGTACCAACTTTAGAACAAGCCAAAGATGATGTACAACGCAATGACTGGACCCGTGCTTATCAATATATGGGCTTAACTGCTGGTCAAGCTTTGGCTGATATTCAGTTAGATCGTGTTTTCATTGGCTCATGTACTAACTCACGTATTGAAGATATCCGAGCTGCTGCAGATGTCGTGAAGGGGCGTACAGTTGCTTCAAGTATTAAGCAAGCAATGATTGTGCCGGGTTCTGGTTTGGTGAAACAGCAAGCCGAACAAGAAGGTTTAGATCAAATTTTCTTGGCGGCAGGTTTTGAATGGCGTGAACCAGGCTGTTCAATGTGTTTGGCTATGAATGCTGACAAGTTACAACCCGGTGAACATTGTGCTTCAACCTCGAATCGTAACTTTGAAGGTCGTCAGGGCAATGGTGGGCGGACGCATTTAGTAAGCCCAGCGATGGCAGCGGCAGCGGCAATTGCAGGCCATTTTGTTGACGTTCGTTCATTCTAAGGGAGCAATATCATGGAAAAATACACTGTAGAGCAAGGTGTTGTTGCACCTTTAGACCGTGCCAATGTCGATACCGATTTAATTATTCCAAAACAGTTTTTGAAATCGATTAAACGTACGGGATTCGGCGATAACTTATTTGATGAGTTACGCTATTTAGATGAAGGCTTCTTAGGTCAAGACATTAGTAAGCGCCCAAAGAATCCTGACTTCGTGTTAAATCAACCGCGCTATCAAGGTTCAACTATCTTATTGGCACGGACTAACTTTGGTTGTGGTTCAAGCCGTGAGCATGCGCCATGGGCATTAAATGAATATGGATTTCGTACCGTCATTGCACCAAGTTTTGCTGATATCTTCTTTAATAACTGCTTTAAAAATGGCATGTTACCTGTGATTTTATCTGAACAGATTGTGGATCAATTGTTCAAGGAGTGTGCTGAGAATGAGGGTTATCAACTTACGATTGATTTAGAAGCTCAGGAAGTACGTACGCCCGCAGGTGAAGCATTTAAATTTGAAATTGACCCATTCCGTAAACATTGCTTGTTGAATGGTTTGGATGATATTGGCTTAACTTTACAAGTGGCCGATGATATTCGTGCTTTTGAAGCTAAGGCGAAACAAGCGCGTCCTTGGGTGTTTCAAGACATCCGAGCATAAGTTTGGGTGCAAGAAACCAGATTGGGTTTTAGACATTTTTAACATAGGCATAGCGCAGAGATTGAACTCTTGTTAACATGCTAGCGGATAATATTTTGCTTACATGTTAACAAGACATGAGGACTGGGCTTGAATAATGAAAAGAAGACTCGCTCGCAGTATTTTACTGTGTCTAGGCGCTACGATGACTTTGACTGCGTGTCAAAATGCACCCAATGTGGTGGATCAGGTTCGTATTGCACAGAACACATTGGAAAGTAAGGCGGACAACACAACTTTATATTGTTCAGGTGTTGAGAATTGTGAGTTTGAACGAATTGGTGACATTGCGGTCATTGATGCAAAAACTCATCGGATTAGCCAACAGGCAATGGAACGCGGCATTGTACGCTTACATGGTTCAGTATTTAGCCGCAAACAGCAGGTCTATTTAAGTGTGCCAGCCAAGCAATATGAAGTCGTCATTCGTTTTTATCCGATTTCTCCTGATCGTTCCGAAACTTTCCATGTGATTCATGCATTTAAACCGCATGTGCGCTATACCTTTAAAATGTACCGAGACCGAACACGTCGTTCAGGCAGTTTACTTAATGTTTCTGTACCTGATCCATTGTGTGTAGATTTACAGCAAGAGCAACACACCATTCGCCGTTTCTGTCGTCCATTTGACGTCAGTACAGGTCTTGGTGAGTTTGTTGAGAAAAAGGTTTAATAGGCTCGCAGTGTTATCGCTGCACATAGGAAAATTGGAAAAATAAATGTCGAAGCATATTTTAATTTTAGCGGGTGATGGCATTGGTCCTGAAATCGTAGCAGCTGCTGAAAAGGTTTTAACCAAGGTCAATGATAAATTTAATTTAGGTTTGACATGGGAACATGGTTTGCTTGGTGGTTCTGCAATTGATGCGCATGGCGAACCGTACCCAACAGTGACCAGTGAACAGGCGAAAAAAGCCGATGCAATTTTATTAGGTGCAGTCGGTGGTCCGAAGTGGGATAGCATTGAGCGTTCAATTCGCCCTGAACGCGGCTTGTTAAAAATTCGAAGTGAACTCAATTTATTCGCCAACTTACGTCCTGCGATTTTGTATCCACAATTGGCGGATGCGTCTAGCTTAAAGCCTGAAATCGTTGCTGGTCTTGATATTCTGATTGTTCGTGAGTTAACGGGTGGGATCTATTTTGGTCAGCCACGTGGTATTCGTGAACTCGAAAATGGTGAAAAGCAGGGGTATAACACTGACGTCTATTCAGAAAGTGAAATCAAACGCATCGCCAAAGTGGCTTTTGAGTTGGCTGGATTGCGTGGTGGCAAGGTCTGTTCGGTGGATAAAGCCAACGTACTTGAAGTAACGGAATTGTGGAAACAAACCGTCACTGACTTGCAGCAAGCACAGTATTCAAATATTCAGTTGTCGCATATGTATGTAGATAACGCAGCAATGCAGTTGGTCCGCGCACCTAAGCAATTTGATGTGATTGTCACAGGTAATTTGTTCGGTGATATCCTCTCTGACGAAGCAGCGATGTTGACGGGTTCAATTGGTATGTTGCCATCTGCCTCTTTAGATGAGAATGGCAAAGGTATGTATGAACCATGTCATGGTTCAGCGCCAGATATTGCAGGTCAGAATATTGCCAATCCATTGGCAACAGTGCTTTCAGTAGCAATGATGTTGCGCTATACCTTCCGTGAAGAAGCAGCTGCGAAAGCAATTGAAGATGCGGTCGGTCAGGTGTTAGACCAAGGTTTACGTACTGCCGATATTATGTCGGAAGGCATGAACAAGGTCGGTACAGATGCGATGGGTGAGGCTGTAGTTGTAGCATTAAACTAAGCCTTGAAGTCTATAAAAAACGCAGCATGAGCTGCGTTTTTTATTTGATAAATCAGCAGGCCTTACCCTCATAACGAATTGATTGTGCAATTTGTTGTTGATCCAGCTCAAAAATAATATGGCATTTTAAGTTCAGATCATAAGCACTACCTGCATTGCCAGCAGTTTGAATTGGAATATTCTGAGCGCCAAGTTCGGTTGATTGTGCAATCGGAATCGGGATACGGACAGGACGAATCACGGTATAAATCAGTTGATTATTTTGCTTAACCGGTTGGGCCAGTGTTTGGAAACCTAAGGGTTTTAAGTCGAGCTGTTGCTGGATGGTCTGCGCAGATTGCCCAATAAACGGTTTTAGATAGTCGGGTAGGCTAATATTTGGCTGGTTTGATGTCGCACAAGCTTGTAAACCGAGAAGCGTACAGAACAACAGGTACTTATAATTTTTCATTATGATCATCCTTTATCTTTTTGATCTTTTTTTATTCAATTGCAAAAGTGCAGGAGTGTCGAGAGCATTTATGTGAATTGCTAAAAAGATACAATCTTGTCTACTTTTGGACAATGTTCAAGCCTAGCAAAATATGCTTAGATAATGATGATAATTAAGCGATTTGGACAACTTCATGCGCAAAATAATATTTGGCTTGATCTGTGGGGCAATGGCGACATTGAGCTATGCGGATAACTGCGAAAATGCCCGTAATACTTATGATGATATCTACTGTACCAATAAAATTTTTGCCAGTGCAGATGCTGATTTAAATAAAAACTATCAGCAATTACGCAAACAGCTGAGCGATACACAACAAAAAATTTTAAAAAAATCACAACTGGCGTGGATTCGCCATCGTGATGCAGAATGTAGTGATGATTCCAAGAGTACGGTTTATGTGCAATGCCAATTGAACGCAACGCAAGAACGCAATAACTGGCTGCAAGAGCGTATCCGTGAATGTCAGACGGTGGGTTGTAAAACAACACGCCTTAGTGAATAAACTTTCGTATCAGCAATAAAAAAAGCCACATGATGTGGCTTTTTTGCATTCACTAATCTGACTTAGCGTGCACGATAAGTGATACGACCCTTAGTTAAATCATAAGGTGTCATTTCAACTTTAACACTGTCACCTGTCAAAATACGGATATAGTGTTTACGCATTTTACCAGAAATGTGAGCAATAACTTCGTGACCGTTTTCTAAACGTACACGGAACATCGTATTAGGAAGCGTTTCGGTGACAACGCCTTCGAACTCAATGAGTTCCTCTTTATTGGCCATAGCCTACCTGAGATCAAATTGGGAAGGCGCAAATTATAGTCAATTTATTTAAAATTTACAAGATCAAGTCTGTTAGAGGCTGTCAGATATTAACCGAAAGGAACTGTCAGACAATTCGCGATTTTTTTTAACAAAATAAGCAGAATATTGTTGTCAGTTTGGTCAATCAACGTTAATCTAAAATTGTTGTTCATTGTCATAATAACGTATCTACAGGGAAGGGCACAGCGTGGGTCAGCTAACAGATGCATCAGTTGTATTGCGCTTTGGTTATCAGGCAATTCGTAAAGCAGGATTACCAACTGAAGAGATTTTAACAAAGGCCGGCGTGGCATTAAATCAAGTGGATACCAATGCAAGAACGCCGCTAAGTGCACAAAATGCGTTCTGGATCGCTGCACAGGATGTGAGTAACGATCCTGATATCGGGCTTCATCTCGGTGAACATCTACCACTTTATCGTGGGCAAGTGATTGAACATTTATTTATTAGTAGTGAAACCTTTGGTGAGGGCTTAAAACGTGCCTTGGCCTATCAACGCCTGATCAGTGATGCTTTCGATGCCAAACTGGTGATTGAAGATGGTCGCTGTTACTTGAGCAATGGCGAACAGTATTGGCCAGATAATTTGGTCAACCGTCATTTCTCTGAATGTGCTATGTCAGGCATTTTACGTTTCTTTAAATTTATTACCGAAGGTCAGTTTCACCCGATTTATATTGATTTTAACTTCAATGAGGGCGCTGCTGATGACGAATACTTTAGAGTCTATGGCTGCCCAGTGAGCTTGGGGCAAAAAGAAACCCGCCTTTATTTTGATGCGGCCGTACTGGATTATCCTTTATGGCAAGCAGAGCCTGAATTATTACAATTGCATGAGCAATTGGCGATTGAAAAATTACAAGAACTTGCGCGTTATGACCTCGTTGGGGAAGTCCGTCGTGCCATTGGTTCAACCCTTGAAAGTGGTGAAACGACCTTGGAAACGGTGGCAGCACAGTTGAATATTACTCCTCGGCGTTTAAGAACCCAACTCAGTGAAGCCAATACCAGCTTCCAGCAAATTCTTTCAGATTATCGTTGTCGTTTAGCCAAAAAGCTGTTGGCGAATACCAATGAAAGTGTCGAGCGTATTGTCTATTTAACTGGTTTCTCTGAACCAAGTACCTTCTATCGTGCCTTTAAGCGTTGGACCAATGAAACGCCAGTTGAATATCGCAAGCGTAAACAGCGTTAATTGCTTCTAAGTAAAAAAGCCTTATCATTGTGATAAGGCTTTTTTGTTATTCAGCTAAATTTAACCAGTGTGGACCTAAAGGTAGCTGTGGTAAATCGAATTCATCTGGATAATAAGACTGAATAAAATATAAACCATCAGGTGGGGCGGTAATCCCCGCAGCGGTGCGATCTTCTGCGGCAAACATGGTATCAATATGGTCAATTTCATACATGCCTTGCCCAATTTCAAGCAGGCAGCCCATGATATTGCGTACCATATGGTGCAAGAAACCATCCGCTTGAATATCTAAGACCAGATAACGGCCATGTTCGAATAAGCGACAGTGTTTTACATGACGTACAGGTTGATTGGATTGACAGGCTGCGGCACGAAAAGTCTCAAAATTATGCGTACCCTCGAATTTTGCAGCGGCAGTAATCATCTTTTGCACATCAAGCTTTTGATAAAGATGGGTGACCTGTTTATATAACAAGGCAGGGCGAGTCGGGGCGTTATACACCACATAGCGATAACGACGAGCCACCGCTTTAAAACGCGCATGGAAATTTTCATCCATACATTTAATCCACTGGATTGAAATGTCTTTGGGCAATTGACTATTGGCACCACGAATCCAACCTTGTTCTGGGCGAATGGCTTCGGTGTCGAAATGTGCCACCATATTGGTCGCATGTACACCTGCATCCGTTCGTCCAGCGCCATGCAACATAATCGGCTGATTGGCAATACGACTCAGTACTTTTTCTATGGTTTCCTGAACAGTGATAACGCCAGCCTGTTGGGTTTGCCAACCACGGTATTGAGTACCGCAAAATTCAATACCGATTGCATAACGTTGCATGTTCTAACCTCAGAATTAATGTTGATGCCAATGCGCGAACCATTGTTCGTGGGTCGGATATTTTAAATACATTTGCAAGACTTTTGCATATAAATCGGCATGGCTATGGCAATCATTGACTAAAACTTTGGCAGATTGAATCCATGAGCTGACCGCATAGCGTTGATCAAGTTGCCCAAAGGTCACTTGTGTACTAATAATGGGTAAGCACCGTTGCTGATAGAGCTGTTCAAATAATGCTAGAATTTCATCATTCACCGCAATATTGCCTGTACCAAAGCCTTGCAGAACCAAAAAGTGAGGTGGGTTAAGCAGAAGATTTTTTAACTGCACAATAAGTTGTTGTTTCTCAATCGGCTGTAACATCAAATTCAAAACACTAAGTTGAGCGGCTTGCTCAATCTGTTCATTTTGGACAATAAAAGCATCTGCTGTAGTGTTACAGCTCTGGTCTGCTTTGATGCCAACAAAGGCGTCTAATTCAGTGGTATGGGCTTTTAAAGTACTTTGTGCATGAAAGACTTGTTCATGGAAGGTAAGATAAACACCACTTGGTAAGGTAAGCACTTGCTCCAGTGCTAAATACAGATTGCCGATTGCATCGGTGAATTCGCGGGTATCATTGCCTTCAATATTCAATAATGGGTATTGGCTGCCCGTAATGATGGCGTGGCAAGAATGGCCTAAAAAACGTGCCAGTGTTGCCGCAGCATAACTCAGTGTATCCGTTCCATGAATAATGACAAAATGCTGAAAGCCATTGAGTTGTAATTGTTGGATTTGTTGTACCAATTTCAACCAATCACTTGCGGTACAAGCGCTGCTGTCTTTAATGCTAGGGGCAGCGAAACATTCAACCTGCAAATGTGGTGGAATCACCTTCACTAATAAAGGTAAAAAATCCTGTTCAGGCATTGGTATCAAGGGTTCACCAATACAACCAAACGTCCCACCCATATAAATTAAAGCGATTGTTTTCATCATAAAAAAAGCAGCCTGAGAGACTGCTTATATTAGACTGATCAAATTCAGGAAGCTATTTTATTCAGTAAATTTTCTGAACGTTGTTGTTGTTCTGCATTGAATGCCTGATTGTTTTTTAACAACTCACGTGCAGAATCATAGGCGCCCAGTTCAATATACTGCTCTGCAAGCTCTAAATTCAGCTGTGCTTCATCAAGTTGTTGCAGGTCTGGGAAAGACTGGGCCAATGGGTCATGAACTGTAATCGCTGCTGCAGGTGTTGCCGCAGGAGTGATCAATTCAGGTTGTGTGTCAACTGCAGCTGGTTCTGCAATGTCAAATGAAAACGTTGTGGTTTCAAGTGGTGCAGGTTGTTCAGTTTTTTCTACGGTAGGTTCAAAATTAAAATCTAAGCTAGGTGCCGCTTCTTCTACAGGTGCTTTTTCTGCAACGGGCTGAGATGCAACCTCTAAAGAAGTAAAGTTAAAATCAAGCTCAGGTTTTAGGTCTTCAGTTTTTGCTTCTTCAATGCTTGGTGGTGTTGGTTCTAAGTTAAACGAAAACTCAAGTGGCTGCTGTTCTTTACTCTCAGATGTTTCAACTGGAGACTGTGCTGGCACGGCTTCATCAACAGGCTTCTGTTCAAAGGAGAAATTAAAGTCTAAAGGTTGAACTTCAGGGGCAGCTTCTACAGGCTTTGCTTCTTCTGTCGGTGCAGCATATTCTGACTGTAAGTCATCAAATGATTGTGCAGCTGGTGTTTGAACCAGTGCATCAAAGTCAGCAGCATTGCTTTGAAGCTGTGGCTCAGATGTAGGTGTTTGCTGAAAACTATGTGATGCTAAATTAAATTCAATTGAATCAGGCTGTTTATTCTGCTCGTATTCACGATGCTTCGCTTCTGCTGCTTGTGCAATATCTTCCAGTTTTAAGGCATGAATATGTTTGATCAATTGATCAATCGCCAAATCATCTTTTTGCTTTAAATGAATATCCAGTAAAAACAAATATAATTCATGTTGAGAATTGTCTTGTTTTAAAGCTTGATTGATTTGTGCCTCGGCAGACTGAAAGTTACCACTTTGAATTTGTTGTTCAAGTTTTTGACGTAAGCTTTCAGAAATTGCTGTAGTCGTTGGAGGTGCTGCTGGCTCTTGTTCTTCACGTACGAGCGTGGTTCGTGAAGCAGATCGTGTCGCTGCTTTTTTTGTCGTTTTGCTTGCACCTTTTTTAGGTGCAGTATTGGCTTGATTGCTTTCACGTTTTTTTAAAACGATAGCTACAATCAGTACAATGACGAGCAGTACAATGATTATAGTTGACATGATCTATACCCCTTAAAGATAGAGCCGCTTTTATGCAAATTTATGAGAATATTCTCGTAACCTAGCGTGTTGGCTTTTTAGTGTCCTGTTGCGCTTTCAACTGATCTTGCAGTTCAGCAAGTCGAGCATTTAACAGCTGAATACGTTGTTCCTTCTGACGTAGTGCCAATTCTAACTGTGTTACGTTTCTTTGTAATGTAACGGTTTTTTCTCGTGCTGTCATAACTTTTAATGATAAATCGGCACTGGTTTTTTGCTGTAATGTGTCTTTTTTGGCACTTCCAGTACTGGAATCTTGATTACTCTCAGCCACTAGAGACATTTCAGCTTGTTGTAACCGATATTTGGCTTTTCCTACGGCTGGACGCTGTGTTTGTGCCGCAATTTGATTGGTGTTCTTATTCTGCTGTGTAGATGTGGCAGTAAGATTAAAGTTTAAATGTGAGCCCTGTCTAAGGCGGTTGGCGTTGCCCCCAATAAAGGCATGTTCATTTTGTGCTTTGATTTGATTCATGACCTGAGCAACAGGCTGCTGTGTTTGCCCTGCAATATGTTGTGCAATACTCCATAATGATTCATTCCGTTGCACCACATGCTGTTGGGCTTTGTCATCGTTTGCTGCTGCTTTTGTCGGGAGCTTCTTTTTGGCCGCTTGGACTGTCTCTTTCACTGGATTAGGTGTTTTTGCTTTTTCTTTGGTTTCAATCGGTTTAAGTTCAGCTACTTTGAGTTCCTCATCCAATGCAGTACTTTGCTTGGTAGCGGCCGTACTCACAGTTTGAGTGCTTTCCTGTTTGACAGGCACTGTTTTTGGCTGCTGTGGTACTTTTTCTGCGATAGGCGTTGCTGGCTGTGGCACGGAGCTCGCCGCTGCCGCGGTTGTTTCTACTTTCACGGGAGGAGCGATTGAAACTGCACTGGCAACTGTTGTTGTCGTACTTGGCTTTGATGTTTCTAATACAGGTGGAAGGGTAAATGGCGCATTCAGGAGTGTTTCTTGTTTTAAGTTTTGCCCTTGTGAATTTGCGTTTGTAACATTAAAGCGTGTGCTTTCAGGTAAGTTTAAAGCGATATCTTTTTCACTGACAATAAACTTGGGTGTGAGTGATTTTTCATTGGCATTCTTCGCTAGAGGTGCTTTCGCGACTTGGCGCATCGGTTGGCGAATATGCTTTAAATGAGATGCGCCACCTTCCTGAATTTTTAAAATAATATTCAGTTCAGCATCGGTCATGGGACGTGATGAAGTGATCACAATCACGCCTTCACCTTGATTATTACGGCGTGTAAAAAAATTAAGATTAGCAGGGGGCTGATGCGCAGCGCCAAGCATCAATAAATCTTCAGGTGTTGCCAAACTGACGTCTAATTTAGAATTGGCATCGGCTTGGTGGAAACTCATTTCGGCATAAAGAAGTTCACCAGGCGCAGACTGGATTTGAATTGGATCAAGCGTAATTGCATAAAGGTGTTGCGAAGAAATGATGGCTAAAATGGCAATTTTTAATTTGTTATAAACAGTCATCTCGATCCATGAAAAAGTGATGTTATGGTCTGGAAAAAGTATACATTACCGTGATGTAAATGAATTGTAAATTATTCATCTTTCGTCGCAAGAAAAAAGCCGATCAAATGTGATCGGCTTTTGATTTTTAGGAATTTTTGCTTAAGCGTTCTTGTATTCCACCAGAATACGAAGCATACGGCGTAATGGCTCGGCAGCACCCCAAAGCAGTTGGTCACCAACAGTGAATGCACCAAGATATTCTTTACCCATATTGAGCTTACGCAAACGGCCAACAGGAACAGTTAAAGTACCTGTGACTGCAACAGGGGTAAGATCTGTCATAGAGGCTTCACGAGTATTCGGAACGACTTTTGCCCATTGGCTAGAGTTGCGAATCATGTCTTCGATTTCATCAAGTGGCACATCTTTTTTCAATTTCAATGTGATTGCTTGAGAGTGGCAACGCATTGCACCAATACGCACACAGTGACCATCAATTGGAACGATTTGTTGATTACCTAAAATCTTGTTGGTTTCAACCTGACCTTTCCATTCTTCTTTCGATTGACCGCTTTCGAGTTGTTTGTCGATATACGGAATCAATGAACCCGCCAATGGCACGCCAAAGTTTGCTTTCGGGAAACCTTCGCCACGTTGTAATTCTGCGATTTGACGGTCAATATCAAGGATTGCAGATTTAGGGTCATCCAATAAGGTTTTAGTATTGTTATACAAATAACCCATACCTGTGATCAGTTCACGCATGTTCTGCGCACCCGCACCAGACGCTGCTTGATAGGTCATTGAAGTCGCCCATTCCACTAAATTATTTTGGAACAGTGAACCTAAGCCCATCAACATCAATGAAACGGTACAGTTACCGCCAACGAAAGTTTTAGTACCGTTGACCAAACCATCTTTGATCACATTTAAGTTGACTGGATCAAGAACGATGATTGCATCATCTGCCATACGCAGCGTAGATGCGGCATCAATCCAATAGCCATCCCAACCTTCAGCTTTAAGCTTTGGGAAGACTTCAGAGGTATAATCACCACCTTGGCAGGTTAAAATGACATCCATTTGCTTCAGACTGTTAATGTCTGTTGCATCCATAAGTGCTGGGGCAGTCTTACCACCAAATGAAGGTGCTTCGCCACCTGCATTACTGGTAGAGAAATAGAATGGCTCAATATGAGCAAAATCATTCTCTTCAACCATACGTTGCATTAGGACAGAACCAACCATCCCACGCCAACCGACCAGACCTACTTTCATGTCATTGTGCCTCGGTATGTAAAAAATTTTAAAGGGGTTTGAGTGTATCAAAAGTGCCCACAACTGCAAGCTTTACTGAAATAAAACAGTGCGTTTATTGAGTGGAATATCTTGTTTATATTAGATAGAAAATTGATAAAGCGAAAACTTTATTGTAAATCTATGCTACCCCAAAGAGAAAAATGAACATGATATGGATTCAGATTTGCGCAGCACTGGTGATATGGCTTTCATTTTGGTCTTTGATCCCCAGAGATGAATGGTGGTTTCGGGGTGCAGACTTTCCGAGATTACAAATATTAGCACTCGGGATCATCACATTTTTTGCGATGTTATTTGTGCTTTCCGATTGGACCTTGAGTACTGAACTGCTCTTTCTTGGGCTGGTTGCAGCAATAGCCTATCAGCTTAAAATGGTGTTGCCTTATACGCCGTTATGGCGCAAGCAAGTCAAAAAAGTCAAAAAGACGCAACTCAATCCAGAGCAACAAATTTCCTTATTGGTGGCAAATGTACTGACACCTAATCACAAATATCATCTGTTACTTGATCAAATTGAAATTTTAAAGCCAGATTTGGTACTTACGCTGGAGTCGAATGCTGAATGGCAGCAAGCGCTGAGCCCAATTGAAGCAGATTATCCTTTCCGTGTGGCAGTACCCTTAGAGAACCTATATGGTATGCATCTTTATAGTCGTTTGCCCTTAGACGACACCGAAGTTAAATTTATTTTGAGTGATGAAATTCCATCGATTCATACTGCAGTGACTTTGCCATCAGGCGTGCAAGTGCAGTTGTATTGTTTGCATCCTAAACCACCGAGTCCAACGGAGGCTAAAGAGTCTACGTTAAGAGATGCGGAATTGCTGATTGTGGGTGATCAGATTAAAGACCTTGATCAGAGCTGTATCGTCATGGGAGACTTGAATGATGTGGCATGGTCCAGAACAACCCGTTTATTTCAGCGGATTAGTGGACTGCTTGATCCTCGAGTCGGGCGCTATTTTATGAATACCTTTCATGCGGACTATCCTTTATTACGATGGTCGCTAGATCATATCTTTCATAGTACCGATTTTGGTTTGATTGATATGAATCGCCTGCCACATATTGGTTCAGATCATTTTCCTGTGTATGTGGTCTTACAGACAGGGCGAGTGTTTGAACAGCAGCAACAATCGCTGCAACAGACCGCTGAGGATGAACAGGAGGCTCAAGAAGCCATACAGGAAGGCATTGAAAAGGCTGAGCAAGAAGAGAAAGTGGTAACCGATTCTTTAGCTCAACCGCATAAGCAGCGCATGTAAAACTGATGTTGTGCGAGTGGGACTTGCACAATGCTTTGATTTTAAAGTTTAACTAATTAATGTACGTTATTTCGTACATGGATTTAAGTCTGCAACGAATAGTACTGTATCGGTAAAAGGTTTATTCTAAATACATCAGCACAAGGACGCAGGAATGGATTTCCGCTTAAGGATAGCGACGCTGAGATGGAAAAGTCATCATGGATATGATGCATGCGATGGACGCAGGATAATAAAAGTAGTTTGAAAGCACAACCTCATTTGCCCGAGTTTTGCAGGATGCAGAACTCGGGTTTTAATTTTTTAGCCCGATTGTATACCGCTTATTGTTGTGGCTTTCTGCCAGAGAGTGGTTCGCTAAGATCTGGTTTTGATGGTGGTAATTTTTCGCCCGATTTAGGGATCAGCTGTTGGGTGACTGGAAGATGAATGTCTAAGGTTGGGCAACTGCTCCAATGGGTTTGGGCATCGGGCAAATTAGATGTGTATTGTGTTGGGTAACGAACTAATAAAATGTCATCACCTTGTGGAATTTTAAAGTCAAACTCATAGGTTTTAATTTCATAAGGTTGTAAAACTTGCACAGTATATTGCTCTGCCGAACATCTTAAATATTGATCAGGAAGGAAATGTAATTTCCCTGACATTGCCCAAAATTCTACTTGATGACATTGAGGAATTTTTTCAAATATATAATTCGGCGTTGTATTTTTAATATTGATTTGAACGGTTTGTGAAGGACTACTTTGCTGAGCTCCAGCAATCTGAGGATGCTTAGTCCCAGCATCAATGAAATATATACTACGTTGTATGCCAGTACATTCATCATTTACGGCATCAGGGAAGGTAACAAAATAATCATATTGATCTTCCTCTTCATCATCTTTACCTTTATCACCAGTGACAGGTGGATTTCCTCCACCAGGTAATGGTTTTTGTGTACCAGAGCCACTGCCACCTAGACTCACATTGGCAACAGAAAAGTTTTCTCCACAGGCGGTTAAGACAACCACTGAAATGAAGGAAACTGTCGCGAGCAATAAGCTTCTCATTGTTATTTATCCTTAAAAATATAAGGCACTTGTAGTTTTATCTGAGTATCGTACTGGTAGACACCAAAGCGAAATTGATAATAAGCATCATCTTTTTCTTGGTCTTGATCACAATGCTGAATCGCGGCATTTAAAAGTTGTTTTGCCATGTCTTGCCAAAGTGTAATACTCAACTGCCGAAGTGCCTCAACAGATTGTGCTGTTAATTTTTCGGCATGTACAGCTTGTTCGAGATGGGTAAAGGGTTTCTCACTGATAAAGTTATCAATCCCTGCAGCCAAATGGTCACTGAGATTGGCAGAAAACAGAGCTTTACTTTCTTGCATTTGGTTATCTGGGGTAAAGCTATGTTGTTGTAATACGACCTCTTGATCGATTTGAACAACTACACCTAAACGCTGTAATTCAAACAAAATCGAGCGCGGATGTTTTTCTGTTGAAATGTGTTTAACCAAGGCTTCAAAACTATTTTCCTCACCGGAAACAGGAATTTGATGGGGGAGATCAAGGGCAATCCAGCGGGCAATGACACGGGCAGGAACACTAATGGCAAAATTAGGAGCCTCATTGGTGACTTGATTGGCTTGTTGTCGAAAAGCGCTGACATCTTTGCGATGCAGTCCCGATAATAAACTGACTGCTGAATCGGTTTTATTCTGTTTGATTCGTTCTAATTCAACCAAGGCTTGTTCATAAAAAATTGGTTTTAGCGCAGCCACGAAATCGGTATAGCCAACACCGGAATGGATTAACCAACGTGCGATATGCTGCATCATGGGATAAATGCTATCCAATGTGGTTTCTGCATCTTGCGGAATCACACCTTGTGCATTCAATTCAGATGATGCTGTGTTGATGACTTGGTCGGTTGGTTTTACCATTAGAACACCTTAAGAACGGATTCGGTTAAGTCATTGGCTGACACAATTTTTAATGCCCGCTTAGTGAAGGAAAGGATTCAGCGCCCGCATTATCGATATTGAAATGAGTAAAGGAAACACTCATAGAAATGTCTAAACTTTCGACACAATGCCACCAACCTAGTGGAATGAATAAGGCCTCGCCCTCATTCAGGATACATTCGATTTTGCTGCTATGGGCAAAATCTGGAAATGATTTCACTATATCAGGACGATGAGGATCGCCAATTTTACTAAATACGGCGACATCATTATAGAGGTGTGGTGTTTGCATTGCAGGAACCAGGGTGACTTTTTTCCGTCCATAAATTTGTACTAAAAAGTTATTGGTCAAATCATGGTGTAAGGGAGTAAAGGCACCTTTAGGGCCAAACCAGATGAAGCTACGATCATAGACTTGGGCGTGGTCCGTATAGCCATGAAAATGATCAATATCTTGAAACAATGCAGCCAGACTAGATTGGCTAGCTTTGGCATTGTTCGCTGTCATATAAAAATTATTGGAATGTGGGGTTTGTTCGATTAAATCAACAAAATCACTCATTCGCATTTTGGTTTTATGTTGAATCGAGTTACGTTCAAATAAAGGGTCTTGTTCACGATTGAACTGAACTTCAATTTCTTGTGTACCGACAGCCTGTTTGAAATATTGTGGTGACCATTTGTGTAAAGAGGGCCAATGCTGGATAGCATCAGTCAAAATCACAGGTAAGTTTCGGCTGTAATACTGTTGGATAAAATCTGCAAAATCAGGTTTTGAAACTCGCTTAATCTGCTGATATTCAGGATTTAAACGGGCAAAACGATCTAAAGTATGCAGCAGCCAATTACGTTTTTTGAGCAGGAAGTGCTGCTCTTCGGCGATTTGAAAATAAGGATGCTGCTTTAACTGTACCCATTCGAATGCAATATCGTTTTCATTCAATCCTTGCTTCATCAATGACTGATAAATCTCAGCTTTGCTTAAACCATCCAGTAGCATCTGAGCCAACCATTTTTTTTGCTCTGGTGTAAATGTACTGCTGAGTTGGGTTTGTTCTGCAGCTGCTGCCTGTTCAAGTTCTCGGTAGTGCTGCTCTTCAGTGTATATCGGAGCAGAAAAATCTTTATTCAGGTCAATTAAACCTTCACGCAACAGAATATTGGCTAAATCAATTGGCGCACAACCACGCTCTAAATTTTCCTCTAACCATGCCTGCCATTCTTTCGGTAAAGCATTGAATTGTCTTGCTAAGTTTTCTTGAGCATCCATACCTTCCAACCATCAATAAAAAATGATTTTACCTTTCGTTATTAATTTACGCATAAACATATTTGCACTCAAGAATAAAAGTGTTAAATTTTCACATACACGAATATGTGAAAAAATCACACAGAGGGTGATGCAATGAAAAATATATGGACTCAACTAGCACTTAGCGTAACTTGCGCAATCTTGGTGGGCTGTGGATCTGATAATGATTCAGATTCAACACCGACCCCAACACCTACCCCGACTCCAACGCCTACACCGACCCCGACTCCAACACCTACACCCACTCCAACGCCCACCCCGACTCCTACACCAACTCCAGTCGTGGCTGATCGTTTTGTGGGTTCATGGTTGGGTGGATTCTGTCATAAGGGAGCACGAACCAATTTAACAGTACATAAGACCTCCGATAATAGTGTTCGCTTTACGACGGAAACCCGTCAATTTGAAAAAGAGGATTGTACTGGTGCAGTCATTAAAACTTACGATGTTGCATCAGATGATGCACTGATTAGCGAGATTGCAGCGACTGAAACCAGCGGTACAACCACGGCAAATCGAGTGAAATATAGTGATCGCTATCGACCAAATGGAATTGCTTCAGCTTATGCCTTTAAAGGTGATGGCATGTGTGCAGTGAGTGAAACAGCGAATATCAAAGATATTCAAACTTATATGGATTCAGTCGATCCATCTAAAGTTGTCACTTGTTATACCCGTACCAATGTCGAAGGTTATAGCTTATTAAAACCGACTGTGAGTAAAGCAACAGCAAGTTATCGTCTACTCGATAATCAAGCGTCTTGGGCCAATTTCTTGGCGCAAGCCAATGAGCAGGGTAGTCAAGGTTTTGCCTTGGCGGGTACATCATTGGATGTAAAAAAAGCCAATAGTGATTTCCCTGAACCTAAAAACTTATATGTAAAAAATAATGCTTCAACCGATACCTATAGCTATAAAATTGCTGATATCACCACCAATGTGATCGCAAATAGATATGTGCTCAAATTAGCTGAAATGAAAAAGCAAGGTGAGTCTGGCTTTATTTATAAGTCGTTCCTAAGAGAGGATCCAAGCAATACCTATAAATATTTATTTGTGAAAAATGATAAGAAGCCAGCAACCTATACTTATGACAATCGTTTCTTAACCAATAAAACCAGAGCAAGTATTCTTGCTGCATTTAATGAGCTCGGCGCACAAGGCTGTAAATTAATCTCTGCGGGTGAAGACTTCACAACCAATGGTACCAAGAATGACATGTATTACATCCCAACTTGTGTAAATAGCAGCACCCACAATGGAACCTATAGCTATCGTTATTTTGACATGCCAAAAACGGAAGCAGGATTCTTTGAGGATAATCCAACCAAACTAGATGCGTTGCTAAAACAGCAAGCTGCAGAAGGTTATCATTTGATTGATAAAGATAATTCGATTGGATTTGGTGTGTTACAACAAGGCTATTTATTTGAACGCGATAGTGAAAGTACAGCCAGCATTGAATCAAAAGTCTTTAAAGAAGATGCGATTTATAAATTGGATTTACCGAGCGAAATTCAAAACCGTTTACAAGATCAAGGTAACTTGGGTTGGTTCATTAATGTTAAATTGGGTTCGGTGTATAGCAACACCCCTACTTATTTTGATTTAAGTACTGGGGTAATTTTCCCGAATTAATTGTGGTTATTGCTTTAGAAAAAGCCGCTTCATTGATTCATGAGGCGGCTTTTTTAGCTTAATAAATTTTGTCGTAACCTTCAGCACGGGTTTTAAAACGACGGTGGAACCACATCCATTGCGTAGGTGCGATACGAAGTTGAGCTTCAATAATCTGATTCACTCGGATCGCATCACTTACCTCATCTTCACTTGGCATATTGTCCACAATTGGTTCAATCAGCACTTTATATTGTGGATTGCGAACATCGCCATAACGGTAGAAATATAATGGAATCGCGACAGCTTTCGAAATTTTGAGTAAACGGCGATGTGCAGTGACGGTTGCAGCAGGAACACCAAAGAATGGAGCCATCACACCTTGTTTTAAACCAAAATCTTGATCTGGACTATACCAAATTGCACCACCGTCTTTTAGGCGACGAATCAAACCTCGCATGTCATCATGGTCAATTTGATGTTGATAAATGGTGGCACGACAGCGATAAATCAGCATATCCAACAGCGGATTGTTTTGTGGGCGATACACCACATCGGGTTCAAAATATTGAGAACAGATATAACCGCCTGCATCCAGTAAGGTACTGTGGGTCCCGAGTAATAATACGCCTTTACCTTGTGCTTTTGCATCGGTGATATGTTCTAAGCCTTCAATACTATGGCGGCCTTTAAACCATTTGGGGCAGTACCAAGCATTGAGGGTTTCAAATACACCAAGCATCATATCCACGAAAACTTGTTTGGCTTGTGCTTCAACCTCGGCAGGAGACCACTCTGGAAAACACAACTCTAAATTCCGAAGTGTGGTTTTACGTCGTGATTTGAGCACGCGCCAGCATAAAGCGGCTAGACCTTGTGCCAAGCGCCATTGAATAGCCCATGGGAGAATGGCCAATAGCATAAGAAAGAGAATGGCGATCCAAATTTTCCAGTATTTGGGTAATAGAAATTTCCATTGAAATTCGCCAGGGATATAAGACTGATTTTGACTCATAAACTTAGTAAAGAGAATAACGTTGAATTTCAGAGCAGTGTAACATGAAGTGAGTTTGGCAACTTTAAATGTAAAATAAAACTAAAGCTGTTTTTATCGTTCACGATCTCTTATATGACACACTGAGAAGGGGAATCTTTTGAAAAGTATCAGAATAATCAAAGGGGATATTACCCAAATCGAGGTAGATGCAATTGTTAATGCAGCCAATACTTCACTATTAGGTGGGGGTGGTGTGGATGGCGCGATCCATCGTCGTGGTGGCGCAGCGATTTTGGCAGATTGTCAAAAGATTCGTGCCAAGCAAGGTGGTTGTACAGTTGGCGAAGCGGTCGTGACCACAGCAGGAAATCTGCCTGCTAAATATGTCATCCATACGGTTGGACCGACTTGGGTCGATGGGCAGCATCAGGAAGAGAGACTATTGGAAAGTGCCTATCTCAATAGTTTTAAATTAGCAGAAGAGATGAAACTACAAAGCCTTGCATTTCCCAATATTTCAACGGGGATTTATCGCTTTCCGAAACAACTAGCCGCACAGATCGCCTTAAAGACCATTGCTGAACAACTAAGTAAGGGAATATGTGTACAACAGGTTGTTTTTATTTGTTTTGATGATGAAAATTTTAATATTTACCAGAAATTTAAAGAAGGTTTTAATTTGAACTGAATTGAGTATCTAAGGTAGGAGCATTTACCCTCGAAAGGATAAATGCTCAATCAACTTAGTTGCCTTTAGACATATTTTCTAAAATGTCCCAGCGTTCCAATTTTTCTAGCAATACTTCTTCAATTTCTGCTAGGCGTTGGCTGGCTGCAGTTGCGGCATTGGCATCTGAAACAAACCAAGACCCATCAGCTAATTTTTCTGATAATTCTGCTTGTTCAGTTTCCAATTTTTCAATCTCAGCAGGCAGTTGCTCAAGCTCACGCTGGTCTTTATAACTGAGTTTTACTTTTTTAGGTGCTGCAGCCGCTTCTGCTTTGGCTTGCGCTTTTTTTACATCACTTTTCTGATCAACCACCTTTTGATCTGGGCGCTGTTCCAGATAGTCTTGATAGCCACCGATGTATTCATCAATGTTACCTTTACCATCGAATACCCATGTCGAAGTCACGACATTGTCCATAAAGGCACGGTCATGCGAGATCAACAGCAACGTACCTTTATAGTCAGACAGCATTTCCTCAAGTAGCTCAAGTGTCACCATATCCAAGTCATTGGTTGGCTCATCCATCACGATTAAATTCGATGGTTTGAGCAATAATTTTGCCAATAAGATACGGTTTCTCTCACCACCAGATAGGGCTTTAACTGGGGTACGCGCACGTTCTGGCGAGAATAAAAAGTCTTGCAGATAACTATAAATATGACGGCGGTTACCATTCACATCAACAAAATCAGAACCTTCTGAAACGTTGGCCATGACGGTTTTTTCAAGGTCTAAGGCATTACGCAATTGGTCAAAATAAGCAACTTCGAGTTGAGTACCGGTTTTCACAGAACCACCGTGCTCAATCTCACCTAAAATCGCTTTAATCAAAGTGGTTTTACCGACACCGTTGTCACCGACCAAACCAATACGATCACCACGTAGTACGATAGCAGAGAAATCTTTGATCAGTGGTTGTTGACCATAGCTGACGCTGAGATTTTCAATTTCAAATACCAGCTTACCAGAGCGATTGGCTTCTTGCGTTGCCATACTGACTTTGCCTTGTTGTGAACGACGTGCTTTAGATTGTTCACGTAAGTCTTGCAACGCACGGACACGACCTTCGTTACGGGTACGACGTGCTTTAATGCCTTGACGAATCCAAGCTTCTTCTTCAGCTAACTTTTTATCAAATAAAGCATTCTGCTTTTCTTCTGCTTCCATTTGTTGTGCTTTGAGATCGAGATAGCGAGAATAGTTACCTTCGTAGCTACGCAAAATACCACGATCAAGCTCAACAATACGGGTTGCAATGCTGTCAACAAATGAACGGTCATGCGAAATAAACAGCAGGGTCAGGTTATTTTGATCCAATAAAAACTTTTCGAGCCATTCGATACTTTCAACATCTAAATGGTTGGTTGGTTCGTCGAGTAACAATACATCAGGTTGAGTGAGTAGGGCACGTGCCAATAACACACGACGTTTACGACCACCCGATAAATCCGCTAGATCTGCGTTAGGATCAAGTCCCATTTTACTGAGAATCGAGTTGACCTTATTTTCTAATGCCCAACCATCCAACTGATCCAGTTTGTGCTGTAGCATGCCCATGCGGTCGCAAGCTTCCATATCACCCAATACGCAGGCATCACTGGCTTCGTGGTATTCTTTCAATACAATAGACGCTTCGCCTGCACCATCGGCAACAATGTCAGCAACTTTGCCTGAGTCCATCGGAACGTCTTGGGCTAACATTGAAACAGTTAAACCATTTTGAATTGAAACTTCACCGTTATCTGGTAACAAGCTTCCCTCAATCAGTTTTAATAAAGTAGACTTACCTTCTCCATTACGACCAATTAAACAGACTCGCTCGCCACGTTCTAGGTTGAAGTTCGCGCCGTCGAGTAAGGCAGGTCCGCCAAATGCGAGATGGACATCCCTTAAAGTAATATAGGCCATAATGTTTCCTAAAAGTTCAGATGAGGTCTGAAATGACTAAACCACAAAATTTTGATAATCACGCGTCATTCTCCGCACCCATTGAAGATTTGCAAGTCCGAATTGCATTTTTAGATGATTTAGTTGAACAATTGAATCAGCAACTCGCAATTCAAACGCAGGAAATTGCTGATTTAAAAAAACAAATGCAATTTTTATATCGTCGGGTTGAATCTTCAGATTTATCCGAAGGAATTGCAGCTTTTGACCCGATAAATGATAAACCACCGCATTATTAATAAATCTTGCAGCAATGCTGAGTGGTATGACAGCAAGATTTACATTGAATAATCGCGTTTAAAAACCTTGCAGGACAATTTTTCCTTTGGTCGTGCCAGTTTCGATTTGTTGATGTACACGTTTTAGGTTTTCTGCATTGATTGGCGAAAGTACCTGACTCACGGTGGTTTTAATCTTTCCTTCATCAACTAAGCTTGCAACCTGATTTAAAATTTGGCCCTGTTGGATCATATCTTCAGTCTGATACATAGAGCGTGTGAACATAAGCTCCCAGTGAACCGAAACAGACTTTGATTTAAAGGGCTGAATGTCGAGTTGCTCTGGGTCATCAATTAAACCGAAACGACCTTGTGCTGCGATCAGTTCTGCAATATCCGCGAGATGCTGATCGGTTTGCGTGGTTGAAAATACATATAAAGGCGCATTTAAGCCGAGCTGCTGAATTTGTGGAGCTAAAGCTTGGCGATGGTCTAGGATATAATCAGCACCCAACTGTTTTACCCATTCAGACGTTTCTGGTCGAGATGCGGTACTAATAACGGTTAAATTGGTTAATTGTTTGAGCAATTGAATGGTGATTGAACCCACCCCACCAGCACCGCCAATGACAAGGATCGAAGTGTTCTCAGCCGCAGCTCGAGGAACTTGTAATCGATCAAACAGCATTTCCCATGCGGTAATTGCGGTTAAAGGTAGTGCTGCTGCTTCGCTAGCATCGAGTGACTTGGGTTTATGTCCGACAATACGCTCGTCAACCAATTGTAATTCACTATTACTGCCTTGTCGGTTGAGTGCACCTGCATACCAGACGTGGTCACCAATTTTAAATTGAGTGACGTGTTCGGCAATCGCCTCAACGATACCCACTGCATCCCAGCCCAGAATTTTCCATTGCTGATCTTCTGCACTTTTATTGTTCCGAATTTTGGTATCGACTGGATTGACCGAAACAGCTTGCACACGAACGAGTAAATCATGTCCATGTGCAATAGGTGAGTCGATCTCAATGTCTACAAGTGCATCGTCTAAAGTAATTGCACCTGCCTTTTGGTATGCCACAGCTTTCATGGTTTTGTTTCCACTTGATTGGAATCTCAGCATAACTTAAGCTTAATTTTAGTGACTACAGACAAATAACGCTCATAGTGTCAAAAAGGATACTGTAAAATGGCAAAAATGCGACATTCGAGTTTTGATTGTTCCCCAGGCTGTTCAGTTGAAGCCGCCATCAGTTTGATTGATGGAAAATGGAAATGTGTCATTCTCTGGCATTTATTTAATGAAGGCACCTTACGATTTAATGAAATTCGTAAGCGTGTACCGAGTATTACCCAGAGAATGCTGACCAATCAGCTACGCGAATTAGAACAAGATGGCATTCTGCATCGAGAGGTCTATCCGCAAGTTCCTCCAAAAGTTGAATATTGTTTAACTGATTTAGGTCGTAGTCTGGAACAGATTATTGTTGCATTAAAGAATTGGGGTGATGCACATCTTGATCAATTCGGAAAATTAACCCTGATCGAATAAAGTAAGCGCGTTAAAAGCATTTGGCATTTTAGGTGTTCGATAGTCTGAAAATAGAGGCTTTAAAGGGTACTGTTGAATACAAGATTATTTTTTACGTTGTAACTTGCCTTTTGGATTCAACTTATGTAACGCTAATAAAAGAAAGTTTTGGACTACTTTATGAGTAATATTGGAATTTGGATCACTGTTGCGATTGTACTGTTTGTACTTGGCTCGATTTTTGGCTTGCGTGTCAGTCCACGAGAAAAGGCATTGGGTATGATGCGTGATCAGGCGCGTAAAATGGGATTGCATCCGCGTTTAATCGTTGCGCCAGAATGGACCAAGATTCCAATGGCATCGGAAAAACGTGCCAGTATGGTGGCTTATTACAGTGTGTTGATTCCAGATGCTCGTTTGGCGTTAATGCGCGCGCGGGTGGTGGATGGCAAGCTTCAGGTTGTGCAAGGGGATCAGAAATTTAATGATTTAACCATTGCATTAAAAGGAGTTTATGCTATTGATATGCAGGCAAACTGTGTCGGACTGTATTGGGATGAAGAAACTGACCTAAGAGCCACACAGCTTGAACAGATAAAAGCTTATTTACATGATTTAGCACAGCGCTAACTCTCTGATTGATCATAGGAAAAACGATTTATTATGGCGAATACTCCACGCTCTGCTTCAGAAAGCACAGCAGCTTCCGCATCTGCTGCAAAGAAACGTGCCTTAGTGATTGTGGAGTCGCCTGCAAAAGCGAAAACAATTAATAAATATTTGGGTTCACAATATGTGGTGAAGTCATCTGTCGGTCATGTGCGTGATTTACCGACAGGAGGCGGGGCGAAATCCACTGAAAAGAAGCCCGCAACCCGTGCCAAATTAACGGATCAACAGAAAGCCGAAAAAGCACAGTCTGCGCTGATCAACCGTATGGGGGTCGATCCAGAGCATGATTGGATCGCACACTATGAAGTGCTCCCGGGCAAAGAACATGTAGTTGCCGAACTGAAAAAACTCGCCAAAGATGCAGATGCAATCTATCTCGCAACGGACTTGGATAGAGAAGGGGAAGCAATTGCTTGGCATTTAAGAGAAGTGATTGGTGGGGATGATAGTCGCTACCATCGTGTGGTCTTTAACGAAATTACCAAGAATGCCATTCAAGAAGCATTTAAACAGCCAACACGGCTTGATTTAAACCGTGTTAATGCTCAACAGGCGCGTCGTTTCCTCGATCGTGTGGTGGGCTTTATGGTGTCGCCATTACTATGGGAAAAGATTGCCCGTGGTTTATCGGCAGGACGCGTGCAGTCAGTTGCTGTAAAACTGGTGGTTGAACGCGAACGTGAAATCCGTGCATTTATTCCAGAAGAATACTGGCAAGTTTTTGCAGATACCATTTCTAAGAAAGAAGACATACGCTTAGAAGCGGTTAAGCAAGCAGGTAAAACGCTTAAGCTTAAAAATAAAGCCGAAACTGATGCCTTACTCAGTGTATTAAAAGATGCTGAATATAAAGTTGCACTACGCGAAGATAAACCAACTAAAGTTAATCCGAGCGCTCCGTATATCACTTCAACCTTACAACAAGCAGCGAGTACGCGTTTAGGTTTCTCTGTGAAGAAAACCATGATGCTAGCGCAGCGTTTGTATGAAGGTGGTTTTATTACCTATATGCGTACGGACTCAACCTTTTTGAGTGATGACGCTGTGAATATGGTACGTAACCATATTCAACAAAATTTTGGTGAAAAATATGTCCCTGCCAAGCCAAATCGCTATGGCAATAAAGCAGGTGCACAAGAAGCCCATGAAGCAATCCGTCCTTCAGATGTTGGTTTGACTGGCGATAAACTGGCGGGCGTAGAGCGTGATGCACAACGTTTATATGATTTGATTTGGCGTCAATTTGTTGCCTGTCAAATGACACCCGCAGAATATTTATCTTCGACCTTGACTGTTGAAGCGTCAAATGTTGAGTTAAAGGCGAAAGGCCGCACACTGGTATTTGATGGTTTTACCCGTGTTCGTGGTGCAAATAAATCGGATGATGATATTTTATTGCCTGCGGTGAAAGTGGGTGAAGTACTTAAGTTAGAAAAACTTGATCCGAGTCAGCATTTTACCAAGCCACCTGCACGCTTTACCGAAGCGTCTTTGGTGAAAGAATTAGAGAAGAAAGGGATTGGTCGTCCATCGACTTATGCTGCGATTATTTCAACTATTCAAGAACGTGGTTATGTAAAACTGGAAAACCGTCGTCTCTTTGCCGAGAAGATGGGTGAGATCGTTACAGACCGTTTGGATGAAAGTTTTAATAACCTGATGAATTATGCTTTTACCGCTGATTTAGAAGGTCAATTAGACCGTGTTGCAATGGGGGAGCGTAACTGGAAAGAGTTACTGGATACCTTCTACGGTGATTTCAAGAAACGTTTGACCAATGCGCAGGGTGAAAGCGGCATGCGCCGTAATCAGCCAGTCGAAGTTGCCGATGTCTCTTGTCCTGAATGTTCGCGTCCAATGCAAGTTCGTACTGGAACAACAGGTGTATTCTTAGGATGTTCAGGTTATAACCTGCCACCGAAAGAGCGTTGTAAAGGCACACTCAATTTAACACCAGTCGAGTCTTTAGCTGCTTTGTCGGATGATGATGGTGCTGAAACAGCTGATTTGATGTCGAAACACCGTTGTCCTAAATGCGGTACAGCAATGGACAGCTATGTGGTCGATGGTGGTCGTAAATTGCATGTCTGTGGTAATAACCCAGATTGTGATGGTTACGAAGTCGAGGAAGGCGAATTCAAGATTAAGGGCTATGATGGTCCAACCATTCCATGTGATAAATGTGATGGTGAAATGCAGTTAAAGACAGGTCGTTTTGGACCTTACTTTGCCTGCTCAAGTTGTGACAATACCCGTAAAGTATTAAAGAGTGGTCAACCAGCGCCACCGCGTGTTGATCCAATCAAAATGGAACACTTACGTTCAGCCAAGCATGATGATTTCTTCGTATTACGCGATGGTGCAGCAGGTCTGTTCTTAGCAGCCAGCAAATTCCCGAAAATCCGTGAAACGCGTGCACCGAAAGTCGCTGAATTACGCAGTGTGGCTGAGCAGCTTGATCCGAAATACCAGTTCTTGTTAGAAGCTCCAGATGTCGATCCAGAAGGCAATCCAACGGTAGTGAAATTCAGCCGTAAGAACCAAGCACAATATGTGGGTTCTGAAACCGCTGAAGGGAAACAAACCAAGTGGAGTTTGGTGTTCCAAGATGGGAAATGGGTAGAAGCTTAAACATTAAAGTTTAAAAAATGCTGGCGATTGCTGGCATTTTTTATAGAACAAATAAAAAGAAAAATTAATTTTGATTGGGGTGAAATGCATGTGGAAAAATATTCGAGTCGCTTGCTTACTACTGGTGTTGTTGATCGTTGCGATCAATGCTTATCGTGATCAAAATCAGGATTGGAATCAGCCGATTAATGTGCTGTTGCATCCGATTAATGCCGATGGTTTAGCTACAACACAGCAGTATATTCAACAATTGCAGCAAGATGATTTTGCTGAGGTGAAGCAATATCTGGAAAAAAATAGCCAGCAATATCGAGGGCAAAGCAGTTACTTTATGATCGAGATTGGGCGGGAATTGCAGCAAGCACCACCGAAGATGTCTGAACAGCCAAGTACTCTGAATAATATTCTGTGGAGTCTAAAGTTTCGCTTTTATGCATGGAAGCAGCATGAGTCGGTAGACGGTTCACCGAGTTTAACTCTATATCTGAATTTCTATGACCCGAAGCAAAGTCGGGAACTCAAGCACTCAACTGCGCTGGAACGTGGGCGCATTGGTTCAGTCAATTTATTTGCATCAGCAAAACAGGCAGAACAGAACAATGTGGTGTTGGTACATGAGTTATTACATGGTTTTGGCGCGACCGATAAATATAACTTAGCCAATGGTGAACCTATTTTTCCGATTGGCTATGCACAGGCAGATAAACAGCCGCTCTATCCACAAACTGAAGCTGAAATAATGGGTGGACGGATTCCACTGTCCGAACACAAAAGTAAAATGCCAAACGATTTAGAGCAAACCGTGATCAGTGTACTGACCGCCCAAGAAATAGGCTGGATCAAATAAATTGTGGATAAGTTCAGACTTATCCATATCTTTAAAAAAATAATGACACAACTTAAAAAGATCAAAGAAAACATCCATTTTCTGACATTCCGTCATTAATTCTCAACATGCCTTATACAGAACTCAGTGAAAAACGCGATCAATATAGAGATATAACATTGATGATAAAAGAGTAAATAATGATGAAAACAGTGGGTAACGATCTAATTCGCAATCAGCTGCACGCTGATCGTAAATGGTATCTGTTATTGGGCGTATTATTGGTTATTTTTGGCCTTGTTCTTTTAGCGGCTTTACCCTTTGCAACACTATCTGCGGTATTGCTGTTCGGTGTGTTGATGATGTTGGGTGGTATCTTGCATTTTGTTGCCGCATTTATGGTGTTTAAAGGCGGCACACGTTGGTTGTGGGCCTTGTTTGGTGTGCTGTATCTGGCAGCAGGTTACTTTGCGTTTACTACACCCGTGATTACCGCGGTGGTACTCACCAGTTTCTTGGCGGTTGCCTTAATTATTGCAGGGATTATCCGTACCGTGAACGCCTTTATCCTTAGACCAATTTCAGGCTGGGGATGGGTGCTGTTTTCCGGCATATTAACCTTACTCACCGGTATTCTCATTCTTTCATCACCGGATTCACCGTTCTGGGTATTGGGGATGTTCCTTGCGATTGATATTCTATTCCAAGGCATTAATTACCTGACTTTTGCTGGCGCAATTAAGCAGTTACCACATAGCTCAACCACAATTTAAACGATCAAGTTAAAACTAAGAGCATGTAATACACATGCTCTTTTTGTTTTTGTAGTCGGAAACATTTCAATGGCTTGAGTCTGCTAAAATAGCATTTCGTTTTTAATTGACCGATTGTATGACGCTTGCCAAGCTAATTGATGAACTGAATCCTCAACAAAAACAAGCAGCCACAACGACAGCACAAAATTGTCTGGTCTTGGCTGGAGCAGGTTGTGGTAAAACCAAAACCATCGTGGCAAGAGCAGCATATTTAATTGATCAGGGTTTAGCTGCACAACAAATTCAGATTCTGACCTTTACCCGACGTTCAGCAAGTGAAATCGTGACGCGTGTTGAACAACATATGGGCGCACAGGCCAAAGGTTTACGTGCATCAACCTTTCATACTTTTTGTATGTATCTATTGCGCCGTAATCCACGTGCTTTTGGGCTGAGCCAATTCAGTATTATTGATCGAGATGATCAATTGCTGATGTTCCGCTTATTGCGTGGCAAAGATAAGGGCAATGTCTTGCCGAAGGCTGCAGAATTGTGCGATCTGTATTCTTATGCGCGGAATACCAAAACCAAATTGTCAGATGCATTGATTGAGCAGTTACCCCAAGCGGTTGAGTATAAAGCTCAAATTGCTGAATTGATGAAAGCCTATGAGCAACGCAAGCATGAACGTAATTTTCTTGATTACGACGATATCCTATCTATTGTTGCCGTGCATTTGCAAAGTTCACCAGAGTTAGTGAAGTGGGTCACTGGTTTCTGCTCTGCCTTATTGGTTGATGAAATGCAGGATACTAATCCACTGCAATGGGCTTTGCTTCAGCCTTTAGTTGGCAAGGTAAAACTATTTTGTGTGGGGGATGATGCACAATCTATTTATGGCTTTCGTGGCGCAGATTTTGAAAATATTCATCATTTTAAAGAACGTGTACCCGATGCAGAAGTGCTGACTTTGGAAATGAATTATCGTTCGACCCAAGGTATTTTGGATTTATCCAATTGGCTGCTGGAGCAGAGCCAAATTGAATATGACAAGCATCTACAGGCTTATCGGGGCAAAGGGTTAAAGCCACAACTGCATATCTTGAGTAATGAGTTTGAGGAAGCCAATTGGATTATTCAGGATTTGAGTCGCCGTCATATGCAAGGTGCGGCTTGGGCAGAACATATGGTGTTGCTGCGCTCAGGTTTTAGTGGGCGTTATTTGGAAGGTGCTTTGATTGCAGCCAATATCTCTTATCGTTTTGTTGGTGGGGTAAAACTGCTTGAGTCTGCCCATGTTAAAGACGTATTGAGCTTACTTCGGGTCAGCGTTAACCCGCAGGATGATTTAGCCTGGATGCGTTTCCTGACGCTTTGGGATGGCGTGGGCGATGTGGGTGCCAGTAAGTTGGCGCAAGAGCTGATTCAACTGCCTGATATTGAAGCCCGTTGCCAACGTTTAGAGCGGCATGGCAAAGTACCACAACAGGCGATTTTAATTTTGATGCAACTGGATGTATTGCAGCAGCATGTCGAAGCTTGTATAGGCCTTGCACTGGATGCGCTAAATGAACAGCTGGAAAATAATTATAAAACTAAAGATTGGTCACGCCGTGTTAAAGACTTTGATTTGGTCAAGCAATTGGCACGTAAACACAGTGCTCTTGGGGAGTTCTTAGAGGAATATGTACTTGATCCAAT
Source organism: Acinetobacter sp. 102 (assembly GCF_037028485.1). NCBI lineage: Bacteria > Pseudomonadati > Pseudomonadota > Gammaproteobacteria > Moraxellales > Moraxellaceae > Acinetobacter > Acinetobacter sp. 102. Next base: position 189,761 of record NZ_JAZEZK010000007.1, read on the forward strand.
TTCTATCTCAGAAATTGATAAAACGCCTGACCAAGATTTAGTGACGCTGATTACCATCCATTCAGCTAAGGGTGCTGAACAAAAAGTCTGTTATGTCCCACATGTTTCTCCGAATCAATATCCTCATGCACGTGCACAAGGCGATTTTGATGATGTGGAGGAGGAGCGTCGTGTGCTGTATGTGGCCTTAACCCGTGCAGAAGATGAATTGATTTTGACCAAACAGAATTTAAATTTATGGTCACAAGATCAATATGATGAGCTAGGAAGAAAAATAGAAAGTTACTTCCTCAATGATTTACCTCAACATTTAGTCGATGTTCAGATTCATCGAGATATTCCACGTGGCTATGGTCAAAGCAATCGTTCTCGTGCTACCACAATCAATTTAGGTTTTGGGATTGATTTCGATTAAACTAGGCAGATTCAATTTCTTTTGATTCATTGATTCTACAATGAATCATCTTTTAGGTTTTAGCATGAAAATTTTAGTTCGTAATTTAGACCGTAATGTGACTGATGCGGAAATTCTCGACTTATTCAAAGCATATGGAAAAGTTGAGTCTTGTGTCGTGGTCAAAGACGAAGCAACGGGTAAATCGAAAGGTTTTGGTTTTGTTGAAATGCCAAATCCTCGTGAAGCGATTAAAGCAATTAAAGGTTTAAACACCTTGAAAGTAAAAAGCCAAGGCATTCGTGTCAAAGCTGCGGATGATAAAGCTTAATTAGCAATGTTAAAGCAATATACGGCTTTATCAATTGTTGCACCAAATGCTGAGCGAATAGCGAAGAAAATTAAAACTCTTGAAGTTCGCTCATGGCAACCTGAAATGTTGCCACTGAAAGATTTGATAATTGTAGAGAATCAAAACTTTCTTTTGAATGATGGGGATGAAGACGTTGGTTTTGCAGTTGCACTGGTGGATATTGAATCCGTGCATCCATGGCGATCTGATGAAGTTGACGCAGCTTGTGCGATGTATTGGGCTGAAGGATATTTTGCTTGGGTTATTGGTAATATTCGTCCGATTGATCCACCGATTCAAATCATTGCCAAACGAAAACTCTATCTGCTTGAGTTGGACATTGGATAGTTTATCTACCGTTATTTACCCCAAGTTGAACCCCAGCCCTGACAAGGGTTCGAAAAATATTGATAGATATTGATCATTTCTTGCTGGTCGATCAGACCATTGTGATTGAGGTCTAAGGCTTTAAAGATTTTTATTCTTTTGGAATCGATTGTGAGGACCTGTTTTTGCCAAGCAACGGGTTGGCCTCGTAACTGGATCAGTTTTTTCCATTCATTTTGATCGATCATTTGATCATGGTTTACATCATAATCTGTATAGAGCTTTTCCCAGTCTAATCCTGCTGGCTCACAGCTATAGGTAGTTGGGATGACCATACAGCATATTAAGCTCAGTATGGCTTGTTGAATATGACGCATGGGTAGGCTCAAAAGATATTGATTTTATCATTAAAGCATTTAATCTTAAGCTATCCAAGCGAAAGGATCTTGAAGGAAAATATTATGTCCCGTGTTGCTCGTTATCATGCAGATCGTACCAATCAAAAACTGTATTTTGCTCGTCTTGCATGTCAACAAGCGGAGCAAACTGAGCATATTCAGCAGGCACAGGCTTATCGCGAAGCTGCGGTTTTCCATTTGCATGGTGCACTTTTAGCTTTCTTGCAGGAACTGGTGCGTTATTACCGTCTCAATGATTTACAGCCGACCTTTAAATCGATTGAAGAGCATATGGCAGATAAAGGGCAGGTTTCACCTGAAGTTTTAGTTTTGCAGCAATTGGCTAAAGATGGTTTTGTGGCAGAGTTAAAGCGTGCATACCGTATGTGTCAATATGCACCTGAGCCAACAGCACCTGAACCTGAAAATGAGACGTCCTCAAACCTAATCATCAAGGTCACCCAAAGCCCACAGGCTTGGTTGCCCGATGCCAAAATTTTACGTGAGTGGCATCGTGAATTGAGTCATTTAATTGATGGTTTCCGTAATGAAATGGTTGAGTTCTAAGTCGAATGTTTAAAGCGACTTGAAATCTATGCCAACAGTACTTATATAAATAAGACGTGAGCGCAAAATACTTTGCCACCATGTTGAAGCATGGAGAAAATTTATGTCAATGCAACAGTTAAAAGAATTATTTGGTAATCAAGAAGCAGTTCTTGAGTTGGTCCAACTCGAAGGTGGTGAGTTGGCTTTGCGCAATGCGGGTTCTGAAAATGAGCCTTTAGTGAAGATACAGTTTAGTGATGAGGTCAAAGCCATACTTGGCGATCAAACAGCAACTGTCGCACAGCACATGATTCAAGCGGCTTTGTTTGGTCTGTTAGAAAAGCAGATGAATGAGTGGCAGGCCGAAGTCGTCGATGAGCAACCTCCACACTTGAGCTAATCTCACAGAATAAAAAAGCGTACTTAAAGTACGCTTTTTTATTTTTGAACATATTTAGTGGGCTTCGGATTGATGCGCCAGTTCGATTTGACTGAGAATATGATGGCTCATATTTTTTGCCATTTCTTCTTTGGCATAGAACACTTCACCAATATTTTCTTCGCGTATCACCACAGCTTCTTCTTTACTCTCTGCGCAAATAAGGACCTGAATTTCAGGATTTAGCTGTTTTGAAATGTCCACGATACGATGAATATCTAAAATATCCATCGGTGAAATGACCAGCAAACGGGCATGTTGAATATGTGCCTGAATCAATACATTGGGTTCAGTCGCTTCACCACTGACCGCGGCAATGCCTTGGCTACGTAGTTTTTCAACAATTTCACGATTTTCTTCAGCAATCACCACTTTGATATTTTGTTGCATCAGGTTTTCACTGATACGACGGCCTACACCACCATAGCCAATAATCACCACCTGATCGCGTAGATAAGCTTGATCTACCTCATCTGGTAACATGGCCAGTGGGTCACCACTACGTTCTAATAAACGTGCTAAATGCGAGCGTTCACGAATCCAGCGCTGTACAGGTTCAATTGCAGAGAACACAAATGAGTTCAGGGTAATCGAGAACAATGCGCCGGCAAGAATCAGGTTTTGGGCATCAGGTGTAAGTAAGCCTAATGATAAACCGAGTGTCGCCAAGATAAAGGAGAACTCACCGATTTGCGCCAAACTTGCGCCTACGGTTAAGGCGGTATTGATTGGGTAGCGGAAGAACAATACCAGAGCCATAGCTGCTAAGGTCTTGCCCACCATGATAATCGCAACGACAGCTAAAATACGTAAAGGCTCTTCTACCAGAATGCTCGGATCAAACAGCATGCCGACTGAAACAAAAAACAAAATTGCGAAAATTTCACGTAATGGCAATGTTTCTTCTTCCGCACGGTGGCTAAAGTCGGACTCTTTTACCACCATACCCGCAAAGAATGCGCCAAGCGCCATGGATACGCCGAACACCGCGTAAGAGCCGTATGCTATTGAAACCGCAGCTGCAACAACAGTGAGTGTAAACAGCTCACGAGAACCTAAACGTGCCACGAATTGCATGATCATTGGTACAAGTCGTTTACCAATAATCAGCATGAAGGCGATAAAGCCTGTCACTTTGAGCAGGGTAATACCAATCGTGATCCAGATGCTTTGCGATGTATCTGTCCCAGGTAGTGCCTGTCCACCGAGTAATACCGCTGTTGCGGGTAGAAGGACCAAGGCTAAAACCATCACGAGGTCTTCAACCAAGAGCCAGCCGACAGCAATTTTTCCATTCACTGAGTCAAGTAAGCCACGATCACCCAATGCCTTGAGCAGAACAACAGTGCTGGCACAAGATAAGCTTAGGCCGAAGATCAGTGCCGAGCCAAAGCTCCAGCCCCAAAGCATAGAAACTGCAATCCCGAGTAAGGTTGCAACCGCAATCTGTAGAATTGCGCCAGGCACAGCAATACGGCGTACTTGCAGTAAATCTTTGAGGGAGAAATGCATCCCGACACCGAACATGAGGAACATCACCCCTAGTTCAGCCAGCTGATTGGCGAGCTTCATATCGCCGACCACACCAGGGGTATTGGGGCTAATAATAATGCCTGCAACTAAATAACCAATCAAAGGAGGGAGACGTAGACGTGCTGCGATATAGCCAAAAATAAGGGCCATACCAAAACCAACAGCAAGTAATATAATTAAATCAACATCATGTGGCATTGTGGTTCCTTAATCGTTGCGGTTAAGGGAAAAATAAATGAGCATAAAACATGCCAAGAAAACAGCGAATAAAGTGTAACAAGTAAAATCGAATTTGTTGATGACAATTTTTTTATTTATCAAAAAAAATCATGTAAACCGCAGTTTCATTTCTTTTGCATTATGACCATTTTTAGGCCAAAAAAAACGACTTCAAATGAAGTCGTTTTTTTTAAAGAACTAAAATTATTTAATTTTAGCTTCTTTGAAGATTACGTGTTGACGGATTTTTGGATCAAATTTTTTGATTTCCATTTTTTCCGGCATAGTACGTTTGTTCTTAGTAGTGGTATAGAAATAACCAGTACCAGCTGTAGAAACGAGGCGAATCTTATCACGCATTGTTCAGACTCCTTAGATCTTTTGACCTTGAGCACGGAGATCAGCAACAACTTTCTCGATACCCAATTTATCAATAATACGCATACCTTTAGTAGTTAGACGAAGACGTACAAAACGCTTTTCGCTTTCTAACCAAAAACGGTGGTGGTGCAGGTTCGGCTCGAACCGGCGTTTGGTTTTGTTGTTTGCGTGCGATACGTTGTTACCAACGATAGGACGCTTGCCGGTAACTTGGCAAACCTTAGACATGGTGAACTCCATTGCTAGTTTATATAGCACTGTTTCGTGCAACTAGCCATTCAAGTAAACGGATGAAATCATTCAAGGGGCGTTTTATACCAAAAATACGATTAAAAGACAAGCGAATTTAGTAAAAACAAGGCATGAACTGGTGTGATAGCTCATGCCTTAACCAGCTTAACGAAATAGTGTTTTTAAAAGCAGTTTGTGCGTTGCTTTATTATACGGCGGTAGGATGAATTTTAAACTGTAAAGTTTAGGGCTTACCGGATTTGACATCATTGAACGTTCATGTGAGAAGCTAAAGAAACCTTCTTTACCATGATATTTGCCCATACCTGATGCACCAATGCCCCCAAATGGCAGATCATCCTGCGCCACGTGGGTAAGAACTTGGTTGATACCAAAATGTCCTGAATGGGTACGTCCTGCGACATAATCAGCACGTGCACTATCGATATCGAAGTAATAGAAAGCTAATGGACGTGGACGACTATTAATGAACTGAAGCGCATCATCGATATGGTCGTATTCTAAAATAGGCAGAATTGGACCAAAGATCTCATTCTTCATAATTTCCATTTCAGTGGTCACGCCCGTTAATAAGGTCGGCGCAATCTTACGAACTTCAGTTAAAGACTCGTTCTTAGCATTTAGTTCAACAATCGTTGCACCTTGGTCACGAGCATCCTCTAAATAACCTTGCAGACGATTATATTGTTTGTCATTCACAATAGAGGTGTAGTCGTTATTGTCACGCAAGCTTGGGTACATCGTGGTCACAAAGTCATTGTAGTGCTTGGTGAACTCTGCTGTTTTACCTTTAGGCAGGAACATATAGTCTGGCGCAACACAGGTTTGACCTGCATTCCATAGCTTACCCACGGCAATACGTTGTGCGACATCACGAATGTTCATAGATGAATGCACCAGTGCTGGAGACTTACCACCTAACTCTAAAATCACTGGAACAAGATTCTCTGCAGCAGCAGCCATGACTGTTTTACCGACAGAGGTCGAGCCTGTAAAAATCAATTTATCAAATGCAAGGTGACTGAATGCATCTGAAATCGCACCGCCGCCATTGACGACAGCAACCAATTCTTGTGGAAATGCTTCTGAAAGGGCATTTTCAAGCACATAACCAAAATTTGAAGAAGCACTCGAAATTTTGATCATGGTATGGTTACCAGCAGCCAAAGCACAGATCAGTGGGCCGACTGAAAGTAATAAAGGGTAGTTCCATGGCGCAATTACCCCGATGACACCCAATGGTTGATATTCTACCCAGCCCTTTGCTGGTTGGTGTAACATGCTGATATGGCGTTTAGATGGTTTCATCCATTCAGTTAAGTTCTTGCTATAGTATTTGATATGTTCTAGACAAGTCAGAACTTCGCCAATTTTGGTTTCCATAATGGCACGGTTGCCATAATCTTGACTAATTGCGTTAGCAAATTGATCTTGATACTTTATCAGGATGTTTTTAAGTCGAGCTAAGCGTTCAATACGTTCTTTGGCGCTTGGCACAGGATGGCGTTGGTAAGCTGCTTTTTGCTGCTCAAGCAAATCATGTAGCCGTTTCACATCAACATGAGGTGTCATAGCGGTTGTTTTTGTTTGACTGTTCATAGGAGTGGACCAAAAGAAAGCTTATTATTTTTTAATTTTTAGAGTAAATACTCTAAAGTGTCAAGTCGCTTTATAGGTTTGTTTTATAACCTATTGATTATGTTATAGATGGTTGCAATCAATGTCACACGTTAAACCGAACAAAACAAAAGATAGAATTTTGCAAATCAGTTTGCAGTTGTTTAATGAGCGCGGAGAACGTTCGGTCACAACCAATCACATTGCGGCTGAACTGGGAATTAGCCCTGGTAATTTGTATTATCATTTCCGTAATAAACAAGAAATTATCAAAGAATTGGCACAGCAGTATCAGGCTGAAACCTTGGAAATGTTGGCCTTACCAACGGATCGACCATTAAACGCCAATGATAAAATTAGTTATTTTCAAGTATTGAGTAATCAGCTATGGGCTTATCGTTTTATTCACCGTGATGTCTATCATCTGGTCGAAAATAATGAAGACTTCCGAAAAATCTATCCACGTTTTGCCGGACAGGTGATGCAGCAGGGGCAAAGAATTTATCGTGCCTTCGTAGATGCGGGTCTGATGAAAATGACCGATTCAGAAATTGAAGCCTTGATCATCAACTTGTGGATTGTGCTGACCAACTTCTTATATATGTCTGGTCATATCAGCGATAACAATCGTCTGGAAGAAAAGTGGGTTTGGCAAGCATTGCGACAAATGGTGTTCTTAGAAGGACCATATTTAATGGGTGAAAGTCGCCAAACCTATGAGCAGTTATTGAAATCACTTGGACCGTCAGACTTGTTCGCGAGTTTGTCTAATCTTAAAAATGATGATGAATAGATCGTCAGCAGCTATTTAGTCAATAGCAAAAAAGGGTTAGAATGCTCGGCTTGATTTTAATTTGATTCGAATAAGTGATATTAACCAAATGAACACGACTACAGCCCACACAGCGCGATTACTGATTACTTGTGAAGACAAGCCGGGGATCGTGCAAGCCGTATCGAGCTTTTTGTATCATCAGGGAGCAAACATTACCGCACTTGATCAGTACGCAACAGAAGCTCAAGGCGGGCGTTATTTCATGCGTGTTGAGTTTGAGATTGATCATTTGCAGTCTCGTAAAGAAGCGTTGATGCAGACCTTTGCTGCCAATGTTGCTGAACGTTATGAGATGCAATGGAAGCTTACTTTTGTTGGTGAGTTGAAAAAGGTCGGTATTTTAGTTTCTAAAGTAGACCATGCTTTATTGGAATTGTTATGGCGCCATGCACGTGGTTCATTGCCATGTGAAATTACCCAAGTCATTTCAAACCACCCAGATTTGCGTGAATCGGTTGAAAACTTTGGTATCCCATTCCATGTTGTACCGGTTAATAAAGACAATAAAGTTGAAGCGTATGCTCAAATTGATGAAATGATGCAGGGCAATGATCTATTGATCTTGGCGCGTTATATGCAGATTTTGAGTGAAGACTTTGTTGCTAAGTGGGAAATGAAGATCATCAATATTCATCATTCTTTCCTGCCTGCTTTCGTGGGTGCAAATCCATACAAGCAAGCCTATGAGAAAGGAGTGAAGCTGATTGGTGCAACCGCACACTATGTGACAGCTGATCTCGATCAAGGCCCAATCATTGAGCAAGATGTTGAACGTGTGAGCCACGATTATAACGTTGAGCAGTTACGTGAGTTAGGCGAAGACGTTGAACGTAACGTATTGGCACGTGCAGTAAAATGGCATTTAGAAGACCGTATCATTGTGGATGGAAACAAAACAGTGGTGTTCTAATTCATCGCTTTGTTTCAATATGTAAAGAGAACATGTCGAAAGGCATGTTTTTTTATACCTATTTTTCAATGGTTAGTGAATATACAAGAAAAAATAGTTGCAAATGAAAACACTTCTCATTTATTATTACGGCACTTTCATTGTTCTATCCGATGAGTGGAATCGTTTTTTTGAAAGCGTCACCATCTATTAGGTACTTAGATTCTTATGAGTCAATCTCCTGCTACATTCAACACGCCACACCCGATGAAAAAGAAAATCATCGCTGCCTTAGTTGCAGTTGTGATTGGACATGTAGGAGTTCTGTGGGCGGTGAGCCACATGAAAACGATTGAGTTAAGACCAATCGAAAAAGAACCGCTTAAGGTGAAGTTCGTTAAGATTAAAGAACCACCTAAACCTGAACCACCGAAACCAAAAGAACAGCCAAAACCTGAACCTAAAAAAGAAGTGAAGGAAGTTAAGGTCGTTGAAAAACCTTTGCCTCCACCGAAAAAGATTGAAAAGGTTCAACAGGTCAAAGAAGCACCAAAACCTGTTCTTCAAAAAACTGAACAAAAGATTGAACCTAAAGTTGAGACCAAAGTCGTTACCACAGTTACTGAAAAAGTAGTGGAAAAACCACAACCCGTTCAGGAAGTAACGAAACCTCAACCTGCTGCTGATCCATCACCAAAACGTGTATCGATTGGTGGTTCAGGGGTTCAATGGAGTCGTTCACCGAAATTATCTGTTACAGCAAAAGATTTAGATAACCAAACACGCTCAGTGATGGTACTGATTGAAGCTGATGAGAAAGGTAAAATTACCAATGCACGTATTACACGTAGTAGTGGTATACCAAATCTCGATGAAAAAGTTTTACGTGCTGTAAGAAGTGCGAAATTTAAACCGTATATGGAAAATGGTGTTGCTTACCCGATTCGAGCAGAGCAGCCGTTTGATCTTAGTCCTTAATAAATTTGAGTCCTTGCGACAGATTAAATCAGGAGTTCGTATATGAACTTTTCAGTTTATTGGCAACATGCAGATGCAGTAAGTAAAACACTGTATTTCATCCTTTTAGCAATGTCGATTGCGACGTGGACTATTTTCATTCTGCGCCTATTAGGAACACGCCAATTAAAACAACAAGCTTATACTCAACTTGTTCAAGCTTTGGCTACGCTTAAATCAAAGTTACAGCCATTATCGTTTGAACAACGTAAAGCTGTCGCTGAGCAAGCATTGCTTCGCCAAATCTCTGCAGAGAAATCTCAAGCAGAAAAAGGTGTATCAGTTCTTGGAACGATTGCTTCACTTGCGCCGTTCGTGGGCTTATTTGGTACAGTATGGGGTATTTTCCATGCCTTGGTTGCGGTGGGCAAAAGTGGTCAAGCTGGCCTAGCTCAGGTTGCAACCCCAGTGGGTGAGGCGCTGATCATGACCGGTCTTGGTCTTGCAGTGGCGATTCCAGCGGTGATGGCCTATAACATTTGTGTACGTTTCAATCGTGGCTTAGCACATGATTTACAAGATCAAGCACATAGCTTGTTAATCGATACCATGTTGCAGCAAGAAACAGCGGCAAAAACAGAAACTAAAGCGACTCAACAAAGTTTAGTTGGAGGTCAAGCTTAAAATGGGCTTTCAATTGGGTGAAGACCACGACAGTGGCATGAATGAGATGAATCTCATTCCTCTGATCGACATTATGTTGGTATTGATGATTATCTTTTTAGTCACAGCAACGGTTGCTAACCCATCAATTCCATTAAGTTTACCAAAAACCACTGCTGAAATTGTAGATCCACCACCAAAAGCGATCACCATTAGTATTAATGACAAAGGTGAAGTGGCTTGGGATGCGCAGATTATTAGCTTAGAAGAGCTAGAAAAGCGTTTCCAAGAGGCGGGACAGGCTGCGACCAAACCAACTGTGCAGTTACGTGCAGATAAAGAATCAAAATACGATACGGTTGCGCAAGTGATGTCTCGTGCCAGCGAAGCAGGCTTAAGTGATATCGCATTCGTCAGTGAAAACTAAGACAGCACGCGATACCAAGAAAAAAGCAACTCATTGAGTTGCTTTTTTTGTGCCTAGGCATCTTTGAGTAGATCAAGGTATTTGGCGCGCAATTTAGATAGCTTAGGCGGAATGCTAAAGTTGCAGTAGCCTTGCGAGGGATTACGTGCAAAGAAGTTCTGATGATACTCTTCTGCAGGGTAGAACGTCGGTGCTGGGCTGAGCTCAGTCACAATATTCAGACCTTCATTTTCCAGATCATGAATAATCTGTTCGGCTTGCTGCTTTTGCTCCTCATTAAAGTAATAAATAACAGAGCGATACTGCGTGCCAATATCGTTACCTTGGCGATTTAAAGTGGTTGGGTCATGCGTCGTAAAAAAGACATTCAGTAGTTGTGAATAGCTAATCTGCTGTTCATCAAAATCAATCAGCACAACTTCTGCGTGTTGAGTATTGCCTTGGCAGACCTGTTCATAGGTTGGGTTTTGGCTAATCCCGCCCGCATAACCACTCACGACTTTTTCTACACCTTTAAGCTGTAGAAATACCGCTTCTACACACCAAAAACATCCACCACCAACGAGCGCTTGTTGCATGAGACTCCCCAATTTTTAATTTTAAGAATGCTACTAAAGTAAACGAAGTGTTGAAAAAGTAAAAGCCCGTGTTCGAAACGAGCTTTTACTTTTTTACGATAACGAATTATGGCAACGGTTGAATCACGGTGACAAAGCTAACCAGAACCTTGCCTGACGCATCCATGAATTTAAGCTCATGGCCTTTCAGCTCGTAATTGGTTGTGCTTGCCAAAGCATTGCTATATTGGCGTGAAAGCGCGCTATTATCTTTGCCGATACAGGCCATCATGGTCGAAGCAATCGGGCCTAAGCGTAAGATAGCACCTTGGCTTTCGAAGCTGCCTTGAATCTGGTTACAACCATCTGCACCAAAGAAATGTTTGCCTTTCGCATCAAATTGAATTGCGGGGCGCTTACCAGAAAGATCATTGCTTGTAATCTCGACACCATTGATATGGGTGGCAATCCAGTTACGACCATAGAGATTGATGCTTTCTTTCTGAGATGCATTGGGAGAGGTTTGGAGAGATTCTGTGGTTGAACAACCGGTCATTGCTACGGCAATTGCCAAAGTACATGTTATTAAAAAAGGCTTTAACATAAAATTTAAGTCCAAATCATTGTGTTTCTATATTTGGCATTAGAATAAAACAACATGGAGTGGAACAGGATATTGCGTATCCTTTTGTAAATGTTCAGGTGTTTTTAATAAAATGAGTGGAAAAATTACTCAGTTTTGGGAAGACCTGTACGAATGACATCCGAAAAATATTCACTGCTTTGGTTAGGCTGTTGCTCATATTGTTCTGCACGCGGATTGATATGTGCCAAGCGATACCATTCTTTCATACTGTAGTTTTGATTGAGCGCCTTCAGATCGTAGAGGTAGTTAGGTAAATAACCTGAGGCCAATAAGCGGTAGTCTTTGGGTAAGCGCTGCGGATTAATCGCTTGAACCATGTCAAAGACCAGCGTGGTGCAGTTACTGGTCAGGGTGTTGTACCATTTGGCTTCTGCGCGCAGTTCATCTGCTTTGTGCAGATATTCAATGAAGAGAGCTTTGCGTTCAGCTGCGGGCATTCTGATCGGGAATAAATAGACTTGTTCATGGCGAACATTACTGCGCGTATAGATCAGATCTTTTTCATCGGATGCGACTAAACTGAGTTCGTATTTACGGAAAAAGCCACCAATCGCAGAAAAATCTTCGCCTTTTTCTTTACGAATCTCAATAGAGAATACCAATGGCTTTTGATCTGAAAAATCGAAACTAACCAGCGTATGGGCAATTTGTGGCCCCATCCAGTAGGAGGTAATGACATTGATGCCCGTAATCTTATTCAGATCAATGCTGCGATCTTCCCAATGAATGTCATAGCTGCCATCGGCATGCCAGTCAAAATTTCGCACATTATGCAGCTTTACAAGATCACCATTCTTTTCATAGCTTAGCTGTTCTGCAACCTCAGGATTCCAATCCCGATCCTGTCTTGCTTCTAAGGAAAAATACCAGACCAAAGCACAGGCAAATGCCACACAATAAATAATGATATCGGTGCGACGACTCACCAGATGACCACTGACATAGACGCCAATCAAGCTGAGGGCAAATAAGACCCATAGCGCAATGACGGCTCGACTGAAAAAACTACCTAAGGGTTGCTGAATCCATAAAGCTAGACAGAGCCAGATACTTGAAAGGATCACGCACAAGGTAAACAGACTGTGTAAAAGCCCAATGCCTAAAGCGATGAAAAACTCACGTGATCCAATATTGTGCATGGCAAGCGCGATCCATTCTTATTTTTGGTAGGTCGCAAACTCAAAAGTAACCCCTGATTTCTCATCAGTATGCTGTTCCGAGTTTACTTTGCGAAAGTCATCGGAGATTTTTGGGTAATGTGCATCACCTTGAACGTCAAGATCAACATGAGTTAATTCTAAACGATCCGCAATAGCGAGCGTTTGGGTAAAAATCTCTCCACCCCCAATAATAAATAAGGATGCTTTTTCAGCGTGTTGTGCATCTGTAAGTGCGCCATTAAGTGCATCTTCGATACTATGCGCGACTTTAACCCCGTCAAAATGCCATTCAGGGTCACGGGTAATCACCCAATTGACACGATTCGGTAGACTACGCCCCATAGATTCAAGGGTTTTACGCCCCATAATCACCACACCCCCTTGGGTAATGGCTTTAAAGTGCTTTAGGTCAGCAGAGATATGCCACGGCAAAGCATTGCCTTTACCGATACAGTGATTTTTATCCATTGCAACTACGTGGACAACTTCAGTGCCTTGCCATGCCATTTTATATTCTCTCTAACTAATCGATTTAAACTGCGACAGGTGCTTTAATTGCTGGGTGTGATTCATACCCTACAATTTCAATATCTTCAAATTTAAAATCGAAAATATCGGTAATCTCAGGATTGAGCTTTAATTGACACAACTGTAGCGGCTCACGGCTAAGCTGTAATTGTGCCTGTTCAAAGTGATTGGCATATAAATGCGTATCACCACCTGTCCAGACAAAGTCGCCGACACCTAAACCACAGACCTGAGCAATCATATGGGTCAGTAGGGCATAGCTGGCAATATTAAACGGGACACCCAAAAACACATCGGCACTGCGTTGATACAACTGGCATGACAGTTTGTTATCTTGTACGAAAAATTGGAACAGGGTATGGCAAGGTGGTAATGCCACTTTGCCTGCTTCATTTGGGTTCCAGCCTGACACAATCAAACGACGAGAATTAGGATTGGTTTTAATTTCATTGATCAACCATTTGATCTGATCAAAGCCATCCTGCTGGTAGCTACCATCTTCATTTTGGGTTGCGCCAAAGTTACGCCATTGGTGACCATAAACTGGACCAAGCTCACTTTCAGGACGACCAAAACGGGCAGTTTGTTCCGCGGTTGCCCATTCATCCCAAATTGAAACTTTATTATCTTTGAGATATTGAACGTTGGTATCACCTTTGAGGAACCAAAGTAATTCAATAGCAATAGAGCGAAAATGGACTTTCTTGGTGGTGAGCAGTGGAAAGCCTTTAGAAAGATCAAAGCGCATCTGATGACCAAATACTGAACGTGTACCTGTGCCAGTACGGTCGCCTTTGTCGCCGCCATTGTCGAGGATATGTTGTAAAAGGTCTAAGTAAGTGCGCATCGTGATTCCTAATCGCAAATTTTTATCGGGCTCATCTTATCAGAATTTATGTGATAAATAATGGGTCAATTGAGCGTCATTAACTGTCGTAGTGCAGACTTTGTTCTCTATTTAAATTTAGCTGCTTGTTTTATATTAAGTTCTATAAATAAGTACATGGACAAGCAACAAAATGAATTTTAAACCAGAGACTTTGCCGAACAATTTGCAGCCATACCTAGAAAAAATCACGGCGACTATTCTGCCAACCGTCACTATGCAACTGACACCCAGTGATGAATTAACTTTATGGCAAAGTAAAATTGGGGGACAACCTTACTTACCGCTGGATGCGACTTACCCAGTCGATTCGAATGGCAATCCATTGACTTTATTGGCGCAGTTTAATTTTGGCGAAATCCCCAATTTAGCTCATTTTCCAGACCAAGGAATTTTACAGTTCTACATCGCTGCCGATGATTTGTATGGAATGAATTTTGATGACCAACAACAGCAATCGGGTTTTAAAGTGTTGTACTTCGAGCAGGTCATTGAAGATGCTTCACAATTAAAACAAGACTTCTCTGAAGTTCAGCTGAGTGAAGATGATTATTTGCCATTTACGGGGCAATACGCGATTGAATTTAGCCTGACTTCTCAGCCAATTAGCCTCGGTGATTTTGCCTTTGCACCAAAGATTTTAGGCGTCGATGAACTGTATGATTTTGAAGATCAATTTGAAGGTGGGGATTTCGAGGATGATTTTATCGAGCCTTATGATGAATTGGCCTCTGCAAGTGGACATCGTTTAGGCGGTTATCCTTATTTTACCCAAACTGACCCACGTCAATATAATGAAAAAGTTCAAGATTATGTGCTGCTTTTTCAGCTCGATACTGATGATGCGGAAAACGAGATTATGTGGGGCGATTCAGGTGTGGGAAATTTCTTTATTCATCCAGAAGATCTAAAGAAACGAGACTTTTCCAAAGTGCTATATAACTGGGATTGTTGTTAAATAAAAAAAGCGGATGAGTGTTCATCCGCTTTTTTTATCAGTGCTGAATCTTATTCAGTAACAAAAGTAACTTTGCCATCTTCCAAAGATTTAACACGCGCTAACGATTCAACGCGGTAGCCTTTTTCAAGCAATACATCGCGGCCCGGTTGGAATGATTTTTCAATCACAATACCCACCCCAACCACTTCAGCTTTGGCTTGATGAATTAAGTCAATTAGACCTAAGGCAGCTTGACCATTGGCCAAAAAGTCATCAATTACAAGTGCTTTGTCACTTGAACTAATGTGCTTGTTTGAAATCGCAATGGTACTTTCAGTCTGTTTGGTAAACGAGAACACTTTAGAACGGTAAAGGTCGTCTTTCAATGTTAATGACTGGTATTTGCGCGCAAAAATAACAGGAACGCCAAGTTCTAAACCTGCCATGATTGCAGGTGCAATACCTGAGGCTTCGATGGTAATAATTTTAGTAATACCTGCATCTTTAAAGCGAGCGGCAAACTCTTTACCAATCAACTGCATCAACACAGGATCGATTTGGTGGTTTAAGAAAGCATCAACTTTCAAAACCTGATCAGATAGAACGATACCTTCATTTAAGATTTTCTGTTCTAAAGCGTACACGGGAGAATCCTCTAAACGGATGCTTGTTCAAGCAAAGGCATATTTTAAAAAGCATCGAAAAAAATGCAAGCCAAAATTGACCAGATGCTTAGTTTGTTTTACCCGAATAGCCTGTTAATAGCAGACCATATGATGATTTTCCATCATTATGTGCCATTTTGACAGGAAGGTAATCGAGTTTTGGGGCTAACCAGAACACGGTATTACGCTCTGGTTTATCGTGCTGCATCACCACTTTGATGGTACTGAAAGTGCCATAAGGGGTTTTGATATTCTCAGTGCCTTGTTTCACAAAGCGACGTTCATCGATGGCTTTCGCATCTGCAATCAGATACTTGGTTTTCAATGAATTGCTCTTCAAATCTTCACGGATTTGCAGTTCAGCATTGAGTTCATCCAAAGCACCTGCTTGCCATGCAAATGAGCGAGCTGTGTCATCTTTTTTGGTATTCACAACTTTACTATTGGGGTTGAAGTTAATGCTCATCGTGTTGTTGTGAATTAAGATTTTACTGCTGCGACTAAATTTTTGTGAGCTAATCTTATTGTCGGCAAAACTAAATTGACTGGTTTCAGATGCAGAAGCAATACCACCAGCTTTGGCACTGAATTGATAGGTCCAGTTATTGCCTTGTTGAGAAAGAGTACGTGTTGCTGAACCGAGGTTTTTATTGTTGTAGCTGAATTGATAGCTGGCTTGGAAAGGCGCCATTGCCAAGGCATGACTAGAGATGCTTGCACTGAAAATGGCAGCCGAAGTAAGACCCAGTACTTTCAATAATTTCTTTGTCATAACACTATATCCTTTGAGCAATGAAGAATTGAATCGCTCATTTATCATTACGATTTAAAGATATTATGCCTGTAGATTATGAAGAAAAGATCAGGTTTTTTACTAAGCGCTTGTTAATTTTTCGTATAAATCATGAAGATGTATGTTTTGGGTAGCATCTCATGACAAGCAACATGCTACCTCAATGTAAAGGTATTTATTTTTTACGGTCTTTTTGCTGAATCGGGGTAACTTCGCTGTCGTTGAGATCATCTTCGTCAAAGTCATCTTCATTGGAAGGCGATAAAATTGCAGCAAGATTCACATTGCCCCAAACAATCAACTCCGCAGGACGGACACGTGCACGATTGACATGTACTTTACTCAACGTTTCGATAATGCTGGCTTTTTTACCTAACCAACGATTTAAATCGAGGTAAAGTAAATCATCTTGAACTTTCACCACTTCAAAATGTTCTAGGATTTTGCCAAGTGGATCTTCTTCACGGAATTTCTGGTAATACCAAATTGCCACATAAAAGCCCCATTTTTGAAAGATGTTTTTGAATTTGGCTTCAATCACTTGGGTATTGCTGATTTGTTCAAAAACCATCAGTTGCACATTTTGATTCATTTCCATTTGAATCAACTTTAAATCAACCGATAAGGTGGTGTGCAGGCCTTTGACATCGAGGGTGGTGTATAAGCGTAACCAACCGTCATACAGATCAGCATGCAGGTCTTGCATAATGCCCACATTTTCGGTGACATAACGTTCCATCGTGGCATTCACAAAAACTTGTGAAAGTGAAAACTCTCTTTCTTCTTCGATGAATTCTTCTGCTTTTTGGTAAACTTTACGTAGACGTTTAACTACAGATGAAATTAGCGTTTGCATAAAAGTTGTTCCAGAAAGTGAATTGATAAGTAAAGCAATGCCACAATCTTTGTATTCACTAAAAATAAAAATAAATTTCTGACTTGCAGTGTAGCAAAATTAATTGCTACATTTTCATAAATTGATGGTATGGAAACACTGTAACTATAAGTGGGTCACATTTTTGTAAAATTTTGAATATTGGTTTGGTTTTTATACGGTTATGCCGTTGGGGATGGGACATTTTGTCGCTTGAATACCATGTGGAATAAAATAAATTTTCGTTCAGAACTGTCTCCTTATTGGTGGCAAGATCCAATTTTTGTTGGGGCAGTGGCTTTGGCGATGCTTTTGCATGGGGCTGTGTTGGCGATTCAATTTACCATGCCATCACCATCTGACACCTCCACCAAAGAAATTGCCGTCACCGTTCGTCCAAGTACTGAAAAAGTTAAAGATGCAGACTTTTTGGCGCAAGCTGATCAAAAAGGTTCGGGCGATTTCCGTGAAGCACATCGGATGTCGAGCGATATGCCTGCTCCGATGCAAGCGGATGCAACTACAGGTGAAAAAGAGTTAGAAAGTCTGGAGAAAATACAGCAAAAACGAGAGTTAAAATTCGAAGAAAAAGTGCTCATGACGGTTCTGAGTTGGCAAAAGCAAGCCGAACAGAGCGAACGAAAAAAGACCTTGGATGATCTACAAAGTCAGTTTCAAGCCAAAGCTGCTATGGTCGCGAGCTTAGAAGCGCAATATTTACAACGACAACAAAATTTTAGCCGTAAACAACGCATTAAAACGGTCGATGGCATTCAGGCCAAACAAGATGCATCTGCTGCTTATTTAGATAAATTTCGTCAAAAAGTCGAGTTATACGGGAATCGCTATTATCCTGATCAAGCTAAACAACAACGCTTGGCGGGTGAAGTACGCCTCATGGTGATTCTCAATGCAGAAGGGGGAATCCGAGCGATTCGTCTCATTGAAAGTTCTGGGCATGCGATTTTAGATGAGGCAGCCAAAGCATCGGTCCGCCGTGGCGCACCATTTGGACCTTTTGATGCCACGATGAAAAAAGAAATCTCTGAGTTACGTATCATTCGGACTTGGCGTTTTGATCCGGTCGATGCTGAATTTGAAGTGCACTAATTAAGGTGTACTTCTTATTAGAAAATAATGATGGATAAACTAAGAATTAAATATTTATAAAAATCATTTAATTATTTTTTAAAAATCTTCAATATATTTTTAAATTCAATAAAAACAGTTAAGTAAGTTTATTGCTTAAAACTTGAATTGATAATAAAAACAATTATCATTTGCAATGTGTTTTTAGTTAACTCTCCTTTTGAAAATGAATGCATCCTTCTTAAAATTTATCGGGGGAATGAGATGCATGTTTTCAAGACCGCTCCCTTGCAATAAGGACATATTTCATGCATCAACCTCCAACTTTAAACCTGTTTAAAGCCCGCCCACTGGTCTTAGCAATGGCTGCAATACTTTTACCTTCATTGGCTTTTGCAGAAGATCAAGTTAAAGAAAATGCAAAATTGCCAACGATTACAGTAAAAGCAGAAGAAGGGGCTTTGGCTGTAACGGAAGGAAAGAAAAGTTATACCGCTAAAAGTACCAATACATCGACCAAACTTAATTTATCGCTTCGAGAAACACCACAATCGGTCAAAGTTCTCACCCGTGAGTATTTGGATGATGCCAATATTACATCGTTTCAGGACATGTTAAATAACGTCACAGGCGTGACTGTGAATCAGTGGGATGAACGTCAGTACCCAACAGCACGTGGTTTTGATGTCGACTATTATCTGTTTGATGGTGTTCCAAGCAATGTGGGGATGGAAGCCAATGATCCTGATTTAACCATGTACGATCGGGTTGAACTGGTGAAAGGCGCAAATGGTTTGATGACAGGTGCTGGGAATCCTGCTATTGCGATTAACATGATTCGAAAACATGCCAATGCGAAAGAGTTGACAGGGAATGTCAGCACTTCTTTGGGCTCATGGAATGCATGGTCAAGTTCAGCAGATATTTCAACACCATTAAATGCGGATGGTAGTGTCCGTGGTCGTGTCGTCGTGAAGCACGAGGATACGGATTCGTATATGGATCGCTACGAAAAAACCAATAATGTAGTCTATGCGGTTGTGGATGCAGATATTACGGATAAGACTTACCTTTCAGTCGGTGCGGGGTATCAGAATCTAGAGCGAGATGGCGTTCGTTGGGGCGGATTGCCAGCATTTTACACCGATGGTACCCGAACTCATTTCGATCGTTCTAAATCGGTGAGTTCGGATTGGACCTACTGGAATACCGATACCACCACGGCTTTTGCAACATTGAAGCAGAATCTATTTAACGATATCAATTTGAATGTGAACTACGCTTATCGAGAAGTAAAACAAGACACGGCTTTGCTTTATTCATGGGGCAAGCTGGATAAAGCAACCAATACACTCGACTCTTTCATGACCTGGTCTGATGCTACTAAGACCAAAGAAAATAATATTGATACCTATCTCTCAGCACCTTTTATGCTGGGTGGTTTAAAGCAGGAAGTTGTTGCAGGTTTTATGTATAACCAAAGCAAGAAAGATAAGTGGTACTCAGGAACGCCTCCGATTGCCTCAGGTGCTGTGCTCGATTTTGATCATCCAAATATTCCATTAATTGGTGCCATTCAGAATAATAACTTGTATCAACCTCCAAATAAGACCACACAAACAGGTGCTTATCTTGCAGGCAAGTTCAGCTTGTTGGAGCCATTGAAGTTAATTACAGGGGTACGTTTATCAAACTGGAAATATGAAAGTGACAATGGTGAAGGCAATCGGGAATTTAATAATGAAGTTACACCATATGCAGGCTTAGTTTTTGATTTTCTGGATCAATACTCTTGGTATGCCAGTTATACCAGTATCTTTAAGCCAGAAGATAAACGAGATGCGAATCGCCAATATCTTGATCCAAGAGAAGGGAAAAGCTATGAAACTGGCTTAAAAGGTGAGTTTTTAGACGGTAAATTGAATGCGGCCTTGTCGGTATTTAAAACCCAGCAGGATAATGTTGCAGAAGAGATAGTTGGTGTTTTTGTACCTGATACCAATGGTAACCCAACCACTGAGAAAGCCTACCGCAGTGTAGATGGCGTTGAAAGCAAAGGGGTTGAGTTTGAACTAGATGGGGAAATTAAAGACAACTGGAACCTGAGTTTCGGTGTTGCTCATTTCAATGCCAAAGATGCCAAAGGGAATGAAGTTCAAACCATGTCTTCAAGAACCAGCGCCAATCTCTTTACCAAATATACCTTGGATAAATGGAGTGTGGGTGGCGGGCTAAACTATAAGAGTAAATTTTATACTGGAGAAGGCAGTCAACGTATTAGCCAAGATGCATATGCTTTAGCAAACTTAATGGTGGGCTATGATATTGATTCAAATATCAAAGCACAGATTAATTTGAATAATGTATTTGATAAAAAATATTATTCAGGCATCGGGAATAACAGCATGGTTTATGGATCACCTCGTAACGTGACTTTGACGCTACGTTATCAATTCTAATTCTCTTGAGAAATAACAAAACGGCTGCATTCAGCCGTTTTGTTATTGAAGATGTGGATAAGTTCGTGCTTATTCACATGTCATTCTGACTCGAATAAGCACGTTCAATGTTGCAGATTTCCACACTAAAATCCTGATACCATTTTTCTTTGCCTAATCGTTGAGCAACCAGATGTTCTGCATCGCGTTGCCACTGCTTGATATCTTCAAGGTTATGCCAGTAAGACAATGCAATTTCAAAACCATTTTCACTACACGCTTCAAACTTGATGCAGTTAAATTGGCTCAAGGCTTTATTTCTCAGCTTTTGTGCCATTTCTGAATAAGTTGCGTCAAGTTGTTTGATCGTGGCTTTAAAAATAACGATATACATAGGACCTTGGATTAGCTTTCATCGGCTTGGTAAGGATTGGCGATACCCAGTTTTTTTAGAATCTCAATTTCTAAAGCTTCCATTTCTTCAGCTTCAGTTTCACTGGTTTCATGATCGAAACCAAGCAAGTGTAGAACGCCGTGGACCAATAAATGGGTGAAATGATCGCTTGGAGTTTTTTGTTGTTCAGCCGCTTCTTGTAAAACCACAGGAATACAAATCACCAAGTCACCTAAAGGCTCTGCATCGAGTAAGCTGAGCATTTCCTCAGGAATATCACTTGGGAAAGACAGCACATTGGTCGGTTTGTCTTTTTCGCGATATTGCAGATTGAGCTCATGGCTTTCAGCTAGATCAACACAGGCAATTCCAATTTCACAATTGGCATCAAAACCGACATGGCGCAGTGCAGTTTCGATATTCTTTTTGATTTGACCACGTTTGAGTGGCAATTCCGCAGCTTGAAAGTCTTGTTGAAGACTTAAATTGATTTTCAATGTAGATCCTTAAAATCGTCCCCCTAAGATGCGACTAAAGCATCTTAAGGGGAGTGGGGGGATTTTTCTAAATGTGTTGCGCATCTGCCGCAGAATCATTTTCTGCAATCAGTGCTTCTTGTTTGGCTTTGCGTTCGGCACGGGCTTCAGCAGACAGGCGTTGCTGTTCACTGTCCCAACCTTCGTAAGCTTCAACAATTTTTTGTACCAATTGATGGCGAACCACATCACGTGAATGGAAACGGGTGATATGAATCTCATGGACATTTTCCAGTACACGTAATGCTTGTGCTAAACCCGATTGCTGCCCACGCGGTAAGTCAACCTGTGTAACGTCACCCGTAATCACTGCACGTGAACCAAAACCTAAACGGGTCAGGAACATCTTCATCTGTTCAGGTGTGGTGTTTTGTGCTTCATCTAAAATGACGAATGAGTGGTTCAAGGTACGTCCGCGCATATAGGCCAGCGGAGCAACTTCAATCACTTGGCGTTCAATCAATTTAGCCACTTTTTCAAAGCCCAGCATTTCATATAGGGCATCGTAAAGTGGGCGTAAGTAGGGATCGATTTTTTGGGTGAGGTCACCGGGTAAGAAACCGAGCTTTTCACCGGCTTCAACCGCAGGACGAACCAGCAAGATTCGCTGAATTTCATTGCGTTCCAGCATATCAACCGCGGCAGCAACCGCCAGATAGGTTTTACCGGTCCCTGCTGGGCCAATACCGAAGGAAATATCACTTTGTAAAATACGTTGTACATAGCGTTTTTGATTGGCGCCACGTGGGTTAATTCGCCCTTTGCGGGTCTGTAACCAAACACTATCGAGGCCAGTATGTTCCTGATCTGAATCATCCATCAGTTCACGATCCGTCTGTGAACCTTGGATCATCAAATGAATGACATCGGCGCTGATTTGCGAGGAAATTTCTGATTCTTGATAGAGCCGTTGCAGTAGTGCTTCGGCTCTTTCGACCGCTTCTATATCACCATCGAGATAAAAGGCATCACCACGGTGAGTAATTTTGACATCTAAACGTTGTTCGATTTGTTTTAAATGCCCGTTATACGCACCGAGCATGCTTTTCAAACGTTCCAATTGAATTTCAGGGAACGTTACTGTACGTCGAATCGCTGCAGTCAAGATAAACCCTTTTTGTTGCTTTGTAGGAATACCCTTACATTACGCCACGTCAGGTTCAAGATTCAAGAGTTCTCCGTAAACTAAATTCAAAGTTTTAATTTCCGTGATCTCAATCTCTGCGAAACGCCCAATCCACGCGGCATCACCGATAAAAGTAACCAAACGTGTATTGTCCGCTGTACCAATTAAAACATTCGGATCTTTATCAGAAACCTTCTCAATTAATACACGTTCAATCTTACCGAGCATGGCATCCGTTTTATCAATACTCGAACGTTTAATCACTTCTTGTACTTGAGCCAAACGGTCTTTTTTCACTTGCTCAGGAGTACTGTCTGGTAAATCAGAAGCTGGTGTACCTGGACGCTTCGAATAGACAAAACTATAAGAGTGATCGAAATCTAGATCTTTAATGAACTGTAGGGTTTCAGCAAAGTGAGCATCTGTTTCGCCTGGGAAACCGATGATGAAGTCGCTGGATAAATGCATATCTGGACGTACTTTACGTAACTTGGCAATTTTATCGATGTAGACATCAATCGTATGGTTACGTTTCATGGCTTGCAATACATCGTTTGAACCACTTTGTACTGGTAGGTGCAAGTGCGAAACCATTTGCGGTAAATCACGGTAGCATTGAATTAAATCCTCTGAGAATTCAAGCGGGTGAGAGGTGGTGTAGCGTAGACGACCAATCCCTGGAATTTCTGCCACTAAGCGCAACAATTCTGGGAAAGTACAAATTTCACCTTCAAAGGTTTCACCGCGATAACCATTCACGTTTTGACCGAGTAAGCTGATCTCACGTACGCCTTTTTCAGCCAAGCCTGCGATTTCTGCCAACACATCATCCAAGGGACGAGACACTTCTTCGCCACGGGTATAAGGGACCACACAGAATGAACAGTACTTCGAGCAACCTTCCATAATTGAAACGAATGCTTTAAAGCCTTCGACACGCGGTTCAGGCAAAAAGTCGAACTTTTCGATATCTGGGAAAGAAATATCAACCAATTTGATTTTTTCTTTCTTTGGTTTTTCAATTTGAGCGTGATGCTGATCTAGCATTTGTGGCAAACGGTGTAGCGTTTGTGGGCCAAAGATCATATCTACATAAGGTGCACGTTTTTGAATGTTGTCACCTTCTTGTGATGCAACACAACCACCCACACCAATGATGAGATCTGGGTTTTGTTCTTTCAGTTTGCGCCAGCGGCCTAGACCACTAAATACCTTCTCTTGTGCTTTTTCACGAATCGAGCAGGTATTCATCAGCAGAATGTCTGCTTCGTTTGGATTGTCAGTGAGCACATAGCCATGTGAATCACCTAACAAATCTGCCATACGATGACTGTCATACTCATTCATCTGACACCCTTGAGTTTCAATAAACAATTTCTTGATTGAAACATCAGCGGTGTGCATTGGCTGGGTAACAGTGTTTTCTGAAGCAGCTTTTACAGCACTGGGAATGAATGTTTGAACCGTCATGCAGGCTCCTAAACAAGGTGGATTTAAATAAACGGCGGATTATAGCAGTATTTTAAACGGAACGCAGAGAATAAAAAACTGACAAAAATGGACAGTTTATGAATAAAATTGCGCGAATTTTAATGAATATGAATCAGTAATTTACATAACACAACAATAGTGGAAGGCCAGACTTATTACACTATAATGGCAGGGCAAAATTGGGCATAGATATTGATGAAGATGAAAAAGCAGCGTGATTTTAGAACAACCGTAACTCCAAAATTGAATAACAAGAAGAGCTTCCGTTGTTTTATTGCAATGGGAGGAATGATCGCATGCTCGTCTGTCTATGCTTTAGATGAACAATTTAATGATGCGTTGCGCGCTGCCAATGCAGGCAATTCTGCTTTGCTCGATCAATACCAATCTGACATGCAAAATGATGCTTTGGGTTATTATCCAGAATATTGGAAACTGAACACCAATCTGGGTTTTCAACCAGCTTCATCAATTATTAGCTTTGCACAACGCTATCCACAATCGGCGATGGCGGAAAAACTCTCTGCTGATTACGTGGAAGAAAAAGTCAAACTCGGAAGCTTTGCCGATGCCAAGCCTGTACTGAGTTATGTCACTAATCCAGATCAAGAAGAAAGCTGTGCCGTTGCACAAGTCCGTGCAAAAACAGGCGATAGTCTGGTTTTTGCAGAATATAAAGACATTTGGTTAGCAACCAATTCTCAGCCTGAATCATGTAATGGTTTGGGGCGTTTGATGTTGTCTAGTCCACTGATGACTGCACAAGATCGTCAACAACGCTTATGGGGACAATTACGTGCAGGCCAATCTGGTCCCGCGATTGCGACCGCTCAAACCATGGGCTTGAATCTTTCTTTAGCACAGTTTAATCAAATTCAAGCCAATCCATTGGGTTATTTGTGGAGTGCACCAAAAGCCAATGATGCCGATTATGCTTATTTAATCTTTGCTTTGGGGCGTGTTGCCGATAGTGATTTAACCAATGCTTTGGGCAATGTGCAGCGTACTGTTCAAGATGTGCCACAACCGGTACAACAATATTTGTATCGTACCATTGGATATGTCGGTGGTACCACTGTGATGAAAAATGGTTTTAATCGTGAAGTACTCAATGCTTTCGATCAAAGTTATGGTTATCCGTTTAGTCCGGAAGAAGCTGAAATCTATGCGCGTCAAGCGATTCGTTTCGGGGCTTGGGAAAGTCTGATTCGTGCCATTGATGCGATGTCGGTGACACAAAAGCAGGAAGACCGTTGGCAGTACTGGTTAGCGCGTGCATCGGAACAGCGTTCAGATGGCGGTTCTAAACAAGCAGCGCAGCAGATCTATCGCAAATTGGCACAAAGTGGCGATGACTATCATAACTTGTTGGCAAAAGATCGCTTAGGCGAACGTTATAACCATCAGCCTTATAATGAACAGCCTAGCACCCAAGATGTTCAGCGTCTGAATCAAAATATCCATTTTAGACGTGCGTTTACATTAAGAGATGTGAATGCGCCTGCCAATTATACCAATCGTGAATGGAACTGGGCAGTTCGCCAAGCCTATTTACAACACGACGATGGTCTGCTTTTAGCAGCAGCAAAACGTGCGCATGATATGGGTTGGTATGACCGTGCAATTTATGCGGCGGATCGAACCACCTCTCGTCATAATGATACCTATCGCTATACCACGCCGCATCGTAGCAATGTAACCAGTCATAGTTACAATGCAGGTATTGATCCTGCGTGGGCCTATGGTTTAATGCGCCAAGAAAGTCGCTTTGTCACTTCTGCACGTTCCCATGTTGGGGCGGGTGGTTTGATGCAAATTATGCCAAACACAGCAAAACTGATCGCAAGACAAATGGGTGAAACCTATAATCCTGCAGCATTGAGTGAAATGAATACCAATATTCGTTATGGGACCTATTATCTTTCAATGATTCAAAGTCAATTGAGTGGTAATGCGGTATTGGCAACAGCAGGTTATAACGCAGGTCCAAATCGTGCACGCCGTTGGCAGCCTGATGCTCAGAATATGGCTGCAGATCAGTACACTGAAACCATTCCACTATTGGAAACACGTGACTATGTTAAACATGTCATGACCAATGCCACGCACTATGGCGTGGTATTAGGGCAGGGATCGCAATCGTTAGAAAAACGAATGAGCACGATCCCTGTGCGCAGTGGGCCTTAAGACACAGCAAGATGTTTAAGTGAAACAATGAAGTTTTTGCATTTGATGAAACCAGTCGAATTACTCAAAGGGCAATTGATGAGATCGCTACAGGCATTGGCTTGTTATTTGGTCTTGTCTTTTGCTACGCCATTACATGCTGCGAGTAATTCAGATGTTGCGGGCTATGTCATGCATGTGCAGATGACACCCGCAGCTTGCTCTTTTGATTTATCAAGACAGAAGCAACGTAAATGTTTGGAAGGCTATTCACTGACCATTGCGAGCTTATTACCTGAAGTAGCGCCCAATCGTGATTGCTCCACTAAAACATCTGCCAAATTGTCACCTTTGCAAGCCAAGGTGGTGGCGCGGGTCATGCCTGATGAAAATGCCCGTGTGCAGTTATGGCAGGATGTGGGTGGTTGTATGCCGATGAATGCCAGTCAATATTTTAGAACCATTATTAACTTTGCGGAGCGTTTAAAAATACCTGCGGATTTGACCAGCCCGAATACCATTGAAGTACAAAAGGAAAGCTTAAGACAGCAATTTACCAAGCTCAATCCTTCATTACCGCCGAATGGAATTCGATTTACTTGCCAGTCATCGAGATTTGATTCAGTCTTAACTGAAATACGCGTTTGTTATCAGAAAAATGGTCAATATAAACAATGTGCAAGCCATATTGTGACGGGCTGCCCAAGTGAATTTACGATTAAAGGAAGTTATTAGGTATTTACCTAGTTTGATTTGTATTTTCTATTAGACTTTCGTTGAAATTCATTCTCTTTTACATGCATCTGTATTCGCTTTAGAGTACAATCTTTGCCGTTTATGATAATTCGATTGAATAATAATAGCGTTCAATCGTGCAAACGCATCTCATTGGAGAATATCACATGAAGCAACCCGTTCGTGTAGCCGTTACAGGCGCTGCTGGTCAAATTGGTTATAGCTTATTATTCCGTATCGCAAGCGGTGAAATGCTAGGTAAAGATCAACCAGTAATTTTACAATTGCTTGAAGTTCCTTTTGAGAAAGCTCAACAAGCGCTTAAAGGCGTGATGATGGAACTTGATGACTGTGCTTTCCCATTATTGGCAGGCATGATCGGGACTGATGATCCTAAAGTTGCATTTAAAGATGCTGACTATGCGTTATTAGTTGGTTCTCGCCCACGTGGTCCTGGTATGGAACGTGCTGACTTGTTGAAAGTGAATGGCGAAATCTTTATCGGTCAAGGTCAAGCACTTAACGAAGTTGCTAGCCGTGACGTTAAAGTATTGGTTGTTGGTAACCCAGCAAATACCAATGCTTACATCGCAATGAAATCTGCTCCAGATCTTCCAGCGAAAAACTTTACAGCAATGTTACGTCTTGACCACAACCGTGCATTAACTCAACTTGCTCAAAAAGCAGGTGTTGCAGTTTCTGACATCGAAGACATGACCGTTTGGGGTAACCACTCTCCAACAATGTATGCAGACTACCGTTTTGCAACTGCAAATGGCGTAAGCTTAAAAGACAAAATCAACGATGCTGCATGGAACAAAGATGTGTTCCTTCCAACTGTTGGTAAACGTGGTGCTGCGATCATCGAAGCACGTGGTTTGTCTTCAGCTGCTTCAGCTGCAAACGCTGCAATCGATCACATGCGTGACTGGGCGTTGGGCACTAACGGCAAATGGGTAACTATGGGTATTCCATCTGATGGTTCTTATGGTATTCCAGAAGGCGTTATGTTCGGTTTCCCTGTAACGACTGAAAACGGTGAATACAAAATCGTTCAAGGCTTAGAAATTGACGAGTTCAGCCGTGAGCGCATCAACTTCACGTTGAATGAGCTTGAAGAAGAACGTGCAGCAATTGCTGACATGGTAAAATAATTTATCTTTTTGATAAATTGAAAGCACTCTCCTAGAGAGTGCTTTTTTTATGCCAATAAACACAAAAAACAACAAGAAAATATAGACCTATCGCTGCATGCTATGGCGATTTGCTGTTAGATTACTTCGATAAAGGACATGATTTGGAGAATAACAATGTTTGAACAGCAACCGACACTTGAGCTTTTATTCGAACAACTTGGGCTTGGGGCGGATGAGGCAGCAATCGAAAACTTTGTAAAAACTCATCAACTACCTGCCGATCAAAAATTACATGAAGCGGAATTTTGGAGTGCAGGACAGCGAGATTTTCTCAAAAGTCACTGGGATAAAGATGATGAGTGGGCGATCGTGATTGATGAGTTGAATCAACAACTACATGTCGATAGCACAAGATAGTTAAATAAAAAAAAGCTCACATTAGTGAGCTTTTTTTTGAATCAATGTTTTAAACCAATCTTCTTGGCGTATGGCATTAAATGCAGGGTGGAGTTGTAATAACTCTAAATCATGTTCTAAACATGACACATATTTTTTTAACCAGTGTTGTGTTAAGGCTTGTTCTTGTTTAGCTGCTGATGCGTAGGCCAAGAAGAAATAGACGTCTAAATGCTCATGATGGGCCAAGGGTTTTAAAATTTGTTGGGTGATCAAGGCAAAGCGTCGTTCTTTGGTCAACTCAAAGTAAATCATATAGGCTTTGGCTAGATGCAAGGACAAATTCAAATATAAGCTGAGTGGCATTTCATCGTATTCAATACGCGCCTGTTCAATGAGAACGATTGCTTCTTGCAAGAAATGCAATTGTTCCTGACGAATATGGCTCAGTACCACTAATTGCAAACGTAGGTCGGCACGTTCTAAAGCAAGTTCGGGAGTATTGCTGTCTAAATAGAGTTGGTCTGTTTCACCAATTCGAGCAATCACTTGTTGATTTTCATTCGACATTATGGATCCAAAATCGTCAGTTATGCGTGGTATATAAGGGTGTTTTTAGGAATTTAAAGGGATTAAGCTTTATTCCAAATTGAGCCACCACTACGTAACCATGCCGTGATTGATAAACGTTGCTGTTTAGAGAGTAGGACTTCGTGCAAGACATCGCTTTGAAAAATCGCGAGACGATTCGGTTGTGGTTGAATGATATGCCATTGATCATGCTTATCTTGCAATCGTAATTGACCACCCCAATCCTCTTGCCAACTTTCATGCAAATAGAACACGGTCGAAATCATGCGATCATTTTTTTGCTGTGGGTTATCGCGGTGTAAGGCATAAAACTCGCCTGCGTTGTAACAAGCGAAATGTGCTTCGACTTCTTTAATGCCTAAATAGAAAGCCTGATTCAACGCTTGAGATAGGTGTTCTAAGGTCTGTAAATGCTGTTGCGCAATCGGCAGTTGCCCATCAATCCATAGAATGTGATCACTACGGATATGGCTGACCACACCATTTTGTATTCCTGCTGCTCTAAATTCGTCAAGATGCGAAGTACATTCATGTGCTAATGTCTGTACATAATCAAGTGAGTAAATATCATCAATCAAGGCAAAGCCAAATTCATTTAGATCATCCAGCACTTGATCCAGATTCCAAGACTGAAGATTTAATGCGGGTGGAAGAGTTGTTGCTTGCATAGCACTCCAGTGACTTAGGTTCGATTGTAGGGCAATTTTAGACGATCACATCAACGCTAAAGAATAATTTAGGGGCTGCTGACATTTCAACCATGCTTTGCGTTATAAGCTAAAACGACATAAACAAGGCATGGAACGTAGGCAATGGCGATTCCCTTGTCAAGTTTCATAACGAAGTTTAGGGTGGTTTTAGCTATAACCCTTCGGGACTGTGACATTTTTTGCTGCTACAGCGTTATGTTTTTCTCATTTAGGGTGCTAAATTTCGTAAACCATGCCTTGTATCAGCTAAAAAATGTCTACAGTCGCAAGCATCTGTGAAATGTCATCGGCCCCTATTTTCATGTTAAACTACCCGCTGAATTGAGGAATAATTGTCAACATGAATTACCGTCACCATTTCCATGCGGGTAACTTTGCCGATGTTATGAAGCATGTACTTTTGCTTCAACTGCTCGCTCGTTTAAATGCTAAAGATAAACCTTATCGATATATCGATACCCATGGTGGTGCAGGTAAATATGATTTATCTACGTCTGAAGCACAAAAATCAGGTGAATTCTTAACGGGTATCCATCGTTTGGTCAAGCTTGACGATTCGATTAAACGTAATGCACCTGAAGGTGTAAAACAATATCTTAAAATTGTTGAAGATATGCGTGCCAGTTCGGGTAAAGGCGCTTATCCAGGTTCACCTTGGTTTGCGCTTGAAGGCATGCGTGATATTGATAAAGCAACTATATTTGAAATGCAGCGTGATGTTTTTCAACAATTGTATTTTAATATTCGTGATAAACGTGCGGGCTTGCATGAGCGTGATTTTTATGAAGGTTTAATGGGTGTCATTCCGCCGAAAGAAAAGCGCGGATTGGTCATGATTGACCCTCCTTACGAAATTGAGCGTAAAGATTTCCCGCAATTGGTTGAAATACTCCAAGCCGCACATAAAAAATGGCCAACAGGTGTGATTGCAGTTTGGTATCCAATCAAAGATCGCGCCATGATTGAACGTTTTGAAAAGAAAATGATGAAAACGGGTATTCGCCGTCAGCTCATTTGTGAAATTTGTGTATGGCCAGATGACACCCCAGTCGGATTGAATGGTTGTGGCTTATTGGTGATTAATCCACCTTGGAAGTTCTCAGAAGATGCGGATCAAGCATTACAATGGTTATTTCCACATTTGCGCATGAGTGAAAATGGTGGACATGCTGCAGTGCGTTGGTTGGTGGGTGAATAACCCATCAACGTCCAAATATTCTCGAGGAATTGAAAATAATGACAAATTCTCTTAAACCTGATTCTGATTTGAACAAAGAAGATCATTCTTTTGATGGAATCACTTTTGAAGTAGAAGAAGAAGAGCATACGCACGAAGGACAAAAAGTGAAACGCCGTGGCATTTATTTATGGCCGAATTTAATTACAACAGCCGCACTTCTTTCTGGTTTTTATTCAATTATTGCCAGTATGAATGGAAACTTTAACCAAGCGATCTATGCCATTTTCTTGGCTGCATTGCTTGATGGTTTGGATGGGAGAGTGGCTCGTGCAATTGGTGCACAAAGTGCATTTGGTGAGCAATACGATTCGCTTTCTGACTTGTTGGCGTTTGGTGTTGCACCCGCTATTTTGATGTATAGCTGGAGCTTGCATGATCTTGGACGTATCGGTTTAGCCTGTTGCTTTATTTACACAGCTTGTGCCGCATTCCGCCTAGCGCGTTTCAATGTGCAAATCGGCGTGGTGGATAAGCGCTACTTTATTGGTATCGCCAGCCCGCTTGCGGCAGTGACTGTTATTTCATTGGTATGGGTCGGTCGTGATTATCCATTTATCTTTGATTTAAAAGATATCGTCATTCAAGTGATTAATTCAGTGGTCATGGTTGCCGTTGGCTTACTGATGATTTCAAACATCAAATACTATTCATTTAAACAAATGGATCGTAAGCGTGTACCTTTTGTCGTGATGTTGCCAGTGGTCTTGATTTTTGCTGCAATCACGTACAACATTCCTGTAGGGATACTCATTGTCTGTATCATCTATGTCCTTTCAGGATTTGTAACGACGTTGTTTGCCAAAAAGAATGATGCCAAAATAACAACTTAAAATACGGAGGTTCAGTATGCCAATATTGATGAATAACAATCAATTAAAGCAGCTGAACCTCAATAAGTCAGATGCTTTAACTTTTCATCCGCCTAAAGGTCTTTTTAAAATTGTTTATCAGGCGTTGATCCTGCCAAATTTGCCTGAACCTTTTCATTATTTAAATTTCATTAGCCTGATTGGCCAACCGCGGATTCCTATTTGTTATAACGCTAGTGCAATTGCTACGACGGCAATTGATACTGCGACTGTTTTGGTTACCAGTAGCTTATCTACAGTTGGGCATCTCAAAAGTTATAGTGCCAAAGAACAGTGTCAATTAGAGCAAGATCGTTATCAGTTTTTAGATGTAGATCAAATCCAAGTTGATTTCCCAAATTATTATTTTAAGCGTGATGATGAAGAACTCAGTTGCCAACTCAAAGTGAATATTGGTACTGAAATAGAAAATCATTCAGCCTTGCAATGGGGCGTTGGGGATTATTGGTATGTTCGCTGTCAGTGCGAAGGCGAAATAACCTATAAAAAACAAAAATATCAAATCCAAGCACAAGGCATTTTGAAACATGCCAGAGCCATCTACTTACCTTTTATCGCCTTTCATTTTTTTACCTATCAAATTATTCAGGTCAGTGCAGACTTTCAGATCATCTTGTCTGAACTTAGAAATCAGTGGAATAACATTATTTTTTCTAGAATTGAAATTCAGTCGAATGAGCAAAATTCAATACTCTATGATCATCAGGTCATTTTAGATGTCACCCGTGTTTATCCAAAAGTTCAGACCCCAAATGGACGGGAGATGTATTTGCCACGGGAATTTATTTGGCAATATTCAGAAAAGGGGGAAGTGGTCTTTCAACTACACGCTCAAAGCCGAGGGGATTATAAATTTGGCTTAGCTGCGGGTTATGTAGGAAGTTTTAATTATCAATTATTGTGGAACAAACAAAGCTATCAAGGTTCTGGATACTGTGAATACATCGATTGTCGCCCTTTACACTGGCAAGAAAAGAATAAAACTGAGCAAATAATCGACCAAATTGCACATTTTCAGCCTTATTTGTGTAAAAAATAAGCGTTCGAAGCAATAAATTAAGATAATTTG
>NZ_JAZEZK010000070.1:0-452 GCF_037028485.1 Acinetobacter sp. 102
GGGTCATCATATTTAACCGCTGCGTCGTCCGTTGCTTTTTGGGCATCGCTCACCGCTTGTAATTGATCTTCAGTTGCTGCCTGACCTGATACTGCTGTGCCATTCCAAGTCGTGTTGCTTAAACCACCAATAGTATTGGTTGTGCCATCAATCTTAACTTTGGTTGCACCGCTGCCCACATTGATTGCATCTTTAACATTCAACGTATCGCCTAAGCCCAGTTGTACACCGCCTGCAACTGTCGTGCTGGTGATGTTGCTATCGCCTTTAACGTTGATATCACTACCCAAGGCATAGTTGTTCTTGCCTGTTGTGCCACCAAAGTTGATACCTTTGTCTGCCGTTGCTTTAACGCTGGTGATCGCACCATCAATCGTGTTCGAGCCTGTGCCGCCAATGTTACTTGTGGTGATTGCTCCCGTCGTTGCATCAATCGTCGTGTTGCCACCAAT
>NZ_JAZEZK010000071.1:0-445 GCF_037028485.1 Acinetobacter sp. 102
ATTCAGGATGCCGTCACCGTTTAAGTCGTCTGGCACTGTGATTGCACCAATCAAGTCAGCTGGAATGGTATCAATCGTAACAATTGCTGTATCTGTTGTTATGTTTCCAGCTGGATCTGTTGCCGTTACAGTTACTGTATGTGGTCCTTCACCTAAAACAGGTAATACATTATCTGCTAGAGTCCAAGTACCATCACCATTATTGGTCGCTGGATAATCAACCCCATTCACATTCACTACAATCGTGGCAGTTGGGTCATTTATCGTACCTGTCAACGGTGGCGTTGTATCATTAGTAATAACATCATCTAAAGATACAATTGGTGCAACGGTATCAATCGTCAATACCGCAGTGTCTGTACCAACATTCCCCGCAGGGTCAGTCGCTGTCACAGTCACGGTATGTGGTCCTTCACCTAAAGTCGGTAAGGTGTTGTCCGCCAAG
>NZ_JAZEZK010000072.1:0-430 GCF_037028485.1 Acinetobacter sp. 102
GCTCGAAGCAGGTAAGGTGGTTGTTAAGAACACGGCAAATACCCTGACTTTAGATGCAAGCAAAGGCACACTTGAAGGTCTAAGCAATAAAGATATCAGTAGTGCGGACTTTGCCACTCAAGGTCGTGCAGCGACGGAAGAGCAATTAAAACAAATCCAGACAGGCTTAACAGACAGTGGCTTTGGTTTAACTGCGGCAGATGGTAATTCAGTTCAGAAGAAACTGGGACAAACGGTGGATGTGGTTGGCGCCGACAGCAACATCACCACGAAGGTGGATCAAGGTAAGCTTGCGATTGAACTCTCCAAAGACTTGGCAGTGAATAGCGTCAATGCCGCGGGGACATTGATCAATAGCAATGGCCTCAGCTTTGTGGATGCCAGTGGCAATGCAATCACAAATAGCCCAAGCATCAGTAAGAATGGAGTC
>NZ_JAZEZK010000073.1:0-410 GCF_037028485.1 Acinetobacter sp. 102
GTCCACGTGCCATCACCATTGTTCACCGCTGGATAGTCAACACCATCCACATTCACCACAATCGTCGCAGTTGGGTCATTCACTGTACCCGTCAATGCAGGCGTTGCATCGTTGCTTAAGTCATCATCCACAGTCACGATCGGTGCAGTCACATCAGTGGTCACTGTGCCTGAGCCTGGTAATGAGGTGTTGCCTGCTGGGTCAGTCGCTGTCGCAGTAACGGTCTCACCATTGGTCAAGCCACCTGGATTTGGTGTGGTCCATACCCCAGTCGTTGGATCGGTTGGAACCTGAACTGTACTACCATCCGGGAACGTCACTGTAACCGTCGAACCTGGTTCTGCCGTACCACTGATTGGGTCAGTCGCATTGATTGGATCAAGGACTGGTGCATTTGGTGCAACGGTATC
>NZ_JAZEZK010000074.1:0-386 GCF_037028485.1 Acinetobacter sp. 102
ATCGCAGGCTATTACGTCTTTCATCGCCTCTGACTGCCAAGGCATCCACCACATGCACTTAATTACTTGACTATACAACCCCAAACAGTCGTTAACACATACAAGTGAGTGTTATCGTTGCAAACTTAATTGCTACTATTCGTTGTCTGTGAACTTAATCACCATACAGCTTCAATCTAATTCATATACCAAAACGCTTGATTCAGTGTTTTTGCTAGTTCTCAGATTAAATATCTTCTTAACAATTGCTTGTTAAGCTTATATTTAATCGAGTTTGAACAATTTATTTCAGACTCAATTTTCTAATCTGTTAATGATTAACTACCACCTCGTCGGTGAGTAGTAAACTGTGATAAATCACAGAGATTAATAAACCAGTCAAATTA
>NZ_JAZEZK010000075.1:0-383 GCF_037028485.1 Acinetobacter sp. 102
TTCGCAGGCTATCACGTCTTTCATCGCCTCTGACTGCCAAGGCATCCACCACATGCACTTAATTACTTGACTATACAACCCCAAACAGTCGTTAACACATACAAGTCAGTGTTATCGTTGCAAACTTAATTGCTACTATTCGTTGTCTGTGAACTTAATCACCATACAGCTTCAATCTAAATTCATATACCAAAACGCTTGATTCAGTGTTTTTGCTAGTTCTCAATATGTTTAAATCAACCAAATAAATTCGATCAATCTAAATTCTTGAGTGAACAATTTATTTCAGACTCAATTTTCTAATCTGTTAATGATTAACTACCACCTCGTCGGTGAGTAGTAAACTGTGATAAATCACAGAGATTAATAAACCAGTCAACTTG
>NZ_JAZEZK010000076.1:0-363 GCF_037028485.1 Acinetobacter sp. 102
AAAGCAGGTGATATCAGTTCAGCAGCATCAACAGATGCGGTGAATGGTGGCCAATTATTCACAACGAATCAGAATGTAACCACTGCGCAAAATGCAGCAGATGCAGCACAAGCGACAGCGGACAAAGGGATTAAGTTTGGTAATGGTACCAGCAGTAACCAATTTGCATTAGGCGATACGCTGAATGTTAAAGGTTCAACGGATGGTAGCATCACCAGTACCACGACAGCAGATGGTGTCCAGCTAGGTTTAGGCGATACCGTTAATGTTAAAGATGCAATCAATGTGGGCAGTGGTGCAACCAAAGTTAAGATTGATGGCACAACCAATACCATTGGTGGCTTAAGTAACACGACTTGGAAT
>NZ_JAZEZK010000077.1:0-344 GCF_037028485.1 Acinetobacter sp. 102
CTCCAGTGCTCAGTGCTGGTCATCATGTAGCTTTTATCGCTTTAGCACCTTAACTTATTTAAGTGGTGTAACTTGCATAACTTATGCATCCTATTTAAGTGACGTAAGTCATAGTATTCCGTGTCAGGAATTTGTCCACTTATTAGCGTCCGCGGAACTGTAGGATTTCTGGCTTTGTTGTTCGCAACGAGGTCTAATTCTGGAGTTCCGTATAAGGCATAATCAATAACGACATCTCGGCTGATAATCAGCGCAGTAACTTTAGCCAATCTCGCAGCAAGTTCCATGTCAGGAATTTGTCCACTTATTCTAACGGTGATGAGAACTGCAGCATTGCCTTAGAT
>NZ_JAZEZK010000078.1:0-328 GCF_037028485.1 Acinetobacter sp. 102
GTTGCCACCAATTGCACTCTTAACGCTGTCTGCAACACCGTGTAATTGACTGCCGTTGATCGCATCAGTTGAGGTTGAATTCACTGCACCAGCTTTCAAGTTAGTGATCGTGGTTCCACCAACACCTGCAAGCGTGATCTTATCTTTGGTCGTTGCATCATCATATTTAACTGCTGCATCGTCCAAACCACCCAACTTACTATCCACTGCCGCCAATTGATCTTCGGTTGCTGCTTGACCTGATACCGCTGTGCCGTTCCACGTTGTGTTGCTGAGACCTTTGATCGTGTTCGTTGTCTTATCAACAACTACACTTCCTACAGTCACT
>NZ_JAZEZK010000079.1:0-319 GCF_037028485.1 Acinetobacter sp. 102
TGTAGCTTTTATCGCTTTAGCAACTTAACTTATTTAAGTGGTGTAACTTACATAACTTATGCATCCTATTTAAGTGACGTAAGTCATAGTATTCCGTGTCAGGAATTTGTCCACTTATTAGCGTCCGCGGAACTGCAGGATTTCTGGCTTTGTTGTTCGCAACGAGGTCTAATTCTGGAGTTCCGTATAAGGCATAATCAATAACGACATCTCGGCTGATAATCAGCGCAGTAACTTTAGCCAATCTCGCAGCAATTTCCATGTCAGGAATTTGTCCACTTATTCTAACGGTGATGAGAACTGCAGCATTGCCTTAGAT
>NZ_JAZEZK010000008.1:0-207703 GCF_037028485.1 Acinetobacter sp. 102
GTGGTAAGATCAATTTAAACGCCACCCCTTCAAATCGATTTTCGACCTCAGTTGAACCCGCATGTAACTGCATAATTGAGTTCACAATAGCCAAACCCAGACCACCTGTTTGTGCTTTTTGATGTCGACTTTCATCGACCTGATAAAACCGGTCGAATAAGTAAGGCAAATGCTTTTCATCAATAAAAACGCCTTCTGTCACAATCGTCATGACACAGTTTAAATCACGTTGCTTTACCGCTACTGCAATCACACCATGTGCTCGACCATGTAAAATGGCATTACTGATTAAATTCGCAATCGCACGCTGGATTAATGCCTCATTCGCCATGATATTGAAATCATCCATGACATCCAGTTGGAGCGTCATCTGATGTTCTTCAATCAAACAATCAAAATAATCAATAACATTCCTCATCAGCTGTTTGACATTGACTGACTTTTTTTCAAGCATCTGTTCATCATGTTCAGAACGTGCAATAAACAGCATGCTTTCGATCATTTTGGTGAGTCGTTCATACTCTTCCAAATGCGAATATAATAAATTTTCTAATTCTTCTGTTTTACGGGGTTGTGACAATAAAATCTGAGTTTGTCCCATTAAATTATTGAGTGGCGTTCTCAGTTCATGTGCAATATCTTCTGAAAATTGCGCCAGTTTCTGATAATCCTGCTGAATTTTATCCAGCATTTCATTCATCGCCTGACTCAGTTGCTGAACTTCAATATTGGTGGATTCAACTTCAATACGATGATTCAGTTTTTGCACATTAATTTTACTGGTCTCGGCAATTAAAGTACGCATGGAACGGAATAAATAATGTCCCACCATAAATCCTAGAAGACTGGACAATAAAATACCTAGACCGCTATAAAACAAGACTTTCCAAAAATATTGACTCAGGATCTGATTCGCCCCATCCCATTGTTGTCCTGCAATCAATTGATACTGCTTATGACCATATTGGATGGATTGAAATGCAAAACGTGTACTCGGATGCTCAACTGTATTATTACGATACTGAATTTTATTAGAATAATTCAGTTCAGGGATTTTGATCTGTAATGGATTAATTCTAATGAGATCCCGTGCTGATTCTTTGACAATAAAAATACTGTCCTCGTGCCCCACCATATTTTCATAAAGCTTAGGATATTTCCCCAATATCTGAACAGTATGTGCATCAGTCAAAAAAACTTCCATCCGTTTGATCCGAGCAGCCAAGGCCTTATCTTGCTGGGTATAGACCATTTCACGAAAATTTTGATAAGACAAACCGCCAATACTGATAAAAACTACACAGGAAATTAAGCTAAAGGCAATACTTAAGCGGGATGCCAATGACAGTCTATTCATTATTGCCATCTTTTAAATCAACCTTATAGCCCATGCCCCTGACGGTATAAATTAACTTGGGAACAAAATGATCATCAATTTTTGCTCTTAATCGGCGTATCGCAACATCCACCACGTTGGTATCCGTATCAAAATTAATATTCCAAACCATTGAGGCAATTTGCGTTCGTGTCAGTACTTCACCACGATGTTGAATCAACAACTGTAACAACACAAACTCTTTGGCAGTTAAATCAATTTTAGTATCAGCACGATACACTTCCCGACTGAGTCGGTTTAAGCTTAAGTTTGAAATTTGATAAATTTCTTTTTCTACATTCGGTACACGGCGTAACAGGCTTTTAATTCGTGCCAAGAGTTCCACATAAGAGAATGGTTTAATTAAATAATCATCAGCTCCAAGCTCTAAACCTTTTACTCGATCCAGAACATGATCTTTTGCAGTTAGCATTAAAACTGGTATTTTCGAAAAAGTACGTAATGTTTGCAAAACTTGCCAACCGTCCAATTGTGGCAACATCACATCCAAAATCAGTAAATCAAAGACGTCTTGTTGCAAACGTGACAATGCCTCTATGCCATCTTTTGCAATAGCACAGGTATAACCTGATTCATTTAATCCTTTCGCTAAAAACTGCGCGATTTTAGATTCATCTTCGACAATTAAAATATGCATCCCACATCTTAACCTTGTTTATTCATTGCCAAGATTACAAATCGGTAATCCAATTGTCATCACGCTAAGATTTTTTTCTTCCTACCATGTTCTGAGGAAATAAAGATTTTTATCACCAAACATTCCTCTACTGATTTTGGAAAATTGAATATGGACAAGCTACTCACCCGTTTCGCGGTTTCATCTGTTTTACTGACTGCTGTATCCCTAAGTTACGCTCAGGACGTCAATGATGCAGGTTATTATATCTCTGCAAAAGTTGCCGCTGCTAAGCTCCAAGCCGACAATATGGAAACCAGCTTACGCCCTGGCATTGGTCAATTTATCGCGGGTAAAGATAAAAAAGATTTAACCAATACCTCATTGGGTTTCGGCTATGACTTTGGCAATGGTTGGCGTACTGAAGGTGAATATAGCTTTAAAAATAATGCTGAATTTACCAGCGGTTCAAGCAACTTTCCAACCAGCCTCAATCATCATAAAGTCGATACACAACGCTTGATGTTGAATGCTTATCGTGATTTCGAAGTGATGCAAAATGTCGCTGTATACGGCAACCTTGGATTAGGTGTTGCACGTACCGAATCTTCTGGCTGGCAAGGTAATTCCTCTCGCCAATACCTTTCAAATACCGAAACCCAACTGGTGTATAGCATTGGTGCAGGGGCTAGTTATAAAGCAATTGATAACCTTAACCTTGATTTGGGCTACCGTTATGTCGACTTGGGTAAAGCCGATAGCGGTTTAAATAACTTCACCAATGCACGTAACTTGCAAGATGAGCAAATGAAAGCACATCTATACTCAAGCGAGTTCTATCTAGGCGCAAGATATTCATTCTAAAACAACATTAAAAAAGCACTGATCAACAGTGCTTTTTGCGCTCCTATCTCATGCCATACATTGCCCTCACAACAGCTGACGGCAGTACATACCAAAACATTAATCAAGAAAGGTGGAATATTGCTATGTATAAAAATCTATTCGCCATCGCCGCACTATCGGCTTCAAGCAGCTTGTTTGCAGCGACAAACTCATTGAGTGTGCATGTTCTCAATCAGCAAAATGGTCTACCTGCTGCTGATGTCACCGTTGTTCTCGAAGCACAACAAAAAAATCAATGGATAGAAATCAATCAGGCCAAAACTGATCAGAATGGACGAATTACTGCACTTTATCCGGTGCAACAACAATTAAAGTCGGGTATTTATAAAGTGACTTTTAAAACAGGTGACTGGTATAAAGCGCAAAAACAAAGCAGTTTTTTCCCTGAAATTCCTGTTATTTTTGAAGTTGATGGAACCTTGCCGCACTATCATATTCCATTACTGCTCAGCCCCTATGGTTATTCGACTTATCGAGGCAGCTAATAAAAAGGACGCTCATAGCGTCCTTTTTATCAAGTTCTAACCCTTCAACCAGCGGTCAACTTTTTGCTGATCTTCAACTTTGAGTTCAACTGTTATCAGTGAGTTTTCACCCGCTTGCAGTTCCAGTTGTAATAACTCATCGCGGCGGAATGCATAAACTGTAAAGCGACCTTTTTGCTTCGCATATTTGGCTAAAAGTTTTTCTGATGCTTTGATACCATCAATCGCGATAATGACATCATTCGCCGACAAGCCCGCTTGAGCTGCGGCACTGTCACGACGAAGCTGTTGCACCACCACACCTTCCGCTTTATCAGCCACTTTTAAGCCAAAAGGTAAAGCCTTATCATCTTTGATGTTATAACTTAAACCAAATTCAGGGAATAGTTGATCAAGTGGTAACTCATCCGTGGTGTTAATCAAATGATTGATTTGCTCGATCCAGTTATCACCTGTCAATTCATTGCATAATTCAAAAATAGTCCGATCATTGACCTGAATACCATTTTGGGTATTTTCATACAAACGACGCATCAAAGCATCTAAGTTAGAACCACGTAAGCGTAAGCCTAAGTCTAAGCAAAGTGCCACTAAACTACCTTTGTTATAGTAGCTGGTCCCTGCATTATTTGAGTTTTCATCCTGACGATAGAACTTAATCCATGCATCAAAACTCGACTCGGAAACGGATTGAATCAAGCGTCCTGGATTTTGTAAATAACGATCAATTTGCGCTTTCAGTAGCTCTAAATAAGACTTCTGCGAAATCACCCCACTACGCAATAAAATCAAATCATCGTAATAAGACGTAAAACCCTCAAAAATCCACAGTAAGCTGGTGTACGATTCTTTATGCAAATCATAGTTGGCAAAATTTTCAGGACGAATAAATTTCACTAACCATGAATGAAAATACTCATGGCTGCACAGACCTAAGAAACGTTGATAATCTTTAGAAGGTTCTTCTGTTTCATCTGCCTTCGGTAAATCATCACGTGGGGTAATTAAGCTGGTACTGTTGCAGTGCTCCAAACCGCCATAACTATTGCCTGTGGCCATGGTCATAAAGGTATAGTTTTGGAATGGTGCTGAACCAAACATGTTGATTTCAGTCTGGCAGATCTTTTGAATGTCCGCCTCTAAACGCGACAAGTTGGTCGTGTGTTTTCCAGAAATTACAAACTCATGCGGAATACCGTTGGCTTCAAAACTAAAACGACTTTGCTCTGCCAATTCAAATGGACTATCAATCAGTTGGTCATAGTTTTCTGCTTTTAAGGTGAAACGCCCCTTCACTAAGCTTTTTGATGGCAAACCTGTTGCGATTTGAAAATGTTTTAATTCATCAGGTAGGAATAGTTCAAGCTCACATGCTGCTTGTTCTTGATCTATCAGCCCTAAACAAACACATGCAGGGTTAACATATAACCGTGTTTGATCGACATAGGCACCACGTACGGACAAATCATAGGCATACACATCATATTCAACCGTAATCAGTTCGTGATCGGTATTGAATAAACGCCAACGATTTTTTTCAGTTTTTTTAATCGTCAGTAAACGTCCAGCTTCATCTGATGCTTTCACTGACTCGATATGTTTTGAGAATTCTCGAATCAAATAACTACCGGGAATCCAAGTCGGTAGCCAAAGCTCTTGATTGGGATTTGCAAGAAAACGAAGTGTGACATGAATCAGATGCTGGCGATAATCGTCGAACTCAATTTGGTAGTGCAACATAATTTTTAATCATGAAAATAGGAACAATTTCACACAGCTTAGCATTTTTTTACAAAGTCATGCGTAGATGTCGTAATTGTC
This sequence comes from Acinetobacter sp. 102, assembly GCF_037028485.1. Classification (NCBI taxonomy): domain Bacteria; kingdom Pseudomonadati; phylum Pseudomonadota; class Gammaproteobacteria; order Moraxellales; family Moraxellaceae; genus Acinetobacter; species Acinetobacter sp. 102. Next base: position 5,225 of record NZ_JAZEZK010000008.1, read on the forward strand.
AGCAAAAGTTTAGGGGCTATTGTCACTTTATCTATGGTTGTGACAGTGGGGATTTTTTAGGCGATACAAGGCATGTCTTGTGAAATTTAGTCATTCTAAATGAACAATGCATAACGTAGTAGCGACAAAAAATGTTCCTGTCCCAAAGGGTTGTGGCTAAAATATCCTCATACTTCGTTATGAAACTTGGCAAGGGAATAGCCATTCCCTGCGTTTCATGCCTTGCCTGATGATTTTTTAGCCTACAACGCAATTCATATATAAATTGTCAATAGCCCCTAGATTCTTCAACAAAAAAGTCATAGCATTCTCCTCTCACATTTAAGGCCATCGGATCGGCAATACAAGGTATTCACGTGAAATTTCTCCTCTCCCTCTTTACGTTATTTAGTCTCGTCTGTGCAAACCTTGCACATGCAAATTTACTGAACATCGCCCCTGAAACAGTTGAAGCACAAGCATGGTCAGTGATTGATGCTCAATCAGGGCAAATCATTGCTGAACACAATAGTCACGTTCAACGTGCGCCAGCGTCTTTAACCAAAATGATGGTTGCCTATATCGCATTAAAAGAGATCGAAGCGGGTAAATTACGTAAAGAAGAAGTACTGACTGCTACACCTGTGGTCAGTACAGTGATGTGGGATGAGTCACAGATGTACCTGAAAGCTGGTGAACAGATTTCTGTGGATCAGCTATTGGCAGGTTTAATTGTAATGTCTGCCAATGATGCAGCTGTCACCCTTGCTGAAAAAATTTCAGGCAGTGTGCCGCAGTTCGTTGCTCGTATGAATCAAGAAGCACAAGCATTGGGCATGAAAGATACACATTTCAGCAATCCTGCTGGGATTACCATGACCGATCATTATTCAACAGCGGCAGATTTAAGCCTACTTGCAAAAGCGATTGTGAAACAAACCCCTGAATATTTATATTATTCAAAAATGCCAAGTTTTAGTTATAACCAACATTTTCACCATGCAACCAATCTTGCTTTGAAAATGGATCCAACTGCAGATGGCTTAAAAACAGGTTTTACCAAAGCAGCGGGTTACAACTTAGCCCTCACTGCTGAGCGTCCGACCTTTAATCCACAAGTTGAAAAACGTCGTTTGATTGTTGTGGTTCTGGGCACATCAAGTGCCGTAAAGCGCGCTGAAGTTGCACATAAGTTAATGAACTTGGCTTATACCTATACCCGTGATGAGGAAGTGATTCCAAAACAACGACTCATTGCCGAATTACCTGTGATTAAATCAACTTTGAAGATATTTAAAGTAGAAACACAGCAACCGACCATTGTGACCACTTCTTTATATGGTCAAACCGCACCCATTGATTTAAACACTTTTGATTTATTGACACAACGTATTCATTTGACAGATGCTAACCAGCAAGTCACGACCGTTGAACCGCTTCAAACCACCAATACACATATCAATATTGAGCTCAATGAACAGCATTTAACTGCCCCTTTGACTCAAGTCATGAACTTGGCAACGGTATCAATCTATCAAAACAATCAACTGATACGTAGCTTACAAATTGAGAATGATGTACAGATTGAAGAAGCCAATATTTTTCAGAAAATTATGATCTGGTTTTCTAATTTGTTCAGTTTTTTCTCAACAAATGACACTAAAAACCCAAAACTTTACCCTTTAAACCAAGGTTAAAAAAAACCTACTATTTCTATCAAGATTACCAATACAATATAAAAAAAAGGATGGCATAATCCAGCCATCCTTTCACAAAAAAAATTAGGTTAATCATGAGTAAAACCTTACATCATATCGTGATTGTAGGCGGTGGCGCAGGTGGTTTAGAGCTTGCGACACAACTAGGAGAACGTTTTGGTCGACGCAAGAAAGCCCGAATTACCCTAGTTGACCAAAACCTCACTCATATATGGAAACCTCTCCTTCACGAAATTGCAGCTGGCTCACTTAATCCTCACGAAGAACAAACCAATTATTTTGCTCATGCAGAAAAACATCATTTTGAGTTTGTCCTAGGCACCTTAATCGGTGTCGATAAAGATCAAAAACAAATAAGCATTTCTCCCCCACAACTTTCTAAAGAACATACTCCCCTGACTCAAAGTCTCAGTTACGATACGCTGATACTTGCAGTTGGTTCTGTATCCAATGACTTCGGTACCGAAGGTGTGCGTGAACATTGCCACTTCTTAGATAGTCGAAAACAGGCTGATATCTTCCAACAAGATTTGTTTCATCTATATATCGAAGCACAAAACCAACCAACTGAACGTGCTTTAAATATTGGCATTGTTGGTGCAGGTGCAACGGGGGTTGAACTTGCAGCGGAACTAATTGAAACCACGAAAAACTTTTATCGATATGGTTTAAAGAAAATTGATCCAAAGCAGGTTAAGATTACCCTAATTGAAGCCTCTGATCGCATTCTCCCTGCACTGACTGAAAAAACGGCTGCACACAGTGCCAAGCAACTGAAAAAAATGGGTATTGAAATTCTGACCCAACATAAAGTGCAAAAAGTCGATGAATCAAATGTCTATTTTAGTAATGGTAGTGTCTTGCACTCCGATATTACGGTTTGGGCAGCAGGCGTCAAAGCACCGAAAGTTCTAGAATCATTTACTGATTTTAAACGTGACAAGATTAATCGTTTAATGGTGTATGCAACACTACAGACTTATTCTGACCCAAATGTATTTGCCTTTGGAGATTGTGCTAACTGTCAATTAGATGCGCGTCAACCGCCATTAGGCCCACGTGCACAAGTGGCAAGTCAGCAAGCAACATTCTTGGTTGATGCAATGGCAGCGCGTTTGTCGGGTTCTCCACAACCGATGTTTAGCTTTAATGAGAAAGGATCTCTGGTGTCATTAAGCCATAATCAAGCTGTAGGCGAGTTGTTAGGCGATGTCAGCGTACAGGGCTTTATTGCAAAAACCATGTATGTATCGTTATACCGATTGCATCAAGCCAATATTCATGGCTATACCCAAGCAGGTATGCTCACCATGAAGGATTTTCTAACACGTCGTGTACGTCCAAAAATTAAGCTGTATTGAGTTGAAATTTGATATTTCGTCTCAATATTTAACTAAATCGTTTCAAAAAGTGGAAAATAGTCAACAAAATCTATTTTTCACTTTATGATATACAGCTAAAACTATTGATGACATGGATTCAAAACATGACTGCTATTGCACTTAACCACGTGGTTTCATTCCACTACACTTTAACAAACGCTGAGGGTGAAACACTTGATCAATCTCAAGGTGAACCACTTGCATATTTGCACGGCGCAGGCAACATCATTCCTGGTTTAGAAAATGCACTTACAGGTAAAACTGTAGGCGAAAAATTCACTGTAAACGTTCCAGCTGCTGAAGGTTATGGCGAATACAACCCAGACCTCGTTCAAGAAGTTCCAGCTCAAATGTTCCAAGGTGTGGACAACATCCAACCTGGTATGCAATTCCAAGCTCAAACTGATGATGGCGTTCAAATCGTAACTGTTAAAGCGATTGAAGGCGACAACATCATCGTTGATGCGAACTTCCCACTTGCTGGCCAAGATCTTACTTTTGAAGTAGAAATCGTTGAAATCCGTGATGCTTCTCAAGAAGAATTAGATCATGGTCACGTTCACGGTGCAGGTGGTCACCACCACTAATTCATTTTTGAATTAGATGGAAAAAGCAAAGCTTCGGCTTTGCCTTTTTATTGCCAAGTGCTTTTCCAAAATCGGAAAATCGCTTAACGTTATTCAACTTTCGATTATAATCCCACAGCTATGTCTCAAACCTATCAACTGATTTGGTTTCGCCAAGATTTAAGAATCCATGATCATGCGGCACTTTGGCATGCGACTCAGGTAGGTCCTACAATTGCACTTGTCGTTTTGTCCCCTTCACAGTGGCAGCAACATGACGATGCAGCGATTAAAATCGAATTTTATCTACGTCAATTACAACAACTCAAACAGCAACTTGCAGACCTGAATATTCCTCTGCTGGTTCAAACAATTCCATTTTGGAAAGATATCCCTGATTTTTTCTCACGTTTAATTCAAAAACTTAATATTGAAAATATATATGCCAATATAGAACTTGGCATCAATGAACTCAAACGAGATCAGACTGTACAGCAGCAACTCAATCAATATAAAAAAGAATTGATCCTTTTCCATGATCGAACTCTATTTCCAGTGGCCTCTATCCGCAATCAGTCAAACTCTCCGTATCAGGTTTTTGGTGCATTTAAGAAAACCTGCTATCAACGTTTACAGCACGGTTTACCCCAATGTTATCCTTCCCCAACAGAGCAGCAACCACTGTCACTTGATATATCCACCTTTCAACAAGATGACATCCAAACATTACAACGCGACTATATAAAGCAAATCCCACATACCAACTTTAGCAAATGGCAAGTTGGAGAAGCACATGCACTCATGCTCTTAGATCAATTTATTGATGAACGTTTAACTGACTATAAAACAGCACGGGATTTACCTGCGCTATCTGGCACCAGTCAGCTTTCTGCCTATTTAAATATTGGGATTATTTCGATTCGGCAATGCCTGCAAGCCTTGTTTAGACAGCAACACGGTCATTTTGAGATTCAATCTGAAGGACAACAAACATGGTTAGATGAATTACTTTGGCGGGAGTTCTACCAACATATCTTGTTTGATTTTCCCAAAGTCTCCAAACATCAGCCCTTTCAATCCCAGACCCAAAAGATCAACTGGCGAGAAGATCCTATTGCTTTAGAAAAATGGCAACAAGGACAAACAGGGATTCCGATTATTGATGCAGGTATGCGGCAAATGTTAGCCACGGGTTGGATGCATAATCGAGTCCGTATGATCTGTGCCATGTTCTTAAGCAAAAACCTCCTCATCGACTGGCGTAAAGGTGAACAATGGTTTATGCAGCACCTGATTGATGGTGACTTGGCTGCCAATAATGGGGGATGGCAATGGTGTGCTTCGACAGGCACGGATGCTGTTCCTTATTTCCGTGTGTTTAATCCGACGACGCAATCACAAAAGTTTGATCCTGAAGGCGAATATATCCGTAAATGGATTCCAGAACTTGCCCATCTTGATAACAAAATGATTCATGAACCTTATGCAAAAAATCAGGCTTTAATACTGGATTATCCTAAGCCGATAGTGGATTTAAAGGCCAGTCGGTTACGTGCAATCGATGCATTCAAATCACATTAACAGAGCTTACATAAGTTAAATAAACTTCTAAAATAGGATACTTTTTATTATTTTGAAATACAGACTATACTGTATGTTACTGTTTATAAAATTATTTTACAAAGCTAACAACAGAAAAACTGTCGTCAAAACTGTAAAATAATGCTAACTTCTTCACAAAAGACATTTATTAAAACTAAAATTATTATGCAAAAAAATCCCGCTCCAGCACTCGTCTTGTGGATTATCTCAGCTCAAATTTTTATGGGCATCGTTGCGTACGAGTGGCTGCCAGCAAGTTATCGCGGAAGCTGGGTGTTTTTACTTATTTTGTTAATTTCAGGGGCTTTTTTAAATGTTGGTATGGCCTTAGTTCTCGGGCTCGTCACATTTGTTGGTGTTGCTGTCTATTTTTTCCTTGACCTCGCCAATCAAACTTATGTCGAACGTCAACTGCTATTATTGTTTGTGCTACCAATTACACCGATCTTTTTAAGTGCGATACGTCATAATATTCAAAATGCGCTAAAGAGCTTCCGCGACATTCAGAGTTATGATCGAAATTATCAACACGATATTTTGCCGCTCACTGCATTGAAACATTTCCAAGGCGAATTAAAAAAGCTGCTTCAGCTCACGCATAAAGACCACTATCGAATCATCAGTACCCGTATTAATAACACCGTACTGATTCGTGAAATGCTGGGAGAAGATATTTGGAAAGAAACCCAAAATAAAATTATGGCCATATTATCCACTGAGCGAGATAGCGTAATTTACCACTTTATTAACGAAGAACTCAGTGAAATTAAAAGTATTGTCATTCACGAACCCAGTAGTGACGAAAATCAAATCTATCCACGCTTTATTCAAGATCTTCAGGAACTGACTGTACTCAAACTGCATATTGAGCAACATACTGAATACTTAACACCTTCCAGTCGAGAGGTGCGCTGATGTCTGTCTTACTTAATATTTGTGGTGTGCTGGTTGCAACCAGCCATTTTCCAGATACAACCTTGCAGCAATTTTATCAGCAGTACTATCACTGTCAGATCGAAGCAGCAAAAACGGATCTAAGTACTCAAATTCAAACACCTCAAACAGTCGCTGAACTCTTTCCTCAGCCTGCGACATGGTGGCCTGTGTTCACATCTGATCAGTTGGACTCCGAAAGCTTTAAACAATTGGTTGAACAAGGCGTTAAACCAGGTGTGATTTTACCCAATGAATATTTTAGCGCGGTTAAATATTATAAAATTAAAAAAGCCGTCAATGAGGGTGCTATTCCGATTGCCTTCTATCAAATGGCTCATGCAAAATATTTTGCAGCTAAAGCAACTTTCTCAACTGCCATTGGCCTACGTCCCTTAGCGGCATTGATTGAAACGGGTTGGGATGAAAACCTGATTGCTCAACCCGCTGGTAGTTATATTATTCAATCAGACCTCCCCGATGAATTACGTATTCCAGCACGAAAAATTCAACATCATCAGCACTATTTTTATCAAGCCATTACCGATCCTGCACAAAGCTCAGGTTATCAAGTGATAATTAACCCACCACTTGGAATGCCCGTAAATACTATTGAGTATCCAAAACTGGGGATCTCATGGGATCTGAATCGCACACAATTTAGCAGCAGTACGGAGGGAGTTGAAACCAGTTTATTTGGCTATATTTTGATTGGGCTAAGTACAGTGGTTATTCCACTGGATTATATCTATTCAGCACATTATCCGAGTTTACTCAGTACATTTGGGAGTTCTATCTCCTGGATTTCTTTATTACTTGGCGGCGGATTACTCCTGATCTTGATTATTTCTATCATTCGTAGGAGAAGAATAAATGCCCGCAATTGATATTCTTTTCTTATTTGGCTTTTTAGGCATTTGGATTCCACAAGCCTTTTGGGCATGGTTGAGCTTTCAGGCATGGAAATATTCTAAAAATGCAGCAAAAGAACTGGAAAATCTGCCTATTCCTGAACGATGGCCCGTATTAAGTGTCTTGATTCCAGCCTATAACGAAGGTGTGGTCATCGAAGATACTTTACATGCGATTGCACAACAGGATTATCCTGCCCATGCTTATGAAGTGCTGCTGATTAATGATGGTTCAAAAGACAATACGCTAGAAATTGCGGAAAGAATGGCGGCCATTTATCCTTGCATTAAAATTGTCAATGTCCCCAAAGGGATGGGAGGAAAAGGTAAGTCTCGTACACTCAATAACGGTTTACCGCATGCCACCGGTGAGCTCATTGTAGTCTATGATGCTGACAGTACACCTGAACCCGACTGTGTCCGCCTATTAGCCCAGACCTTACTGGCCGATAAAAAATTAGTGGCGGTAAACGGGAAAGTCCGTACCCGTAACTGGCGTGACAGTATTTTGACTCGTTTTATTGCGATCGAGTTTATTTTCTTCCAATGGATTTTCCAAGGTGGCCGTTGGCAGCGTTTTGAACTGTCGACCTTAATGGGCACCAATTACGTAATCTGGCGCGATGCTCTAGAAACGCTAGGTGGTTTTGATGAAAAATCTTTGGTCGATGATACCGAGATGAGCTTTAGAATTTTCCTCGGGCAAAGAAGAATTAAATGGGTACCCTACGCGGTTGGTTGGCAACAAGACCCTCCTTCTCTAAGTGTATTTGTAAAACAACGCTCACGCTGGACTCAAGGGAATTTCTACGTTACCAGTAAATATTTACCAATCGCACTTCGAAAACCATTCCCTATCGGCATCGAAATTTTTAACAACATCATGTGCTATGTGCTATTTGTACCTGCGCTGATCTGGAGTCACATCACGTTAACCTTAGGCTTATTGGGTATTGCAGGGATTACCGTTCCTGGTCCATTTACGTTACTTTGGGGCTTATCCTTCTGTTTATATGTCGCACAAATGTGGTTCACCCTATCTTTAGAAAGAGCCAAACCTCAACTATATTTCTTCGCGGTTTTATCTTATGTCACGTATTCACAAGTATTCTTATTTATAGTGTTTAAAGCGGCTTATGACATGCTTAAAAATAAGATTCAGGGAAACTCGTTACAGTGGTATAAAACTGAGCGTAGCAAGGAGAAAAAATAAATGAAAAATAAAACCTTACATCATCCATTTTTAAAAGCTATGCTTGCAAGTGTAGTCCTCTCCTTGCCCGTATTCACATCTGCGGATACATTAAATACATGGACCTTTGACAACATCAACACGTCCAATAAATATACCATTGAACCGCACTTCTTTTATGTAGGAAAAGGCTCTGAATGGCAGAACATCCGTTTTACTAGCGATTACTCCACAGAGCATTTCACCACTTTACTCGTCAAATTTGATGACAAGCTGATCTACAACACCACCTTAAATGGCGACGGGACATTAAGCTTCGACATTCCTGCAACTCAAAACGGTTTTCATCGTTTAGATTTTATTTTACAGCAGTATTCGCCAAATACCTCGCCTGCTGCTGATCGGACTACCTTCTGTAGTGAAGATGTCGATCAAGTGACTTATTTAAGCAATTCTAAAATTGAATATATACGCCACCGTCCCATTTATCGCTTAAAAGATTTGCCTGATGCTTTATTTAACCCACAGGTTGTCCGTCCAACGCCATTTGTTGGAGTCTTGAAATATAATCCCGCAAATGTCAATGAAGCTTCAATGCTAGGACGTTTGATCAGTGCATGGGGTTCAGTCACGCCTATCCAATGGTATGAACAAAACGCACCAACGGAGCAGACACCCAACTTTTATATTGAAATTGTAAAATCAGCCAGTCCGTTACCTAAAGGGACTTTAGTGCAAATTAGCACTGCCAATGATATTCCAACCTTACAAATTCAATATGACCAACCAGAAAAACTGACCTCTGCAATTAACGGCTTACTCAATTCAGAATATTTACAACAACTGAATACCTCAGCAACCTTTCTTCCCAATAAGCTTGCAGCACCAAACTGGGCTAAAATCAAACAAATTCACACCCTTGCCGATTTAGGTATTAGTGATTTCCGCTTGAACCAAGCTGAAAAAAATCTCTTCCTCAACTTCCCCGCAGTTTGGCAGCCAACGGATATTTTACAAGGTCAAATTGCATTGCGTGTGCAGAGTGGTTTATTGGAAGGCTCTAACATTACCACTTGGATTGATGGCGGTTTTGCTGGGAGTTTGAAAACAGCCAATTTAGATTCGGACCCCGTTAACCGTCAATTTAACTATTTTGCCAAAACTATTTCGAACAATACGACCTTTAACTTAAAGCTTGAAAATTCGGTGATTGTAAATTCACAATGTTTACCAACCGCAAAAGGTTCTCTCTGGATTGATACACAAAAGTCGACGGTAAAACTCCCACATAAACTCAAAAATGGGGTTGCATCCTTATCAATGACTTTTGCAACCCATCCAACCATTGCGATTGATAGCAATGCGGGAAGCTTGGAAATCGCGATGATCGTCAGCCAAGTGGCTAAAAAAATGCTGATGACCAATGATCCAATCCCACTCAATCTAGTCAAACTTGATCCAGCAAAACCCGAACTTCTCAATGTACAGGTCAACCCCAATATCTATCGCCAACAGGTATTAATGCACCAAAGCACACTTTACCCACCTGCGACTGTGAATGGCTTCTTGGTCAGTTTCCATGATCAACGCTTTGATATTATTACAGACTCGATGCAAGGCGCTCAAAACTTCACCAAGCTTTGGGAAAAGGTTCAACAAAATATCCCCAATAATGCCAGCAAGATATTGGTGACTGAAAGTGGTCAGGTCTTCATTTTACAAAAGATTATGGTCGGCAACCAGAAAGCCCCTCTTGTTAAGCAATCATCATTCTTTATCTTGGTCGTTATAATCTCTGCTATCATGATTCTTGCAATTTTGCTCTGGTACTGGCGAAAAAGACCAAATGCTAAAAATAAGGCTGACTAAATCCACAACGTTAATCACGCTTGCTTTATCAGCCCTGTTATTTTTAGGAGGTTGTATTCATCATCTCAAAACAGATGTACAACCTCCACAAATTGAAGGTATGTTCTGGCAACCTGACTTGGCTACAACGCCACCGTCAGGCAATTGGAACTTACTTGGTGTTTCTACTTTCGTGCCACAATGGTCGGTGGTGCAATCTAAATCATGGTTTGATCATGACATGGGTTTAGAAAAATGGGATAAAAACATTAATCTGAAACAGCTCCAGCAAAAAGCATGGGCTCAGCATATTTTACTTGGATTAGCAGGAGAATATGATGAAAGGTTAGCCCGCTCCAATGTATTGCAGCTTGCCGAGAATTCTAAAAAAATCATCGAGAATACTAAATCCATTCCACTTAAAGGTTATTACTTTCCAGTGGAAGCAGACCCGACTTGGATCTGTGTCAATGATCTTGCCAAAGCGATCCGAATTTTACCAAAACCACTTTGGATCAGTATCTATAGTGGTGAACAAGCACCAGAGCATTTAGATGCTTGGTTAAAAAGCTGGCTGCCTAGCCATACAGGCGTATTCTTTCAGGATGGTGTCGGTGTCGGAACCCGTTCACCACAACAAGCGCGTATCGTTTTAGAAGATCTTCAAAAAGAATTTGGAAAAGATAATATTATCATCGTATTAGAAGCTTTCCGCCCAACGAAAGGTGGAAAATTCCGCTCCGCCTATCCTTGGGAAATCATTGAACAACTTAAAAGCTATGAAGGGCAAAAAGTATATATTTTTGACGGTCCACATTATATGAACCGTATGACTGTTTATACTGTCGCCCTGTGGTACAAGCTCAGGTATGGAGCAAATACCCATTAATGCTCGTTAAAAACTCTTATAAAAAACCAGTTCAGTACGGGTATTGTTATAGTTTTCAGTTCCATCGGCTAAAGCATCTTTGAAATAATGCCCATATAGATGCTCAACACGTAATTTTACTGGAATATAGTTAAATGGTTGCCAAGCAACGCCAGCACCATATTCAAATAAATTATTGTAATTTTCGCCTTCCGAATCCGCTAAGGTATGTAGCTTGCCATAGGCTTGTACTGTTCCCGCTTCACCACGATAAACATTAAAACCTGAACGCAATCTCAAATCAGCAATCACATTATAATCTTCACGTGAATAGCTCGCGACATTGCCATACAAGTCAGTAAAATAATCATTCCATACCGTGCGTTGTTCTGCAGTAGGATTGGCATACCACTCTTGATAGCCCGTAACCCCACCCACCACACTTTCCCGGAATTTGTCCCGATTACGGTCAATCAGATCATAACTGCCACCCACTTCTAAATAAGCACGGATCGGGATCGATTGCCAAGGTTGATAATTCGCTCCCAAGCCGATGGTCACGGCATTCTCATCAATAATTTCTGGACGTACGCCGCCTTTAGATTTGGTGTCACGGTTTAGATTCACAAAGCCATAGACTTGTGCCCGACCATTATCAAGATTCTTCCCATAACGCATTTTTAAGGGGAAAATAAAATCGTCATAGCGAGACTCATAAGACGGGGCAAAATACACATCTTTAAACGTCGAGGGAACAGATGCCCCGCTCAGATTTTGCACTGCTTGCTGTGCTTTTGCAGCAATTTCAGCGTCGGATGAGGTCGATAGATTCTTAAAAATCACTAAAGCTTCTTTGTTCCTTTTTTGCTGATTCAACAAATACGCTTCTTGTAATTTCAGTTGATCATCTTCGGGTGCAAGCTGCTCAGCTTTGCGTACACTCTGAATTGCCTCGTCTTGCTTATTTAAACGAATCTGCAAGTAGGTCAAACTTTTCCAGACTTTAATATCTTGTGGCGTGAGTTGTCCTAATTCAAGTAAGATTTTCTCAGCTTCTACTGGCTGGCTTTGTTCAATTTTATAAAACTTGTCCCAACGATCATAAATTGGGTTACCTGGTTTATATGCTGCATCCCCTTCTTTGACAAAATCAGAGTCAGCACTGAATGCATGTTGAACTGGTAAGATAAGACCTAAAATTAATAGTGTATGACTCAGCAGCTTATTTTTGGAATTGTTCATCGCAGATCTCGACTAAAAATACTCAGAATATAGACAATAAAAAGTCAATGTAATCTAAAGTTAAAGTGTTAAATTATTCACATATTATAACCAAATCATGGTTATGCTATCGTTAAAATAAGTTATTTTATAATAGATTAAGTTTATGAATCATCAATAGAATTTTACAAATATTCGCTACATTTACTTTTATAAATAATGAAATTCACTCGATCTAAAAGAGCAAGATTATGTCCTACTCCCAACATGCAGAACCGCATGTGATACAACGTTCTGGCTGGCTGAGAGCCGCTGTTTTAGGTGCCAATGATGGCATTATTTCCGTCACCAGTTTAATTATGGGTATGGCTGCAAGCGGCGCAAGTTCTCATACCTTATTGATTACCTGTATCGCAGGACTCATTTCTGGTGCTACCTCAATGGCAGCCGGCGAATACATTTCGGTCAAATCTCAAGAAGATATTGAAAAATCAGATCTGCGATTTGAGGCTAGAGAACTAGAAAAAAACCCGCATGCTGAATTAAAAGAACTGACTCAGATTTATATTTCACGCGGTTTGAATCCAGAGCTTGCCCACGAGGTTGCCAAGCAACTGACTGAACACGATGCTCTCGGTGCACATGCACGAGATGAAATTGGGATTCATGAAAATACTGCTGCCAACCCAGTTCAAGCGGCTTTGTCCTCAGCAGCGTCTTTCTCTTGTGGTGCGGCCCTCCCCATGCTCGCGATTTTACTCAGTCCAAGCACGTGGGTCGCACGCTCAGTCCTGATCACAGGTGTTATTTCATTAGCCTTATTAGGTGCTTTATCCAGTTACTTCGCACGTACCTCTATGTTAAAAGGCAGTATACGTATTACGTTATGGGGCGTCTTGGCAATGGCATTTTCTAGTTGGGTCGGCTCTCTGTTTAATGTCACACCTATATAGAAAGCTAAGTTTTTTAATATAAAAATAACCTCTATATTCAACAAGTAAATAGCGATTATTATTTGCAAGCCTTTTTGTTTTTACGTTAAGGTGGTTAAAAATGGAATGAGTAAAGCATCATGTCAATTTTACAATTATTAGAAATAAAACATCCGATTTTACTAGCACCGATGGCAGGTGTTTCGACTCCAGAACTTGCCGCAGAAGTTTCTAATCAAGGTGCATTAGGTTCCTTAGGTCTTGGTGCAAATACGCCAGAAGCAGCTAAAGCCCATATTTTAAAAACTCAAGCGTTAACAGATCAGCCCTTTCAAGTGAACTTCTTTTGTCATCAATCAGAACCTTTGAATCCTGAAACGGCACAACATTGGATTGATTATATTCGTCCTCAATTTGAGAAGTTTAAAGCAGAACCACCCACACACCTGAATTGCATTTATCCCAGCTTTTTAGACAATGATGACTATTTGCATGTGGTACTTGAAACTAGCCCCAAAGCGGTGAGTTTTCATTTTGGGATTCCACACCCCCATCAAATTCAAGCACTAAAAGATGCTGGGATTATCACGATGGTCTCTGCAACCAATTTGCTTGAAGCCCAAGCGATTGAGGCTGCTGGCATCGATATCATTATCGCACAAGGAATTGAAGCAGGTGGGCATCGTGGTATTTTCAATCAACATTTTGATGCTGCAATAAAGACAGCTGATTTGGTTCAACTCATCGCTAAAAATTGCAATATTCCAGTGATTGCCGCAGGTGGCATTATGAATGGTGAACAGGCTAGAACCATACTGAAATTAGGAGCTGCTGCGGTACAATTAGGTACAGCATTTGTACAATGTAAAAGTTCAAGTGCAAATGCAGCCTACCGTAAAGCTCTATTTAGCCAAAACATTACTCAAATCAGTGCCAGTCTGTCTGGCCGACCTGCACGGGGCTTACTCGGTACTTGGCATACACAGGTTGATTCACCCAATCGCCCCAAAGTCCCTGCTTATCCATATACCTATGATTTAGCTAAACAGTTAATGAGTGTTGCTGGCAGACAGCATGATTTTAGTTATGGTGCCTTTTGGGCGGGCAGCAATGTTGGACAAATCAGAGAATTGGAAGCAGCTGATCTGATTAATCAACTGGTCTTAGAAATGAAAACCAACTAAGCCTGTAAATAGAGAAAACCCACTCAAAATGAATGGGTTTTCCTTTAAGACTGCTTAAATTATTTTACCAACCAAAGCCAACACCGACACCTCCAGAGCTCTCTTCTTTGGTGAATGCACCGCCGATAGTAAGTGAGGTATTTTCGTTAATTATGCGTTGATAACCAATCGAAACGGCCTGTTCCTGTCCCTGAAAACCAGCCCCAACACCCACTCGATTTAGCCCTTTCACACTGGAAGCACTGCTTGCCATATTCATCATTGCAGCAGTCATAGCACCTTGACGATTGAAACGTTCATCCACTTTTTGGAAACGCTGTTCCGTTTCGACTCTATAATCTTGGAATGCACTATTTAGGGCATTGACCCGTTCATTGGTATAGCTATTGGCTGATTTTTCTGATGCTTTTAATTGTTGGTAATTTACCGCATCTGTGTCTTCTGTTGCATTTGCAACATGAATTACCTGACGTTCTTTACCTTTAGCTCCCAATGAAACCGTATTGTCACGATTTGACTCCGAATCATTGCCTAATATAACGGCATTTTTTGCCTCGGTATTCACATTATTACCTAACACAAAGGTTTTATCACCTTTAATGGTATTGTCATTACCAACAGCATAACTCGCATTCCCAGATACAATATTAGGGTCACCAAAAGCCCCAGAACCATTGCCTGAAACTTGATTGCCAACACCTACAGCAGTTGAACGATTACCTGTTACGACAGTATTGGCTCCTATTGCAACCGAGTTGTCGCCTGTCGCCGAAGCAGCTTGAGCATCCTTCATGCCATTCACTTGAATATACTGATTACTGGCTGTTAATTGAGTTTGTACATCTGCAATTTTACTATCGGTATATCCATTTGCAGTCTGAACCGCGGCTGTTGTTTGCTGGTCGGTATAGTCTTTCGCTCCATGCAAAGATGCAGCTGCTTTTTGATCTGTATAGCTTTTTGCATCATTCAGCACAGATGTAGTTTGCTGATCTGTATAGGCTTTACCATCAGCTGCTTTTTGGTCAGCATAGGTTTTCGCACTATTTAGAGCCGATACTGTTTGCTGATCTGTATAAGCTTTACCATCTGCCACTTTTTGATCAGCATAGATTTTTGCATCATTTAAGGTTGTAGTGGTCTGCTGATCGGTATAATTTTTTGCATTATTCAATGCTGTGGTGGTTTGTTGGTCTGTATAATTTTTTGCATCATTTAAGTTAGATACAGCTTGTTGCTCTGTATGTGTTTTTAAATCTGATACCGAGGTTTTAATTGTACCTAACTGTTGATCAACGGCGACAAAGGCATCACTCACGGTATTTTTCACTTGCCCTTGAATGCTAAAAGTTGGCGCTGTGAATACACCATTACTCCATAATGCACCGCCTCCCAATGTCTGGATAAATGCAGTATTGGTTGTATCAACACGCGTATTTAAACTTGTCACTTCATTGCCAATTCGCGTATTTAAAGTGCTAACCTCATTTGTTATACGACCATCTACAGTATGTAGTTGTCTACCTGTCACAGCATCCGTTGATGTAGCTGATAAAGTTGCATCTTTCAGATTGGTAATTTTCGTCCCAGATGTGCCTTGCAAAGTAACTGTATCTTTAGCGGCACTGTCATAAATCACTGCGCTTGCAGAAACATGACCTAAGCCATTTTGTAAGGCTGCGATATCATTGGTATTGGTTGTGACTCGACCATCAATACTAGCAACTGTCGTATCTACACCATCAATACGGGTATTTAGAGTACCAACTTCAGTTGTAACTCGACTATCCAATGTACTGACTGCTGTAGCATTTTTTCCAATCGCCGTCGTATTTTGACCAATCTTACTATCTAGAGCCGCGACTTCTGTACCAATTCGAGTATCCACACCATCAATACGGGTATTTATGGTATTGGTATTGGTAATTATTTTGCCATCTAAACCCGAAACCTCATAACCAATCCGAGTGTTTAATGTATCAACTTCATTTGTTATACGACCATCTACTGTATGTAATTGCTTACCTGTAACAGCATCCGTTGATGTAGCTGATAAAGTTGCATCTTTCAGATTGGTAATTTTCGTCCCAGATGTGCCTTGCAAAGTAACCGTATCTTTAGCGGTACTGTCATAAATCACTGCACTTGCAGAAACATTACCTAAACCATTTTGTAATGCTGCGATATCATTCGTATTGATTGCGACTCGACCATCTAGAGCACTAATGGCTGAGGCATTTTGACCAATGGCTGTTGTATTGGCTGTGATTTTACCATCTAAAGTCGCTACTTCCGTACCAATGCGGGTATCTACTCCATCAATACGTGTATTGATGGTATTCGCACTGGTTGTAATCTTTCCATCCAGAATCACAGCTTGTTGGTCTGTATAACCTTTCGACGTGGTTAAGCTTGTCGTCGCTTGTTGATCAGCATAAGATTTAGCATCGGTTAATGTATTAGATAAACCTGTGGTTAATGCTGTATTTAGATTCCCGACTTCTGTTGTCACACGCCCATCTAAAGTGCTAATAGCTGTTGTATTGGTTGTGATTTTACCGCCTAAAGTCGCTACTTCCGTACCAATGCGGGTATCTACTCCATCAATACGTGTGTTGATGGTATTCGCACTTGTTGTAATCTTTCCATCTAGAATCACAGCTTGTTGGTCTGTATAGCCTTTCGATGTGGTTAAGCTCGTCGTCGCTTGTTGATCAGCATAAGATTTAGCATCGGTTAATGTATTAGATAAACCCGTGGTTAATGCTGTATTTAGATTCCCTACTTCCGTTGTAACTCTTCCATCCAATGCTGTAATGCTATTATTAGTTGCATGCAACTGTTTACCCGTCACAGCATCTTTAGAGTTTGCATCTAAAGTTGCATCTTTCAGATTGGTAATTTTCGTCCCAGATGTGCCTTGCAAAGTAATCGTATCTTTAGCCGCACTGTCATAAATCACTGCACTTGCAGAAACATTACCTAAACCATTTTGTAAGGCAACGATATCATTGGTATTAACTGTTACTCGCCCATCAATACCAGCTATCGTTGTATCAACACCATCAATCCGCGTATTGAGTGTCCCAACTTCATTGGTCACTCGGGTATTTAATGTACCGACTTCATTAGTTACTCGAGCATTTAATGTTCCCACTTCGGTTGTGACACGACCATCGAGTGTCGCGATATCATTGGTATTAGTGCTAACTCGTCCATCAATCCCTGCAATTGTGGTATCTAGTCCATCAATACGAGTATTTAAAGTTCCCACTTCATTGCCAATACGCGTATTTAATGTACCGACTTCTGTTGTGACACGACCATCAAGTGTCGCAATATCATTAGTATTGGTGCTAACTCGTCCATCAATCCCTGTAATTGTGGTATCGACCCCATCAATTCGAGTATTTAAAGTCCCAACTTCCGTTGTGACACGACCATCAAGTGTCGCAATATCATTGGTATTGGTGCTAACACGTCCGTCAATCCCTGCAATTGTGGTATCCACCCCATCAATACGTGTATTCAGTGTTCCGACTTCATTACCAATTCGGGTATTTAAAGTGCCGACTTCCGTTGTGACACGACCATCAAGTGTCGCAATATCATTGGTATTTACTGTTACGCGCCCATCAATACCAGCTATCGTTGTATCAACACCATCAATCCGCGTATTGAGTGTCCCCACTTCATTGGTCACTCGGGTATTTAATGTACCGACTTCCGTTGTGACACGACCATCGAGTGTCGCGATATCATTGGTATTGGTGCTAACTCGTCCATCAATCCCTGCAATTGTGGTATCGACTCCATCAATTCGAGTATTTAAAGTCCCAACTTCATTGGTTACTCGGGTATTTAATGTACCGACTTCCGTTGTGACACGACCATCAAGTGTCGCGATATCATTGGTATTGGTGCTAACTCGTCCATCAATCCCTGCAATTGTGGTATCGACTCCATCAATACGAGTATTTAAAGTTCCGACTTCATTAGTCACTCGGGTATTTAATGTTCCCACTTCGGTTGTGACACGATCGTCTAGGTTTGTCACATTATTATTTGTCGCATGTAGCTGTTTTCCAGTTACTGCATCAGTTGAACTACTATCTAAAGTCGCATCCTTTAGGTTCGTAATTTGGGTACCTGTTGCGCCAGCAAGCGTAATTTTTTCTTTGTTGCTGCTCGCATCATAAAAAACAGCATCTGCGACCGTAGCTGTAAGAAGCTTCTTATTGATCGCATCATAATCATTTTGCGCATCTGCTACATTGGTGATACGTTTTTCTGCCCCAGCTTTACCAACAGAGATGGTATTGGCTTCATCGGCAATTGAGCCAGCACCTAGAGCAACACTATTATCTGCATAAGCTTTACTTTCAGCACCAATTGCTGCCGCTTTATCTCCAAATGCCGTAGATCGTGATCCCGCTGCCAATGCTTGTTCACCAACTGCGATTGCACCACCTTTTTCAACCGCCTGCATCAAGGCATTCATTTCATCTATTGTGAATGCTCTACCGCCCAAAGTCACTGGATGTGTAGGATTACTAGAGTCCAAGGCAAAATCTAAACCATCAATTTTACCAGTCATCGTGGATGAGTCCATCTCAATCACTCGACCACTCAAAACAGTTAAAGCTTGAGTCGGATCAAAACTTGATTGATCTTCCAACGCTCCACCCATCACCGAGCTACCATTACCTAAAGCTGCTCCGCCTACACCTGCCGCGCTACTACTTTTGCCAGTTACGCTATTGTAACTACCAACAGCACTACTTAATTGACCTTTTACCAAGTTATTTGAACCTAGGGCACTGCTCTTAAATCCTAAAGCTTGGTTCGCATTACCGACAGCATTACTTCCTATCCCACTAGCAAGATTGTCCGTACCTAAAGCAGCGCTCTCCATTGCTTGTGCTTTATTTTCGTGACCTAAAGCACTGCTATCTAAACCAGATGCTTCATTTTTATAACCGATTGCACTACTGCGTACCCCCATTGCCGAGTTTTGCAAACCAATAGCTGAACTGTCTACAGCTTGCGCGATATTAAAATATCCGACAGCATTACTATTGATACCCAGTGCCTTATTACTTGTACCCACTGCAGTGCTATTTTGATGTGCAGCCTGATTATCAAAGCCTAAGGCATTTGAAAAAATACCCGTTGACTCATTGTCATATCCAATACTGGTACTGTTTACGCCTGATGCCTTATTTGCCTGACCGATTGCCGTACTGGCAATTCCTGTTGCTGTGTTGTTATGCCCCACCGCTGTAGCAATATCTCCAGCAATGTTTCTGACACCTACAGCGGTACTGTGTGTTCCTGCCGAAATATTCTGATTACCAACAGCAGTACTGTTGGTACCAAAGGCAACAGATCCGCCCTGATCAATCGAATTAAGGAAGTTTTGTACTTCTTGCTGACTCACCGCTAAGCCATTGATATGCGTAATTGATGCGGTTGAAAAATCCGATGCAGTGACTGGAATACCATTAATCGCTGTAAGCTTAGTTCCATCATTGCTATAGAACGCATAGGTGAAACCTGTTGCGGCACCAATTGCAGTTGATCCTGTTTGTTGGCTTAAGTTATTGCTACCAACAGCGACACTACGCACACCATTTGCAGTATTTTGATATCCAAGCGCATTACTGCCAAAACCCGTTGCAGTATTTTGACGACCCAATGCATTACTGCTTGATGCTGATGCAACATTATAAGAACCGAAAGCATTACTATCCACGCCAGAGGAAGTATTGGCATGCCCAACGGCACTACCATAACCACCAGAGGCAATATTAGTCCGACCTAATGCATTACTGGTAGAACCAATCGCCTTATTATTTGAACCTATAGCATTACTGTTCACATCCAAAGTAATATTTTCATTACCGATTGCATTACTTGCCGCACCAATTGCAGCATTACTACCATAACGCAGCGCATTTACATAAGCTGATTTCTGTTCTTCACTCAATACCATCCCATTCACAGAAGTCAGTTTTGTTGGGTTATCTCGTAAATCAGCCCAACTTGTTGCTGTACTGACCACAGTTATGCCATCAATAGCATCCACAGTTCCTGCTGTTACAACAACACCTGGAGGGGTTCGGCCTGCTGGACTCGTTGCGCTGCCAATTGCTGTTGAGGATTGCCCCACACTGGTATTCAAATAACCAAGCGCACTACTGTTTGCTCCCCTCGCCGTATTACCATAACCAACAGCGGTCGAGTTAGTACCTAAAGTAATACCACCAACACCAAGGACACTGCTATTCTCTGCTAATGCTAAATTTCCTCCCCATTGCAATCGCTCTAAAAAGGCTTGTCGTTGCGTATCATTAACAACAGTACCATTCACATGCGTAATCGTTGCTGTTGTATTACCTGTCGCCGTCACAGGAATTCCATTGATTCCTGTAATTATGCCAAGCCCATTTGTTGTTATCTGTGTAGGTCGTAATGAAGAAATATTCGAACCAACGGCAACACTTGATTTATTCTGACTATAATTATTGACCCCAATCGAAGTTCCATAATCATTGACCGCAACGTTATCATGACCTATTGCACTACCGCCATGCATCAATGCGGTATTGTTATAACCAATTGCGACACTCGCATTCCCTCTCGCTTCGTTTGAATAACCTATCGCTGTACTCGAAGCACTCGTGACGATATTGGCAACACCAACTGCACTACTATTTGTACCGACAGCAATATTAGCGCCGTTTTTCGCTGCCTGAATAAAAGCAGCCACCTTATCTGGGGCAGCAGTTTTGGTCGTGGTAATACCGTTTATAGTAAATGAATCGATATCATCAAGGCTGGTACTGGTCGAAGTGACTAAAATTCCTGCAACTTTGGTTAAAGTCGTACCATTATTCTCCGTTGCGTGTGCAATACCCGATGTCGATCCTAATGCTGTATCACTGCTGTTATGCGCATAGTTATCCGATACTGCAATAGCCGAAAACAGGCTTTGCACCTGCCCTAAATTAACCGCATCCGTTCCTTGTGTACCTGCTGCAACATTCGTAATTTGTCGCTGTAATACGGTATTCCCGACTGAAAAACTATTCTCTCGATCTGCAATAGAATTTGCCCCTAGCGCAATACTATTTTTACCTAGCGCCTGAGCCTGATTACCCAGAGCAACGTTATTAATCCTTCTCGCTAAAGCACCAGAGCCGATTGCTACTCCATTTGATGAGGCAGCAGCACCACCAATTGCCACTGCATGATCCAGAGCCAGAGTTTGATTATTACAGTCTGCTCCAATCGATACAGCACCATCAACACCAGGACCAAAAAAACTGTCACTACTGGCAGAAGCAGTTTGAGTTATATATGTAATATCGCCAACTCCGCTCATTTCTATTGTTTTGTTACTCTGGAAACCAGGACAGGTTATGCCTTGAACAATATTTCCAGCCCAAACATTACTTCCTGTCACCATAGCAATGCTTAAAACTAGCGTTTGCAGACCAAATCCCCGAGATGTAATAGAACGAGTGGTGACAGCCTCCGAAATGCTTACCGCCCCAACGGTATTATCTGCCTTACCAGCACTTCTGGCATTTTCAGATACAACAACCATGCACCCCAGTGATTTATTCCAAATTTTTTTAAAAATGTGATTCATATCCGTACCTATATTTTTTAATCAATCGGTACAATTACAAAACATTACACTAAAACCTGTATATCACTGAAAACTGGTATTTCGATGAAATCGTCACAATTTTAAAATAAGTAATTTATTAATTTAAATCATCTTAATAATATTTTTATAATTCTAAAAATTCAAAAAAATGCCCATATATGGGCATTTTAAAAACTATCAAATTATGCTAACTCAACAAGCTCTACAAAGTTTTCCTCTTTTTCTATTAATTTCTCTACATTCCCCAAATTAACGAGATCAGTAATATCCGAAATAATAATTTTAAAATCGAATTGCTGAGAATTATCCATCATTCCTTTATCTTCGATACCACGTACGGTAAACCTTTCACTATCATTTCCAGCTAATTTTTTTGCATTAATTTGTTGAAAGGCATGTCCAATAGAAGAGATCCAATGATAATGGTTATCCACCCGACTTTCGAACCAAGTCCCAGTTGTACCCTTAAAAGCAATTAAAGCAGTGAATGGTATTAATAATCGCTGTTTAGTACAAACCAAAGAAGCTCTGTAGATCTTTCCTGCAGGTACAATGCATTTAATTGTTTGCTTGATAGTTTGAGAGCTGGATTCCGTTGTAGACTCTGTTTTTGAAGTCGCATATTGGTATTCAAAATTCACTTTTATCGTCTCTGATACATCCACAAAAACAATTCCAGCTTTTGCTTTTACTTCATACCCAAGACCAAACTTGATTGTATGGCTCTTTGTTGTCGTATGGGTTTTTGCCAAAGTACAAGTATCCGATAACTCGGTTGAAAACTCAGTGCCAATATTACTTTTAGAATTGTCAAAATCGCTATGGATAATCGTAACCTGATTTTTTTCAAGTTTTGCCTGATCTTGATGAAAAATGATTTCAACATCATCAGCATCACTCACATCCCCATATAATCCACCATCATTTTGTGCCCCCTTTTCATACCACTTACCATTGGCTGGATCTTTATTGGTATTTAATTCTTTTTTCCAAAAATCTGTTAATAACGAACGTAAATATAATTTATCTAGATGTTTAACTGACATGGTTTTTCTCCATTTATTCAAATAAGTTTTATTGAAACCATATAAGATCACATTAGAATAAATTCAAATATCACTGAAAACTGGTATTTTAAAAACAATTCTTGATTAAATTTATTTAATAATAAAAATATTTAATAGCCATATAAAATTCAAATAATAGTTAAAATAAAATATA
This sequence comes from Acinetobacter sp. 102, assembly GCF_037028485.1. NCBI lineage: Bacteria > Pseudomonadati > Pseudomonadota > Gammaproteobacteria > Moraxellales > Moraxellaceae > Acinetobacter > Acinetobacter sp. 102. The sequence goes on from NZ_JAZEZK010000008.1 coordinate 28,460, forward strand.
TGATCTAAAAGTAAGTAATAGAATAAAAATAGAAAAAAAAGAGGCCTGAAAAAAAACATTGTAGACATAGACCTTACAATACCTAATTTCAGTGATAGTCAAAAAATTAAATCCCCCCTATGATGACAACTGAAAACAATAATGGTTAAGGATGATTTTTGTGTCTCAGAATGAACTCACTTTACCTATGCCCGTATTTATTCTGGAAGATGATGCAATCATGCAACAGCGGCTAAAAAGAATCTTACTGGACATTGGTTATACACAAGAAGCTCTCATTTTTGCGCAAAGCCTCTATCAAGCGAAAGAGATACTTAAACAAAGCCCAATTTCATTTGCACTGGTTGATCTCGGATTACCCGATGGCAATGGCATTGATTTTATCGAAAGCCTAAGACAGCTCGATGAAAGCTCGCCCGTTCTGGTTATTTCGGCTTGGAGCACTCAGGAAACGATTTTAAAAGCAATCCAAATGGGTGCAACAGGCTATCTGTTAAAAGAACGAGATGATTTTGAAATTACCTTATCAATTCGGAGTATATTAAGAGGTGGTGCACCTATAGACCCGTTTATAGCCCAACAGATTCTGTCAAAAATTTCATTTGAACCGACAACAAAAGATATTGTAGTCGTAGAACAAAATCATTTACTTTCAGCGCGAGAATTTGAAATTTTAAAACTGGTTTCTCAAGGAATGAGTAATCGAGAAATCGCTGATTTTCTTCATTTATCAAAATATACAATCGAATGTCATATCAAACATATTTATCGAAAGCTTTCAGTGGGCAGTCGCTCCAAAGCCATCAATACAGCACGTTCATTAGGTCTTTTATAAAGTACCTCATACTGTGCTGGTCGCTTTGCTTAGCACAAGCAGTGCTGGCGAATTCATTGCCATCTATTGCAAATAGCCACTCAAGCTGTACAGCTCAAATCACCTCAATACAGGTTGCAAAAGCAAACCAACAAAGTCAGGCACCACGTGCTCAAACCGACTGGCAAACGATAACTTTGCCTGATCATTGGCATCAACGTTGGCCTGACTATACCGGTAGTGCATGGTATAAAATTGCTTGGGATTATCATTGTCCACAGCATCAATATGAACCGATTACCTTAGTGATTAATAGTATTAACATGGCTGGAGAGATTTATCTAAACGACGAACGCCTCTGGCAAGATAAATCTCTAGTTGAGCCACTGTCTCGTAGTTGGAATATGCCACGCTACTGGGATTTACTGCCCTCTACATTAAAACAAGGCTCAAATACTTTATGGATTCGGGTCGTTGGGGTTGCAACCCAAGATCCAGGCTTGGGACATGTCATCTTAGCAACACCAGAAATCGCAATTCCTCAATATGAAACCTTCATATATGAACAACGCGTTTTAAACTTTTTTAATCTTTCTTTCTCACTGATCTTGGGCCTGATTGCTTTTCTGGTCTGGCTCTTTCGTCGACAGGAAAAAGCTTTTGGTTGGTTTGCTCTAACCTCCTTCTGCTGGGTGATCATTATGAGCAACATTGCCATCATCAATCCCCCTTTTGGCTTAAATACCTTACAAATTGCACGCATCAATATCCTCATGATTTTTATGCATGCAATTTGTGGTTGTTTATATGCATGGCGTTTTGCGCATCAACGTTTTCCCCATATCGAAAGAATCTTTTTGATTGGCTTTATTGTTGTAGCTCTATCCGCTCTTTTACTCCCAGATACAGCTTTAACATGGTTTTTACTACTCACCTTTATCTGCGCTGTTTTTATTAATATCGCCAACTGTATTTCGTTCCCTTTTATTGCTTATAAAGTAAGACAAATCGAAGCCTATTTACTGGCGAGTGTTTTTGTTTTCTTCTTATTTATTGTACTGCATGACGCGTATCTGATTCTTAGCAAGTCCTCAACTAGAGCTGCTGCTGTTGCTTATACAGCGCCTTTAATGACTTTATTTATTGCGATTATTCTTGCTTTAAGGCTTGCCAAAAATGTGAAGAAAATTGAAAAATTTAATCAAACCTTGGCACAGAATATTGTTGAAGCAAGGGATGAATTGGCTGTTTCACTGAACACCCAGCATCAACTTGAATTAGAAAATGCAAAGCTACAAGAACGTTTGCAACTTGCACATGATTTACATGATGGCTTAGGTGGTTCTCTGGTTCGTTCCATGGTGACTGTCGATCAAAGCCATGTAAATCTGAGCAATCAACAATTTTTATCCATGTTAAAGTTATTACGAGATGACTTGCGTCAGGTGATTGATAGTGGCTCAAGTACTGGGGCGAAAGTACCAGATACGCCTTTGCTCTGGGGAGCTCCATTGCGTTATCGGTTTAGCCAGCTATTCGATGAACTTGATATTGCATCAAAATGGTCTTTTCCCGAATCTTGGCAAATCCAACCAAGTCCGCTCATTTGTCTGACCTTACTACGAGTCGCAGAAGAGGCATTGACGAATATTTTAAAACATAGCCAAGCAAATTCAGTGCGCTTTATCTTGTCTTTTTCAAATGATGCAAAATTAATTTTAGAGATTGAGGACAACGGAATTGGATTTAATGTTGAAGCGGTCCAAACTGCGGGAATGAGTGTCGGCCTGAGAAGTATGCAAACGCGTTTAGAACGTTTGGGTGGGACTTTAATTATTTACTCCAAGATTGGGAAAACTGCGATAAAAGCATCTCTTCCGATTTAAGCTAAATATGTTCCAACAAGTACTGTTACCTTGTTGGAACACTCAGACATTTATTTAATTGCATCAAGCAAAGTATGCTGTGCATTATGTGGTGCCTCACCTTCTACAGGTCGTGCACGATCCCATACACCATCACCCTGTAACAACCATGCTTGCTGATTATCTTTGAGATAATTCAATAAACCGAGTTGATAGATACGCTTCTTCAAGGCTGGATCTTCAATCGGGAAACAGGCTTCTACACGATTAAATAAATTGCGATCCATCCAGTCTGCACTTGAACCATAAATACGGGGGTTACCATTATTGCTGAAATAGTAAACACGGGTATGTTCCAAGAAACGACCTACAATCGAACGGACACGAATGTTTTCAGATAGATTTGGCAGGCCTGGACGTAAGCAGCAAATTGAGCGAATGATCAGGTCAACCTGTACACCTGCTTGCGATGCTTCATACAATTTATTGATTAACTGAACTTCAGTTAAAGCATTCACTTTAATAATAATTTGCGCAGGTTTGCCTTCTTTGGCATTGGCAATTTCATCATCAATATAATTAATCAGTTGTGCATGTAAGGTAAATGGTGCATGCAGTAGCTTTTTCGGCTTCGCCATTTTGCCCATACCCGTTAATTCTTGGAAAATACGATGTACGTCTTCACACAGGTCTTTGTCAGTGGTCATCAAACCATAGTCGGTATAGATACGTGCATTGGTAGCATGGTAGTTCCCTGTCCCCAAATGTACATAGCGCACCAGTTTATTATTTTCACGGCGCACCACAAGAATCATTTTGGCATGGGTTTTATAACCTACGATGCCATATACCACCACCGCACCCGCTTCTTGCAAAACGTTGGCTACTTCAATATTGGATTCTTCATCAAAACGGGCACGTAGCTCGATCACCGCTGTGACTTCTTTACCATTTCGTGCTGCTTCGGCAAGCACTTGCACGATTTCTGAATCAGCACCACTACGGTAAAGGGTCTGCTTAATTGCCAGCACTTGCGGATCACGCGCAGCTTCACGCAACAATTGAATCACAGGCGCAAATGATTCAAACGGATGGTGCAACAAAATGTCCTGCTTCTGCATGGCAGCAAAAATACTTTCCGACTTTTTAAATGCTTTTGGAATGACTGGTGTATGTGAGTCATAGCGCAAATGTGGACGTTTAAAGTTCGACAATAAACGTGCCAAATTCACTGGTCCATCAACACGATAGAGCTGCTCTTCATTTAGATCAAACTCATCCAGTAAATATTCATAAATATGCTTTGGACAATTATGTGTCACTTCCAAACGAACTGCACGACCAAAACGGCGTGAACTTAATTCACCTTTGAGCGCTTTGGCTAGATCTTCTACATCTTCATTCAAGGCTAAATCGGCATTCCGCGTGACACGGAATTGATAGCAACCCGTTGCCGTCATGCCTGGGAATAAATCAGACACGTGCTCGTGAATAATTGCAGACAACATCACATGATGTTCTTTGCCGTCGGTGAGTTCATCTGGTAAACGTACCACACGCGGCAAGGAACGTGGTGCGGGTACAACGGCAAGATCAATCTGACGGCCAAACGCATCTTTCCCTTCCAAAGTCACAATGAAGTTTAAGCTTTTGTTGACTAAGCGCGGGAATGGATGCGCAGGATCAAGACTAATTGGGGTCAGTACAGGTGCAACTTGCTCTTGGAAATACTTTTTAATCCAAGCAGATTGTGCAGGCGTTAATTCACCACGACGTAAGAAGCAAATGTCTTCTTCACGCAACTTTGGCAAAATTTGTTCATTTAAAATTCGATATTGGCGTTCAATTGCAGCATGTGTTGTTTTTGAAATTTGATCTAAAACTTGTTTAGGTGTTAATCCATCCGGTGTACGGCTTTCATTGCCTAAGGTCAGTTGCTCCATCACTCCCGCAACGCGAATTTCAAAAAATTCGTCTAAATTGCGTGAGAAAATCAGCAGGAAGTTCATCCGTTCTAAAAGGGGGTGAAGTGGGTCGACGGCCTGTTCAAGTACACGAAGGTGAAAATCGAGAATCGAAAGTTCACGATTAATATAACGATCGTTGTAACTGTATTCTATGGGCGCTGTTGTCGTCACTGCAGTATTCATACCGAACCTTGTCGCATTATCATTCATCAAGTGATGATTTAAGTATGCTGCAAAATTATGTCAATTTGGTAAAAAAGCCCAAAAATATTGGGCTTTTTTAAATTTTTTTGGATTATTGCGGAATTTGTATCGCATTCATATATTTTAAAATAACACGTTTGCGATATTGCAGCTTACGATCATTGCGGTTGTCTTGATAGTACTTTGGATTAGGCAATAATGCCGCCAAGAAAGCCGCTTGTTCTCGGCTTAAACTTTTTGAACTTTTGCCATAATAGAATTGAGCCGCTGCCTCAACCCCATAGATGTTCTGACCAAACTCGACTGAGTTCATATACACTTCTAAAATACGGCGCTTTGACCACATTCGTTCCATCATCCATGTGGCAATGGCTTCTTGCCCTTTACGGATGAATGAGCGCTGATTATAAAGAAATAAATTTTTAGCCAGCTGTTGCGAGACAGTTGATCCACCTGCGACTAGCTCGCCTTTTTCACTATTCCGTTCCAATGCAAATTGAATTCCAGCCCAGTCAAAACCATGATGATGGATAAACTTAGCATCTTCACCCGCTAATATTGCACGTTTGAAATTATCACTAATTTCATCGTAATCGCGCCATTCCTGTTTAATCGGTTTGAAGTCAGTCAAATAGTCTGCACGCATAAACATCGTCGTTTCGACCGGATGGGTACGCCACCAGACCAAACTACCAAAGATCCATAACTGAATCAGTAGAATGACGCCGATAATCAACATTACTGCGCGTGCTAAAAAGGCTTTCATTAAAGTGCATCACTCCATCGTGCAACAAATTCATGCTAAGCTATTTTTTATATCAATAACTAGCGTAAACACATGACTGAAACGACTCCACCACAAATCAATCAAAAATTGCAAATACAAACATGGTGGTTTACTGCGCTACTGATTGCAGTCAATGTCGGATTATTTGGCTGGCAGATTCTTTCAGGTGTGAATATTACCGACCCTGCCCCAGTAGATGCAATCGCTTGGGGTGCAGATTTTACCCCACTCACCTTCACAGGTGAACCTGAACGTTTATTCAGCAGCATGTTTTTCCACTTTGGCATGATCCATTTAATGCTGAATATGTGGGCACTGTATATCTTTGGCAGTGTTGCAGAACAACTCTTTGGACGAAGCTACTATATTGGTCTGTATTTTCTTGCGGGCCTCATGGGAAGTGTACTTTCAAGTTATTTAAGCATTCGTGATGGTTATGAACTGTTGCAACAGTTTGATCCTAAACTGCTTCCACATATCAGTGCTGGGGCCTCAGGCGCAGTGATGGGCATTGGTGCCGCGTTGACCGTGGTCTCATTATTTCCACCTTTGCCACAACAGCGTTTCTGGCTCGATAAAAAGTCATTACTGATGATTATGGGAATTAACCTTGTCTTTGGTTTTACCGTTTCAGGCATTAATAATGCCGCACATATCGGCGGTATGATCATGGGAGCTTTATTAGCTGCAACATGGTATTTCAGTCAAAAAACTCAAAACAAAGGTTTATTCCAGATCATCGCTTTAAGTGTCGGATTGCTGTTACTTGCTGCATTTTATTGGTATTGCACGGCCTTAAGCACAGGACTCAATCCTTTATGGCATGAAATCCTGCGCCAGAATCAGTCAACATTTTAAGACTGATTCATTTCTCTTAAACTTTGTAGCGGTGGAATATCGCATAAGTAGCTCAGGCGATAACGACCGATCAAAGTACAAATGATCATCATGCTCAGCGGTAAAATCAACCAAATCTCAGGATGCCATTGCACGGCCATTTGCATCCTGTGACTGGCAATGGCGCTAATCACTTCGGCAAACAAACACGCCACCACACCTGACAATAATCCAATAAAACCAATCTCAAGACTGAGCATACGTTTGAGTTTATTCTTAGCAACACCAAATGAACGTAATAACGCAACTTCTTTACGACGCTCATCCATCAGCACATTCAAACAGGCAATCAATACCAATACACCAGAGAAGCCAACCAATGCGGCGAGTACCGTGACAATCTGTACTAGCACATTCATCAAGCGCTTCACTTCCTCAAGAATACGTCCAACATCAATAAAGACTGTATTGGAGAATTGCTGAATCAATTGCACCATTTTCGGCTGATCGGCAGGTGGTAAATAGAAGCTGCCTAAATAACTGCCAGCATTTTCATCCATGGTTTCGGGTGAGAAGATGAAGAAAAAATTCGGACTAAAACTTTCCCATTCGACCGTACGTAAGTTCACCACCGTTGCTTCTAATGTACCTTCAGGTAAACTAAAACTGAGTTGATCGCCGATTTGAATGCCAAGCTCGTGCGCGGTTTTTTCCTCAACCGACACTTGTCCTGCTTTGCTGAAATGAGCCACGCCTTGGGTAATCACATTGTCTTTAGGATAAAGACTGGCTTGAGTCAGATTGAGCTCACGACGTAATGAGTTGTTTTGCTTGACCAATTCAGGTGCGAATGCATGTCCATTTTTACTCAGTAAACGTCCGCGAATATTGGGATACAGTGGCGTCGATTGCCAACCATTTTGCTCAATCTGTTGCTTAAACTGAGGCATATCAAACGGCGGTAAACCATAAACAAATTGGTTTGGCGTACCCACAGGCAATTGTTGTTGCCAGCGTTGCAGCAGATCCGTTCTTAATACACTTAATACCGTAATCAAGCTTAAGCCTAAAGCCAGTGCGGTGATCTGCAAAGCGGTTTGATGTGGAATTCGTACATAAGCCGCTAAAGGACGTTTCAGTTGTTTAATTGCTTTAAGTAGCAACCAAATCACCGCATACAAGATCACACAGAGCAACAAGATTGCAGTGAGCACCAACAGGCTTAATTGTAAGTTATCGCTCAGTACCAAACTAAAGATGATCAAACTGACAATCCCAATCGCGAACATTGCCACATAAGACTTCCGTGAACGCTCCTGTTGGCGAATCACCCGAATCGGTGGTGTGTTTAATAATTCCCAAATGCTTGGCAAAATAAAACCAATCAGCACCATAACACTGGTAAAAATCGCAATAGGCAAAGCATAAAGCAAATCGACAACTGCGAAGCTTAATTGCAGTTGTGGAATCAATTGCAACATCAACTGCAGTAAACCATAACCCAAAGCAATTCCAATCAAACTTCCTAACACAATCGACAAGGCACTGACGATTCCAAGCAAGGCCGTATAAGCCAATAAAATTTGTCGCTTACTCGCCCCCAAACAACGCATCAATGCAATATGATCTTGATTCTGCTGTACATAACGCTGACTGGTTAAAGCAATCGCGATACCACAGAGTAAAATGGTCAATAGATTAGCTAGCTGTAAGAAGGTATCCAGATTTTCAATCGGCTTCATTAAGCGGGTATTAGATTGACTGGCATCTCTGAGTTTCAGTGAATTTTGCTCACCTTCAAGCTGTTGATCTGCGGCCTGATCCGTACCTTGTTCATCTTTCTGAGATTGCTTAAATATGTTTTTATAGGCCTTGATTGGCTCAGGTTCACCCGCAAGCAGCAATCGATATTCAATTCGGCTTCCAACCTGAACTGCATTGGTTTTAGCAATATCGGCTTGGTGAATAATCACTGTCGGGGAGAACCCTGAAAATCCTGTCTCTTGGTTAGAATCTCGTTCAATAATGCCCGTGACCTTAAACTGACCATCGGCAATTGCCAGTGGCTCCCCCATTTTTGCATGCAATAAATCCATCGCTCGCTGACTTAACCAGACTTCTCCTGGTTGTATCGCCTGTGCTTTGGGTTGAATCAGCAACTGACCACGTAAGGGGAAATTTGCATCTACCGCTTTGACATTCACCATCACAAATTGATCTTGGGTATGTGCCATTGAGCTAAATACGGTCACAGGAGCATGCTTTAACTTCAGTTCATCTGCCTGTTGCAGCCAATTCGGCTGAATAGGGTCCTTGTCTGATAGGACTAAATCACCACCCAACATTTCAGCAGCTTGTAATGCCACCGCATTTTGGACTTGAGTATTACTAAACTTGAGTGCCGTGGTTGCACTGATTGCCAAAGACAATGCAATAATCAGCAGATATAAGCCCCCTGTACGAAAACTTTGTAAAAGTAAGGGGTTCAGGACTGAACTCATACCCCCTCCTGCAACTTGACGATTTCCTGAATTTGACCATCGGCGAGTTTGACATGGCGTTGGCAAAGTGCAGCCAAGTTCTGATCATGAGTGACCAACACTAATGTTGTACCGAGTTCTTTATTTAAATCAAATAACAGTTGTTCAACCTCTTCCGCAGTTTGCCCATCCAGATTCCCTGTGGGTTCATCTGCAAAAATGATTTTCGGCTCGGCAATCAAAGCGCGTGCAATCGCAACACGCTGCTGCTCTCCACCTGAAAGCACTTTCGGTGTTTGCTGTGCTTGTCGAATCAATCCGACCCGTTCCAACCATGCTAAGGCTTTTTGTTCTGCCTGCTTGAAATTAAAATCTGGTTGCAAACGTAACGGCAACATCACATTTTCCAATGCACTTAACTGCGGCAACAACTGAAAAGATTGAAATACAAAGCCAATATTCTCTAAACGGACACGGGCACGTTGTTCTTCAGTAAGCGTATGAACAGCTTCTCCACAGACCCATAACTCTCCCAGGCTCGGTCGATCCAATGTCGCGAGGATACCTAATAAAGTTGACTTTCCTGAACCTGAACGTCCTGTAATAGCAATTTGTTCACCTTGATAGATGTCTAAATTAATATCTTTTAAGATGCTGAGACTTTGCTGATTGATTTGAATATTTTGTGTAACTTTTTGGGCAGAGATAATCGGTTGTGGCATGATGTCACGTATCCTTTAGGACAAATTTGAAATACGATGCAAAAATCTAAAGTTATCTGGTCAGTTTCAAAAGCAGTTGGAATCATTGCCATTGCATTGCTCCCAACACTGGTTTCAGCAAAGACTATTTTAATTTTAGGTGATAGCCTGAGCGCAGGTTATGGCATCGATGTAAAGCAAGGCTGGGTTCAATTATTACAACAACGCCTAGACCAACAGTATCCGAAACAGCACAAAGTGGTCAATGCAAGTGTCAGTGGTGAAACCACCAGCGGTGCCTTAGCAAGGCTTCCGAAGTTATTACAAACCTATAAGCCTGAAATCGTGGTCATTGAGCTTGGCGGTAATGATGGATTACGTGGTCAACCGCCACAAATGATTCAAAAGAATCTCGCTCAATTGGTACAGCTAAGCCAAAAACAGAAAGCCAATGTTTTACTGTTTGGTATGAAAATACCACCGAATTATGGGACAGCCTATAGCACGGCTTTTGAAAATAATTACAAAATTGTAAGCCAGCAATATAAAGTCAAACTGTTGCCGTTCTTCCTTGAAGGTGTGGCTGGGCAGAAACATTTAATCCAGAATGATCAAATCCACCCCAACGCCAAAGCACAACCGATTATGCTGAATGTGGCCTATCCCTATATTAAAGGCGCCTTATAAGTACCTGTATTACAAGCTAAAGCCGCTTAGCCGATATTTTTCTTAAAATACACCACACGTTCAGTTTCGTGAAAACCCAGTGCTCGATGCATTGCATGACTAATCGTATTGTCAATCGCTGCATCTGAAGCGAACTCAGTACATGCAAATTGTTTCGCCCACTCCTCTACGTACTGAACCAACTGAGTCGCAATGCCTGAACGTCGATATTCAGGTAAGATATAAATCCCTTCAAGAAAAGCCACGGGTGAGGTTTGCGTACCATTCACATATTCATATCGAATCGATGCTTCTAACATTGCAATTGCTTGTTGGCTATCGGTATAAGCTAATAATTGTAAAGTATCTGTTTGTTTAAGTAGCTGATGCATTTCCAATAAATGCGCATCGTCATGATCAGGCCAGAGTAAGCTTCTTAATGCTAGCCAATCTGATAATTGTGATTCAGATATCGGCATAATATTCATAGTAAAGCTGCTCTCTGATTGAAACATCCACATTTTATCAACGATGGATATAAAGCATGAATGATAAAATAATGGCGAGTTTCTCAACTCGCCATCAGCTTTAAAAATCAAAAAAAGTTACTTCACCCGTTTCAAGCGAATATTCTGCACCGACTACAATCATTTTACCTTTTTCAATCAGGCTTTCCAGCACGGCAGAACCATGACGAAGTTGATTCACTGAAGCAAATACATTTGAACGAACTGCATGTGCAGAAAGCTTTTTCAAATCATTTTTCAATTCAGTTTGCATCAAAATTTCAACCGAAGGGCGAACACGATTCACAATCGACATTAAATTCGATGAAGGCGGGTGATCAGGGTGCATCAAGGTATCAATCGTGGCCTGAATCGCACCACAATGACTATGTCCTAATACCACCACAACTGCACAGTCATAACGTTCCGCAGCAAATTCAACACTTCCAACCTGTGAAGGTGCAACAATATTTCCTGCAACACGAATCACGAACAAGTCACCCAAACCTTGGTCAAACACCATTTCTGCGGGTACACGTGAATCAGAACAGCCTAAAACAATTGCAAAGGGATTTTGATCACTTGCCATCTCGGCACGTTCTTGGTGAGACAACAATTTTTGTTGAACTGCTTCTCCTTTTACAAAACGGGCATTACCAGCTTTTAAACGTTCTAATGCTTCTTGTGCGGTGAGCATGCGTGTATCCATTTGTGATTGAGCTAGGCAAACAGTTTAATGTGCGCCTGTTTGAAAGTCACTGACAAAAACAGAATCTCTCAATCAAACTCGCACTCTTTTCATTGAGAAAATCGTAGAAAATTGATGATTTCATTGGCAAGAATTTCCATACATCTGTAAATTATGCAAATGACTCCTGTAGCGTCTTCCCTAATAATCAATGTGTTTAAAAATAAATCAAGGACAGAACAATGAACATGAGAAATCGATTTCCCTTCCCCTTTCGTAACACCTTAAGCGCTGCGTTACTTGTATGTAGTTTCACAACAGTTGCGATGAGCACGACGCAAGCTGCGGAAATTGAGATGAGCTTTCAGAATGTTCTGCAACAAGAGCGTGCATGGGCTGGTCTGCAAACCAAGACTTTAAAAGTCGGTGATATCACATGGTCGTATAGTGAAGGTGGGCAAGCAGGAAAACCGATCGTCATTTTGATACATGGTTTAGCGGGAAGTCGCGACAACTGGAACCGTGTCGCACGTGCGCTCACAGCAAACTATCATGTGGTTATTCCAGATCTGCCAGCCAGCGGTGAAACACAAGTTCCGAAAGACTTTGATTATTCAGTTCCAAACGTGACAGAAAAATTGCGTCGTTTTGTCGAAGCAGCAAATCTCACAGGACCAGCGCATGTTGCAGGTCATTCATTGGGTGGCTCAATTGCGATGCTGTATGCAGGTCAATATCCATTTGAAACCAAAAGCCTGTTCTTGATTGATGCAGCTGGTGTTTATAAGTCTGCTACCACCCCTTACCTAAAAGATCCAAATCAGTTGAAAAACATGATTGTGAGTAAGAAAGGTGACTTTAATTTCTTAATGCAACAAGCCATGTATACACCACCTTTCATTCCTAAGGAAATTGCTCAAGCCCAAGAGAAAATGATGATTGGCCAAGTTGAACAAACTCAAAAGATGGTCGATCAAATCATTGCACTCAATAAATTATATACACCAGATTCATTTGCTTTACTTGCACGATCAATTGATGCACCAACGCTCATTTTATGGGGCAAACAAGATAAAATTATCAATGTTGAAGTTGCACCTGAGTTAAAATCACTGATGAAAAATGCGCAAGCACCTGTGATCTTGGATAATGTTGGACATATGCCAATCTTGGAAGCAGATCAATTGGTGGTTCAGCAATATTTACCATTTTTAAACAAGATTCAGGCGCAAAAACCTGCAACTGCACCATCACCATAAATTTGATGAATAATTTGAGATTTTATGTCTAAACAACCGATGATAGAACAACTGATTGATGCTCAACTTGATTTTCTTGACGCTGAGTTTGCACAAGCAGAAACCATTCAACTTGAGTTTAAACAGTTCTATCATTGGTTGCGTTTACAACAGCTACAGCATATTTGGTCATTTGAACAAATCTTTGAGCTGATCGAAAAACAAATTTTAGCCACGCCTGCCAGTGAATTCTTAGTCGAACAAATTGCGGAACATATTCGCTTTGCCTTGATTCACCCCATCAATGATCAGACCACCATTGAAGATGTTATCCCTGTACTGACCATCGACTCAATCGCCCAGTATGTAGCAAGCAAGAGTGGACATCGCCAACGCTTGATCAAAACAGTGGTGAATAACCCCGCCTTTTCTACATTAATTACCCAATTGATTCAGCATTCTATTCAAGATTATTTAGATAACTCTATGGTGTCTAAACGTGTTCCAGGTGTTGGACATTTTATGAAAATGGGGAAATCGGTTTTAGAATCAGTGACTGATTCCAATCTAAATGAAACAATTGGACATTACCTGCAAAAAAATATTTTAAAAATCAGTCAAATGAGTGAAAAAGTCTTAAATCAGCATTTTAATGACAATAAGCTCTACCATTTTCAAGCCAATCTCTGGCATAAAATTAAAGTCATGCCTTTATCAGTTTTGCGTAATTATGTCGAAGTACAAGATTTGCCTAAGACCGTGGGCATGGGACATGAAATTTGGGAACATATCCGTCAAACGCCTTACCTAAAACAGCAAGTGCATGATGGCGTATATGCATGGTATGCACGTAATCAGGAACGAACTTTTGACCTTTTATTACGTGATCTGAATATCGATGAAGAGTTGATTCAAAATCAGTTGACCGACCTGCTCTCACCAATTTTACAGCAAGTGATTACAACAGGTTATTTAAGACAACGCGCACGCGTGTATTTAGAGAAGTTTTATTATTCTGAAAAAACTAAAAACATTCTTAGTCAGAAAGATCGTTAAACGATCTTTCTGACTTATTCACTTAGTATTTAACAGTTACGCCGACAAATGCACGTTGACGTTCTACTAAATATGAATCATCACCATTTGATAAGTTCTTATCAAATAAATTGCTCAAACCCGTTCTAAAGGTAAGATTATCATTGTAGTTATAGTTTGCAGACACCCCAAAAATTGTATGCGGTTTTTGCAGACTACTGGTTGTTACATTATTACCAAAATATTGTTTTCCTGAATGTTTTGCATTGAATTCAAAAGCAAAAGCATCTGTTGGTTTCCAATTTAAAGCTGAGTTCACTGTAATTTTAGGTGTAGTAATTAGTTCTTCACCCGTATCTAAGTTTTTTGCCTCAAAGAAATAAGTCATATTATTATTCCAATACAACGTATCTGTGAGTGGGAAGTTTGCAACAACCTCTAAACCTTTCGTCCGTGCTTTGCCAATATTTTCATAACGGGTATACCAACGACCATTAATCTTATCTAACGCTGCATAATCAATTTTATCTTTGAAATCAGTATGGAAATACGTCACACCAAGATCAGCGTTAAAGCCCGTATAATTGAAGCTAATTTCATAGTTGGTACTTTCTTCAGGTTGCAGATTTGGATTACCTGCCATGTAACAACCACCTGTCGTATAACCCAGTGGGATTAGAGAACTACAACCGCCTCCTCTAGAAAAAGTCGCAGCACCTGCAGTTGTTTCTTTTAATGATGGTGCTCGGAAACCTTTTGCAACCCCACCTTTAATGGTGAAATCAGTGACTGGATGGAAGACAAGATAAGCTCGTGGGCTATGATGTGAACCATATTTATCATCATGGTCTAATCGATCACCAATCGTTAAATTTAAGTTGTCTAATAAACTTATATTATTTTCCAAGAAAACTGCCCAAGTCTTATTATCAACAGTTGGATCTGAATATTTCTGCCCATCCCAACTTCCATCTGGTGATGTTCCAATGGTTTGAGTATTGGTTAACTCATTTTTCTTCCACTGCCCACCAACCGTTAATGATTGTTCAAACAATACATTGAATGGGATATTCAAATTCCCCTCAACAATTGTTTCATTTGACTTCGCAATGCCAGTCTCATTACTACTATCGTAATCATTGTAATATGCAGATAGTTTAGATTTACCAAAACCCCAATCCCCATCATGGGAAATACTATAAGTGTGATGTTCTAAATTATCTGGTCCCCAAGCGATCTCTCCCTCACTAATCGCACCACCACGTCCAACGACCTCACCAAATCCTGCCTTATTTTTTTGAGTTGAAATTCCCGCTTCGACAGCAACTTGATGTTTATCATTAATTTTATAATTCAATAATGCGTTATAGTTTTCATCAATGTATCCAGAAGTCCCTTTACCAGCTTTAATATTCTGATCAGCTTCACGCTCTGTACGACCAGCAGTTAAACGTAATCCTAAACTATCAGTTAATGGACCTGTCACCATAACGCCCATTTGGTCAGTATGCCCTAAATCCCCGGAAGTCGTTGGAACAGTATAATTACGAGTTAAGCTCCCGCCCCATTTGGTTGGAATCTTACGGGTAATGATGTTGATTACCCCACCCATCGCATCTGAACCATAAAGTGATGACATTGGGCCACGTACCACTTCAATTCTTTCAATCATTTCAGGTGTAATCCAGTTTAAATCCTGACGGCCTAAATCAGGACGATAATTGGTATCACGCGAAGAGCCAATACGTTTCCCATCAATTAAGATTAAAGTGTAATTATCTGGTAAACCACGTAATTTAATTTTTGAACCGTCGCCATTAGGACTCGTCCCACCTGTAACACCAGGAACTTTATTCAATAATTCACCAATGCTGCTTACTGGTTGTTTTTCTATGTCTTCTCGAGTAATCACACTAATACTTGCAGGTGCATCTTTTACATCTACTGCTTGGCTACTAGCAGTCACAACAATTTTTTCAAGTTGGACAGCATCTTTATTCGTTTGAGTTTCTGCTGCATGTGCAACGGTCATCATACTACTCAACACAGAAATTGTGAGGAGCGATTGACGCACGATTGTATTAGACATATTTTCACCCAATTCAGAAAAAATCTTAAAATTTGCTTAAAAATTCATGAGAATTCTAACAAAAAACAAATAAAACTCAATAAAAATGATAATTATTATTATTTATATATTCACTTTGTTTTGCATACATCTATTTATAGAATAAGGAAAAATCATCTCAGTTTTGATTAAACAATAAAAAAAGCCCTCGAAAGGGCTTTTAAAAATACAGTAAATTTCCAGCGATTATTTAAAATAAGCGCCTTCTGCTTGTGTATGATCGGTTTGATCCACTACACGCTGTAATTCAGGCACATGCTGTCTTAAAGTGGTTTCTACACCTTGCTTCAAGGTAACATCAATCGCAGAACAACCTTGGCAACCACCACCGAATTTCAATACAGCAGTTAAACCATGTTCTGGATCATTATTTACTTCAACCAAACTACAATTACCGCCATGTCCTTCTAGACCTGGATTAATTTCAGATTGCAGTACATAGGTAATACGCTCTTCAATTGAAGCATCTGGGCCGACACGCGGTACTTTCGAGTTTGGTGCACGGAATGTTAATTGACCACCAAAACGATCTTTGTTGTAGTCAATCACCGCATCAACCAAATACGGAATTGATGGCGCATCAACATAAGCAGGAAAATTAGGATAATCCTGTTTATAGTCTGTCGGCACCACTTCTTCAGGTGCGCTATATGCCATACAACATTCAGCACGTGGAGTACCTGGATGCTCTACAAAAACACGAACGCCAATTCCTGGGGTATTTTGCTTTGCTAATAAATCACCTAAATACTCTTGTGCAGATGGAGTAATTAAAAGGTTTGGAATTTCTTCTGCGACAGCAGTGTTGGTGTTCTCAGTCGACATAACAATAATCCTCAAGCTGATGTCGTTATATTAACCGAAGATGGAGGGTAATAAAAAAAAATCAACCATTTTTGTAGGAATTCTATGCAAGAACATTGTTTATTAAGTTTTTAATGGCATTATTGCTTAGACACTGATCAATTTAAAACCTATATGTTACATCTACCCTTTGGTCACACTGTGACTCTTATCATTATTACTGTTGCAATCTCCTTATTGGCCTTCTCCAATCAGGCGGTGATGAACCGTTTAATTTTCTGGCCTCCTGCAATGCAACGCGGGCAATATGACCGTTTTATCACGCATGGTTTCATTCATGCCGATGGCACGCATCTATTGTTTAATATGATTACGCTGTTTTTCTTCGGCAATATTATCGAAAGCTTCTATCGTCAGTTTTTCTATGACATGGGCTTTGTTTTGTTCTATTTGGGCGGACTCATTGTTGCCATTTTACCTAGCTATCTGAAACATCGTCATGATGCACGATGGGCGAGCTTAGGTGCTTCTGGTGCAGTTTCAGCGGTACTGTTTGCCTATATCCTGTTCCAGCCTTGGAACTTGATTTTTGTGTTCTTCATTCCCGTTCCTGCGATTATTTTTGCCATTTTATATGTGGCTTATAGCATCTGGTCAGGTAAACGCGGCAATAGCAATATCAATCATAGTGCACATCTCTGGGGTGCTGCCTATGGTGTGGTGGTGACTATCATTTTAGAGCCACGGGTCATTCCACATTTCTTGAATCAACTCACCAAAATCCCATTTTAAATCATCTTGGAAATAAGCCCCTGTATTGGGGCTTTTCTTTTTTTAAGATTAATAATCAAATTTTAATTATTTTTATCATAAAAATCATCTCTCTAAACTCGCCATAATTCTTCTATAAAATTAAGTCGATTCTAATGTCTCGTAATAGCCTTCTTAGCACACTCTCCATTGCACTTTTTAGCCTTTCAATTTCAGCTTGCAGCAATAGTGACTCCGATGACTCCAATACGGTGGTTGAAACCAAGAAACAACCCAACATTTTATTCATCATGGCAGATGACTTAGGCTATTCAGACTTAGGCGCTTTTGGTGGGGAAATTCATACCCCGAATATTGATGAACTGACCCGAGCAGGTCGCATTTTAACGGATTACCATACTGCCCCGACCTGCTCACCGACCCGCTCACAATTGATTTCGGGAACTGACCACCATTTAGCAGGTATTGGCGCAATGGCGGAGCTTAAACGTGATAAGCCTCACCTCGAAAATCAACCAGGTTATGAGGGCTATTTAAATGAACGTTCGCTTTCCATTGCAGAAGTGCTGAAAGACAACGGCTATCGAACCTATATCAGTGGTAAATGGCACTTAGGCTTGACCGATGCAACCAACGCACATGCCAAAGGATTCGATCACTCATTTACGCTATTGCAAGGTTTAGACCTACATTTCAAACAAGCACCGAGCGCCTACAAGCGTAATGCCTCATATACAGAAGATGGTAAACCAGTTCCGATTTCATCTCTGCCTGATGATTTCTTCTCCACCAACTATTTCACCGACAAACTGATCAGTTATCTAGAGTCTGGAAAAAACTCAGGTAAACCATTCTTTGCCTATGCTGCTTACACCGCACCGCATTGGCCTTTACAAGCACCTGCTGAATATCGTGATCGTTATCGTGGTGTTTACGATGTAGGCTATGATGTAATCCGCGATGCACGCATAGCCCGTCAAAAACAACTCGGATTAATTCCAGCAAACTTTAAAGCGGCTGAACCAATCGCCACGCAAAATGCCCCTCAAAAATATGGCAAATGGAATGAGCTTTCAACTGAGCAAAAAGCATTGGAAGCACGCAGAATGGAAATCTACGCAGGTATGGTGGAAAATCTAGATGCCAATATTGGTCGGGTGATTCAATATCTAAAACGTAATAACTTATATGACAACACTTTAATTTTCTTTGTTTCCGATAATGGTGCAGAAGGTTTTATTCGTGGCAATTACGGTGCCGAAGTAGGTTTTGATAACAGCGTTAATAACGTCGGGACTTCAAGCTCTTATCACTATGTTGGACCACGTTGGGCGGAAGTCAGCGCGGCACCATTCCATCTCTGGAAAGATACTGCTGGTGAAGGTGCAACCACCGCACCTGCAATTGTAAAACTGCCATACCAAACCAAAGCCCAAGCAACTCATCATGGTTTTGCCTCAGTCTTGGATGTGTTTCCAACCGTGCTCGACTACGCAAATATTGCCGTCCCACAAGGTCAATACAAAGGCCGTCAAATCAATACGCCAAGCGGATATTCTTGGAAACCCGTACTTGACAATAAAGCCCAAGCCATTCGCCCAGTCAATTTTAGCTTTGCCGATGAATTACATGGCAGTAAATATGCACGTCAGGGGGACTGGAAAATTGCTTTACAAGGTACTCCTGAACTAGGTACAGGAACCTGGGAACTATACAACTTAAAAAATGATCGAGGTGAAACGCAAAACCTTGCTCAAGATAATCCTGCCAAGTTACAAGAGCTGGTGGATGTCTATAACAAATACACCCAACAAAATGGTGTTAAGGAATATTTCCTTAAATGAAGTGGATTATCTTTTTAGTTTCACTCAGCAGCCTGTCCCTTGTGACAGGCTGTAGTAAAGTTAAGCCTGCTACCACTCATTCACATACTCAAAATAGCACCGAGGCTCAACTAGGTTCATTACAGCAATGCCAACAGTATTCTGGTTTACCCGAAGCATGGCAAAACACTAAAACCGCTGGAATGGTATGGGTTCCTAAAGGTTCATTTCAATTGGGTTCAAACTTAGCCTACCCTGATGAGCTGAATTTTGGCAAACCACAACGCCAAGTAGCAGGTTTTTGGATCGATCAAACCGAAGTGACGGTTGCCCAGTTTTCCAGTTTTGTTAAAGCAACAGGCTATGTCACTGATGTGGAAAAACAGAAACAAGCTGCAGTATTTTCTCCTGATGTGAATAACCCAAATCAATGGTGGCAACTAAAAGCAGATTACACATGGAAAACACCGAATGGTATAGCAGGCCAAGCCCCTCTTCCCTCTGAACCAGTTCGCTATATCACTCAAAATGATGCTGAACACTATGCCGTTTGGTTGGGGCGGGATTTACCTACAGAACAAGAATGGGAATACGCAGCTAAGGCTGGTTCGAAAACCGATACCCCTTTACACCAAGCACCACAGGATGCCCATCAACATCCACAAGCCAATTATTGGCAAGGTGAATTTCCTTTCAATAATACGGTTGAAGATCATTTTCAAAGTGTCGCACCCGTCGGCTGTTACCCTGCCAATGCCTTTAAGCTGTTCGATATGATTGGCAATGTCTGGGAGTGGACCTCATCTGTTTATCACGGCGCACATGATCAGCACATGGGCAATTATGCAGAACTGCGTCAACAAAACAGCACTGCAACGCAATATGTACTTAAAGGCGGTTCTTTTCTATGTGCTTCCAACTTTTGCGCCCGTTATCGAAATAGCAGCCGCTATCCTCAAGAATTTGATTTGGCGGCAACGCATGTCGGATTTAGAACGGTTTTACGTACAGCTGAATGATACAAATCTATGTTAAAAACCTGCATCCTTCTGCTAGCTGAAACCTACTGATCGATTTACAGTAGAAGGGAAAGCAATAACAATAGGATGCAAGGATGAAAATAATACTGCTCTGCTTCAGCACTTTACTTACAGTCGGCTTATCAGCCTGTGCCGTACATACCCCACATGGCAGTGTAATTGTTGATCCAGACAACCATCATGATGGTCGTGGTGATTTCTGCCCTCCAGGACAAGCCAAAAAAGGACGCTGCTAAACCCCAATATGCCTAAATGTGCTATTGCGTTTAGGCATATTTCTTTCAAAGCTGATTTAACTTTAAATACTCATTTCATCTGATAATTGCATAAGAAGTCACATTTTTTTAATTTAATAATTTCATTTAGTTAAAATCCATATAAACTATATGGAATATATTCTATTTTCGATGGGATTTTAGATGACTCTAAGCCAACACAGCCCAGTCGTGGATATCTTGAATAAAGTTCAGCATGCTGATGATTGGATGATTTTCTTAGAGCAACTGAATCACTATTTTGATGTGCAAGCTTCGCAACTGTTGGCTGTTGACCTTGAAGTACAAGCACTCTCCTTTAGCGTCCATCACGGCGTGAATTTTGACTCCAATCAACTTGAACAAGCCGCACTGACCCAAATCCGCTTGGCCATAGATGATGATCCGCGTTTAAAGAAAATGCTTTTGGGACCAATGAAGGGATGGATGCATTGCACTCAACATTTTCAAGAACATGAAATTATTCAAACCCAAGTATACCAACGGGTGCTACAGCCTCTGGATTTACGCTTCTGTTCAGCCATCCAAATCATTTATGATCATAAAGTCTGTGTATTACTTGCCTTTCTCACTAGCCCTGAGCGTGGTGCATTAAGCTGTACTGAACTTCAGCCGATATATGAAATTTTGCCGATCGTGCAACAAAAGATTCAGCAATATCGTCATCATTTTGAATATTCCACTATGACCCTGCTTGGGTCACAGTTAATTCAAAAAATGAACCAACCGATTGCAATTATTAACCTCAATGGCGATATTTTAGAGATCAATTCCGAAGCTCAGCAATTACTACAAGATCAGCAACAGATTCAAATCCAACAGCGTCGTTTTGTTTTGAATGAACAACATCAGCAACAATTTGACCAGAATCTGATTGAACTCGAACGACATTATAAAAACAATCCAGAGCAGACGAATCATAAACGTTCAAAAGTCATGCTGCTCGATCAACACTTATTCTTAACGCTAGATTTACTCAGCCCAGAAAAAAGCCATAAGATTTTTGGCCTTCGCCCAGTCTTACTTGCAACCTTCTCTGGATTAAAACAGAAGCCAAAATATCAAAAAGACATTTGTACCCAGCTGTTTATGTTTACACCTGTTGAACATAAAATATGTGAGCAACTTCTAGAAGGTAAAACCACCAAAGAAATTGCTCTTTCACATGAAATTCAATCAGATACGGTAAAGAAGCATCTGCAATCAATTTTCAAAAAAACCCGAACACATCGCCAAAGTGAGTTGATACAGCTATTAATGCAACTTTTATAAAAATTGAAAATAAAAACCCTAGGCAATCTCTGCTGGGAATGCAATGACCTGATCAATTTTGACCTGATTCATGGCAACCATGAGTAAACGATCAATACCCAAAGCAATACCAGAACATTCAGGCATATGGGGTAAAGCTGCCAATAAATGCTGATCCGTTGGAATCACCGCCAACCCTTGCTTTGCACGTTCTGCATTATCTGCCTCAAAACGAGATGCTAGAATTTTAGCATCTAATAACTCATCATAGGCATTAGCCAACTCTAAACCTTCGATATAAACTTCAAAGCGAGCTGCAACGGATTCACCATCCTCATCCTGTTTTACTTTTGCCAGTGATGCCATTTCAGGTGGAAAATTGGTCAAAAATACAGGTGCATCAAAGCCTAGACTAGGTTCGACAAAGTGCGAAAATAACAGGTCCATATAAGCTAGACGATCATCACCCAAATCAAGATTAAGCCCAACACGATTGGCTGTATCTTTGAGTTGTTTCAAGCTCGCTTGCAAAGGATTAATATCCAAACGATCCTGAAAAGCATGCTTATAACTGAGAACAACTGGACGAATATCGCCAAAACGATGTGCCAAACAGCTTTCTAACAGATCTGCAGTTTCATGCATCAAGCCCTTTAAATCTAATCCTGGTCGATACCATTCCAACATCGTAAATTCACTATTGTGCTTACGCCCATGCTCATCATCACGAAACACTTTGCAAATTTGATAGATTGCCCCACTGCCACTGGCCAATAAACGTTTCATTGGAAATTCAGGCGAGGTCTGTAAATATTGAGTATTTAATTTGCCGTGAATATGACGCTGTACTTGCACAGAAGCCAAATGTACATCCGTCACACCTGCCTGAGACAGAACTGGTGTTTCCACTTCCAAGACCTCACGCTCAGCAAAAAACTGGCGGATTTTCTGATACATCTCAGCACGTGCTTTTAAGGCCTCAAGTGAACAGGTCGGTTGGTAGCTTTTCATATCTTGACTCATGCTTTTGGCCCACCATGTGCAGCCCACTCACGGCGTAAAGGATAATTTTTACGGAGTAAATCAAATGCGGTTTGCTCTACCTTACCCGCTTGTACACAAGTTCGTAGTTGCTGATCATCGGCAGCAATATCATAAATTTGAGTCAGATGTTGTCGAAGCACAGCTTTTAAATCCTGCTGCCCGAAATATTGTTCCACCTGAGGCAATTGACTCTCAAAATGCTTCGAGGCTTCATAAGAGAATTTATCGCAAAAAGCTTGATAGATCATCTGTGTGCCTCTGGCCTTCCCTTCCAGACTATAACCCGCAATATGTGGCGTTGCTAAGGCCAATAAATCCAACAGTTGCTCAGAAATTTCTGGTTCAAACTCAAATACATCGAGAACGACTTGACGCTGCGTGGTGATAATATCTGCCATTAATGCACCTTGTTCAATGACAGGACCACGCGCACTATTGATTAAAACAGCAGAGGGTTTCATTGTAGCCAAAGCAGCCGTATTAAATAAATGCTGCGTCGGGAAATCACCCGATAAGGTCAAAGGCACATGAATTGAAATTGCATCGGCACGTTTTAACAGCTCAGTAAAAGAGACATTTTCAATACCGTCTAATTGCACATAAGGATCATAGCCAATTACATTCCAACCCAGCAGTTGAGCCATCACAGCAAGGCGGCTGCCGACATTCCCTAAACCAACAATGGCTAAAGTGAAGGCTTTATTTTTTTCCAAAAGATTGATATCTAAGTGTAGTAACGCGGTAATCACATATTCTGCAACAGCTTGTGCATTACAACCTGCGGCATTACTCCACGCAATATGTTGTTGCTCTAAGGCAGAAATATCAAGATGATCCGTTCCAATGGTGGCACTGCCTACAAACTTAATTTTACTCTGATCAATTAAGGCATGGTTTACTTTGGTCACTGAGCGAACTAAAAGTGCATCGGCATCCTGTACATCCGCATGGGTCAGGGTACGTCCTGCTCGGTGCTGTATTTCTGCAAATTCCGCAAAGAAATAATCGGTAAATGCCAAATTTTCATCTGCGATAATTTTCATGCAGCGCTTTCCTTCAATAATTCTGTGCTTATTATCCTTAGCACAGCACAAATTGACAATTTATAAATGCAAGCTTTGTAGAGATTAATGGCAGAAAGCTGTGGCTCATGGTACACGCATGCGACATATTGCCAATTTACTGCAACATCTTTGCTCTTATAATAAGCCTTTCTCTCTTTCCTCTATCGTAATGACGCAATACTCTCCCTATAAAGGCAAAAGTGGCATTAAGCGGATTTTAAATGCCACAGGCTATTCAATCGCAGGATTTAAAGCCGCTTTTAGTCATGAAGCTGCCTTCCGACAAATCCTATTACTGAATGTGATCTTGATCCCGATGAGCTTCTTGGTACATGTATCAGCCGTTGAACAAGCGCTGATGGTTGCTGTCTGTTTATTGGCAATTATTGTAGAGCTGTTTAATTCCGCCATTGAAGCTGTAGTGGACCGCGTTTCGCTGGAAAAGAATCCGTTATCTAAGAATGCAAAAGATATGGGCAGTGCTGCGCAATTTGTTTCCTTGGCGATTATCTTTTTTACTTGGATGATTATTTTATTCCGTTAAATCCTCTAAAATGGTCAATAAAAAAATCCCTGCATATGCAGGGATTTTTTGATCTAGACGTAGATGTAATTACATCATGCCGCCCATACCACCCATGCCGCCCATATCTGGACCAGCTGGTTTATCTTCTGGGATATCAGTAATCATACATTCAGTTGTCAACATCAAACCAGCAACAGAAGCTGCATGTTCAAGTGCAGAACGCGTTACTTTAGCAGGGTCAAGAATACCCATCTCTAACATATCGCCATATTCACCAGTTGCAGCGTTATAACCAAAGTTACCTTCACCCGCTTTAACTGCATTGATCACAACTGAAGGCTCATCACCTGCGTTTGAAACGATTTGACGAAGTGGCGCTTCAATCGCACGACGTAAAATATTGATACCTGCAGTTTGATCTTCGTTCGCGCCTTTTAAGCCATCTAATACGTTTACAGCACGTACCAGTGCAACACCACCACCTGCAACAACACCTTCTTCTACTGCTGCACGAGTTGCGTGAAGAGCATCGTCAACACGATCTTTCTTCTCTTTCATTTCAACTTCAGTTGCTGCACCAATTTTGATAACTGCAACACCGCCAGCTAATTTAGCAACACGTTCTTGAAGTTTTTCTTTGTCGTATTCAGAAGTAGATTCTTCGATTTGCGCACGAATCTGTTGAACACGTTCAGCGATTTGTGCAGCATTACCAGCACCATCAACAATCACAGTGTTTTCTTTAGAAACAGTGATTTTGTGTGCAGTACCTAGATCTTGAAGAGAAGCTTGCTCTAAAGACATGCCGACTTCTTCAGAAATCACAGTCGCGCCAGTCAAGATCGCAATGTCTTGAAGCATTGCTTTACGACGGTCACCAAAACCAGGTGCTTTAACAGCACATACTTTGATAATACCGCGCATGTTGTTCACAACAAGTGTAGCAAGCGCTTCGCCTTCAACATCTTCAGCGATGATAAGAAGTGGTTTACCTGTTTTAGCAACAGCTTCTAATACAGCGATCAATTCACGGATATTGCCGATTTTTTTATCAACAAGAAGAATGAACGGATTTTCAAGTTCAGCAGTTAAGGTATCTTGCTTGTTCGCGAAGTATGGAGAGATATAACCACGGTCGAACTGCATACCTTCTACAACGTCTAAAGCGTCTTCGAAGCCAGAACCTTCTTCTACAGTGATAACACCTTCTTTACCAACTTTTTCCATCGCTTGAGCGATAAGTTTACCAACAGTCGTATCAGAGTTCGCAGAGATTGAACCTACTTGTTCAATTGCTTTGAAATCATCAGCAGGCTTTGCATTGGTACGGATATTTTCAACTACAGTTTTCACTGCGATGTCGATACCACGTTTTAAATCCATTGGGTTCATACCTGCAGTTACAGATTTGATCCCTTCATTTAAGATTGCTTGAGCAAGTACAGTTGCAGTTGTTGTACCGTCACCCGCGATGTCATTTGTTTTAGAAGAGACTTCGCGAACAAGTTGAGCACCCATGTTTTCAAACTTGTCTTTTAAAGAAATTTCTTTCGCAACGGTTACACCATCTTTAGTGATGTGCGGTGCACCGAAAGAACGGTCGATGACAACGTTACGGCCTTTAGGACCTAAAGTAACTTTTACTGCATCTGCAAGTGTGTTTACGCCTGCAATCATTTTTGAGCGAGCTGAATCACCAAATTTTACGTCTTTAGCTGACATGTGAAACTCCGAATCTTTTTAAATACTGTATCTGATTAATTTGTGAGTTATGTATCGATTAGCCTTCAAGTACAGCTAAGATATCTGACTCTTTCATGATCAAGAGCTCTTCACCGCTTACTTTTACTGTTGTACCTGCATAAGTACCGAACAATACTTTATCGCCAACTTTAACGTCTAAAGCACGAACGCCATTGTCAGTGATTTGACCATTACCTACTGCAATTACTTCACCTTGAGATGGTTTTTCAGCAGCAGAGCCTGGAAGTAAAATACCACCAGCCGTTTTAGTTTCTTCTTCTACGCGACGAATCACAACACGATCATGTAATGGACGAATGTTGCTCATAGTTAACTCCATCAGACTTAGTCTTTTTGATTAATTCGTATCGCCAATTCATGGCAATACATAAAATTTTGATATGCCACTTTTGTGGGGTTAAAAAAAATAGCTTCAAGGGGCGAATTAAAAAAAACTCGACTTTTTTAGTATTTTTTCTTCAAACTGATTTTGATTGAACAAATTGTCTACAGCCAAGAAAAAGAGCTGTCATTGACAGCTCTTAGATTTTCATAAAAAGATGTTTAAATAATAATTTGGTGGTTACCCAATAATTCACTCAATGTTGTGTTGACATTGTTGAGTAGCACTAACTGAACACCGCTCTCAGCAGAGGCTTCACCATCTCGATCTATACTCACGATGGTATTCTCACCCTCTTGCTTGACATGAATGAATTTTTCCAGAGATGCAGTCGAACCATCCCCTGTGTAATCCATCAATAATTGACTGAGATCAATCTTATCTGCTTGCAAATCTGTCCAGACATTACCAACATGAAAATCTTGCCAGCGATCAATAAGTCCATCACTATAATTCAATATGTTATAAATCACAGTATCCGAACCAGCACCTCCAATATAGGTATCGTGACCACCACGACCATCCAAAATATTGTTCCCAGCGTTCCCTGTAATCACATTATCCAATCCATTACCTGTGGCATTGATATTTGCACTACCAACTAGCTCAAGATCTTCAATATAACGCCCACTTTCTAAATGTCTTTCTATACTTTCTGGGTCATTTACCCAGTCATAATTCCCCATCAGACTATAACTTACAGAACTCAAAACTTTATCATGCCCACCAAAGTCTACATCTCGATAACCAGATTCGATTAGTTGATTTTCCCAATAACCACTTTCAACCCACGAATACTCCTCATGCCTTTCAATCCAAACATTTTCATAATGACCTTCAACCCACTGATCTTTGTAAGAATCACCAAACCAAATCTGCTCAGAATACAGTTTACTGACCCACTCTTGCTCAATCTCAGGTCCATTAAGGGCATAACCGTCCTGCCATAATCCTAATTCGGAGTCAAAATACTGATTTACATAAGCATCATATGAACCATCATCAGTATAGTAACGCTTACCGTCCTGATCACTATAGTAATCACGGTAGCGCCATTCCCCATTGTCAAACCAAATTTCCTCATAATGGCCTTCTATTAAAACTGGTTCATAATGGCCTTCTATCCATTGCTTTTCATAATATCCATCAAACCACTGAGATACATAATGGCTATCATCTACCCACACTTCTTTATAATTTTCATAATGCTCAATACGATATTCTTGGATAAAATCAGAACCATGATCTACTTGATAAATATTATCGGTCTGATCTCCTCTAAATTGATCTACCTTAATCTGGGGAATCTCTGTTGGTTTAATTATTACCGTAGCACTTTGGTTTCCCGCACTATCAATTACAGTCACAGCCAATGAGGTTGCTTTATTATTCATATAGACTTCAAATATTCCCTCCTTTTTCACAATAACTGTATTGGTATAAGACGGCTGACCATCAAAATTATAAGTTATTTCAACTAAGGCCTTAGGTTCCGCATGTCCAATGAGATAACCATATTCATTGATTGCAATTTGTGTTGCTGCAGTTGGTGCGACAGTATCGACTGGCGTAATAACTTCGGTATAGTTACTTTGATAACCATTTTGCTCTACAACAATACGTAGAGCCTCACCATTGATTTGAGCGATGAAAAACTGAATATTAAAATGCCCCCATTTATCAGTTAAACCACTACTAATGAAATTATTATGGGTATCCACAATACGGATATAACTATTAGGTGCAGCATCTCCAGATATAAAGAAACCATTGTCAGACATAACGATATTTCCAGCTGGGCTGGGTGCATTGCTATCGGCATTAAAAATAATATGAACTGGTGTACTGATATTTTGAGCTAAATCCGTTGCTGTAATAAACAACTGCTCACCACGTATCACTGGAGGATAAATACTTAGATTAAAATGACCCGTTTCATCTGAGCTGGACTCTGCACGAACATCACCATTAGCATCAACGACTTTGATTGTTGCTTTTGGTTCAGTTTGTCCACTGATTTCATCCCCATTTTCACTAATAACCAATTCATTGAGTAGTGGTGCAAGATTATCTAAAGGTGCAATAACTTCAGTGATTGGACCATATAGATTGTTCGTTGGATCTAAGGCGCGGACATATAATGTCTGTCCTTGTAAATAGTAGCTATTAAGCTGCACATTAAATGTACCATCTTCATTAACAACAAAATTCCACCAATTACTATCCACACGCTCGCCAACTGCATTACTCACAATAATTTGCTGGCCAGCAACTGCCTGACCAGATAAATTATGTCCTTCTGCATCGAGCAATAAATCTGTCACAGCTTGCGGGGTATTGAGTAATACAGGCAAAACTTTTTGTACAACATCACTGCGATTCCCTGCAGAATCTCTCACCACAAAACTTAAGGTTTGTGTTTGATATTGACTATAGTTGATCCAGTGAGAAAAAGAGCCATTGTAGGCCACAGTCGTTGTGATCAAATTTCCATATTGATCAATAATATCAACTCTTGCATTCGATTCAGCCTGACCAGAAATTAATCCTGCTTCATTTATGCTGATATTTTCAGCAGCGAGAGGCGCCACTTCATCCAATGGTGCAACAATCGTTACTGTTTCACTCACATTGCCTGCACGATCAGTGACTGCGACCGTTAACGTCTGCGCATTTAAATAAAATTGATTCAAATAAACAGTAAATGTGCCATCACTATATGCCGTACTGCTCCACCTACTGACTAGATTATTATTCTGATCATAAACTTGAATGATGCTATTAGGTTCAGCGATACCCGTTAAAATCGAGCTATCGCTGCCCTCCGTTAATTTAAGATTCTTAGCCGCATCTGGTGGAGTTGAGTCGTTTATGGCTTCAAGTGAAAGAGTTTCACTTTGATTTCCAGCTCGATCAAAAACAATAAAACTTAATTGTTGTCCTTTTAAATAGACATTATCAAACCAACCTGAAACTTTACCATCACTCCCCGCAGAACCACCTCCAACTTCATTGTGATTTGCATCATAAATTTTAATTATACTATTGGCTTCTGCTATTGCCGTAAAACGACGTCCATCCTGATCAAACTCAACAGATTGAATAGGGTCAGGATTAGTATTATCTAAAGGTGCAACGATGCTGGTTTTTTCACTGACATTTCCTGCACGGTCAATCACAGTTACAGTTAATATTTGGCCTTTTAAATAATATTGACTAAAACCTACAGCAAATGTTCCATCCGTATTAACCGTATTATTCCATGAATAAACTAACTGACTATTTTCATCATAGATCAAGATCGTGGTATTTGCTTCTGCCATACCCGTTAGAATCGATCCATTATGACTTTCAGCCAGAAGAAGATTTGTCGCTGCCTCTGGTGGTGTATTATCATTTAGTGCATAAGCAGTAACGGCTTCACTCTGGTTGTCTGCCCGATCAAAAACAATAAAACTTAATTGTTGCCCCTTTAAATAAACATAATTTAATTGACCTGAAACTTTACCTTCACTATCAGCATCACCACGCCCAATTTCGTTATGATTTACATCATAGATTCTAACTATGCTATTGGCTTCTGCTATTGCAGTAAAACGACGCCCATCCTCATTAAACTCAATCAATTGAATGGGGTCAGGCTTAATATTATCTAAAGGTGCAACAATGGTTACCTTTTCGCTGACATTCCCCGCGCGGTCAGTCACTGTTACAGTTAAAGTCTGCTCTTTTAAATAATATTGACTAAAATCTACAGCAAATGTGCCATCAGAATTAACTGTCGTGTTCCATGGATAAACCAAACTATTATTTTGATCATAGACTTGGATCGTGGCATCAGGTTCTGCACTACCCGTCAAGATTGAACCTGATCTCCCCTCTACAAGCTTAAGCGTAGTCGCAACTTTTGGAGCCATGGTATCCACGACAACTTTTTCGATTGCAGTTTCTACAATATTCCCCGCAATGTCTGTTCCAACAACCTTAAATAAATAAGTACCATCAGCTAAATTGACCTGCTTGGTAGTCGTTTCTGCCCAGGTTTTCCCACCATCTTTAGAAACTTCATAGCGATTATTAAACGTAGCTTCTTTATTAATTACAATTGGATCTAATGCATGTAAATCAAAACTATTATCTTGGGTAATTCGATCAAAAGCTGAATTACCAGTGTCATTTAAATTAACAATTTTTAAAGTGCCTGCAGCTGGTGCAATCGTATCTATCGTGACGATAGGAGACAATACTTCACTGCTATTCCCCGCCTGATCCGTCACAATGGCTTTAAATTGATAAACCCCATCTGATAAATCTTTTTGTGCGACAACGGTCTCAGCCCACTCACCGCCATTTTTAGACACTTCATAGCTAACTACTGTTCCCTGTTCCTGTCCTTTAAGATTCAAATTAAAGGTTTGATCATTGGTGATGTAATCCGTCGCTGAAACACCTGTATCGGTAAAATCTGTAAATGATAAAACACCAGTCTGCGGTGGCGTTTTATTAACAGTCACAAGCGGAGACAACACTTCACTGCTATTCCCCGCCTGATCCGTCACAATGGCTTTAAATTGATAAACCCCATCTGATAAATCTTTTTGTGCGACAACGGTCTCAGCCCACTCACCGCCATTTTTAGACACTTCATAGCTAACTACTGTTCCCTGTTCCTGTCCTTTAAGATTCAAATTAAAGGTCTGATCATTGGTGATGTAATCCGTCGCTGAAACACCTGTATCGGTAAAATCTGTAAATAATAAAACACCAGTCTGCGGTGGCGTTTTATCAACAGTCACAAGCGGAGACAACACTTCACTGCTATTCCCCGCCTGATCCGTCACAATGGCTTTAAATTGATAAACCCCATCTAACAGATCTTTTTGTGCGACAACGGTCTCAGTCCACTCACCGCCATTTTTAGACACTTGATAGATAACCGCTGTTCCTTGCTCTTGCCCTGTCAAGCGCAGATCAAACGTATTATTTTGTGTAATATAATCCGTATCCGAATGACCACTATCAACAAAATGAGTAAAAGCCAGATGCCCTGCAACAGGTGCGGTTGTATCAGGGGCAGTGATCAGAGTAGCTGTACTTTCATTACCAGCTTGATCTTTAGCAGTCACATAAAGCTGTTCACCATTGGTCAAAGCATTAGCTAAAGTCAGACTAAATTTACCATCAGCTCCCACTATCGTTTCCGCCAACGCTTTACCAGTCACATCTTTCACAATAACCGCACTGCCAATTTCAGCTTGACCGGTTATGGTTTTTCCATCCTGTTGTGCAGTAAAACTGCTTTGAGGTGAAACAGGTGCGGTTGTATCAGGTGCCGTGATCCGAGTAGCCGTACTTTCATTGCCAGCTTGATCTTTAGCAGTCACATAAAGCTGTTCACCATTGGTCAAAGCATGAACTAAAGTCAGACTAAATTTACCATCAGCTCCCACTTTCGTTTCCGCTAACGCTTTACCAGTCACATCTTTCACAATAACCGTACTGCTAATTTCAGCTTGACCGGTTATGGTTTTTCCATCCTGTTGCGCAGTAAAACTACCTTGAGGTGATACAGGCGCTGTGGTATCAGGGGCTGGATCATTTTTTTTACTGCCATTACCGCCGCCACCACTGGCAGCAGCGATTGCACCGACACCTGCCACACTTCCAGTAATCCATGCCCAAGTCGGGATGCTCCCTACTGTGCTAGAAGCTGTCGTTGCAATTGCATGGCTAGTCTCAACTGAACGATCAGTTGCAATCGCATTCGGGATCTCAGATAAGGGACGAACAACCGAGCTATCTGAAGCCAAAACATCGGACGGAACACCATCTAAGACTAAATAATCGGAAATCGGTTGCTCTTCATCTTTAGTGTCGACAATTGCAGCCCATAAACTTTCTCCATCCTGTAACGGAAGCTGCAAAATATCCTGTACAAAGAATCCTTCTAGAATAACTTTTGTACCATCAATTAGATGCACAATTGCATCATTACCAATACGTGTAATTGAAGCGATTTGATCAACGTTAACCCCAGATTTTGCAAGCAAAGCTTGATTTAAAGGGATTGGTTTTGTTTGTCCTGCTATTCCGATCTCAGATGTGGCGGCTGCTTTATGATTATTTTTATCTAGTAAAAATACACGTTTCATTTTGATCCCTAACTGCCTACTGAAATCGCAAAAATGTTCAATATTTTATTTGCGATTTGCATATATTATTAAAAAGCAAATCTTAGCAAAACTTAGGCAGTTACAACATATTACAAACTAAAATTTAGAAAGAAAAACTCAGCAGTTTTCAAAGTAATTTATATTTTTTAAGAAAGAATAAGCTCAATTATAAAATGTGTTTTTTACTTTAAAATCCAAACCAATCAATTGATTAATAAAATATTAATAAAAATTTTAACGATTAAGCACATTTCAATTATCGCCGAAAAAAACAAGTAAAGCTAAATTTATATAACCTATAACCATCATCTACTTAAGCACACAAGAATCTTTATAACTGGTTTATTTCAATGTGTGAAAGTTACCCAAGCTCTCATCAAACCAATAATGTTCAATCTTGCCATCATCCGAAATTACATTAAAACTATTGGTTAATCCAAAACGTAATCGATTTGAAGTCGCTGTGCCTGCATGGATATCTAAAATTGGATGATCAAATCCCAACTGAAAAATTTGATTTAAATCATGCACAGCAACTTTATGTAAATGTCCGTGCAATAAACCAAATAACCCCGTCTCTCCCCAGCGTTCTAAAGCAATTTTTCCAAGCACAGGACAATCTTTATCACCATGCTCATTTGGGAAGGTATAAAAAGGCTGATGAAAAACCACCAGTTTTATTTTATTCGCTGGCGCATGATTTAACTTTTCATAGGTTTCATGAATTTGATCCAGTGAAATATGCCCACGCGTATGATAGCGCCGCCGAATACTGTTCATCCCGACAATATAAAAATGCTCGGTTTCTAAGGTTGTTTCTAAACGGCCAAAAAAAGCCTGATAACGGACAAAGGGAGAAAAGAAGCGATTCCAAACATGATACAGCGGAATATCATGATTACCCGGAACAACAATATAAGGAAGGTTGAGAGAATCTAGAAATTGGCGACATGCATAAAACTGCTTAAAACGCGCACGCTGTGTGAGATCGCCACTGACTACAATAGCTTCAGGACGATGTTGTTGGCAAAATTGCTTGATTGCTTGAATGCAACCTTCACGTTCCGTTCCAAAATGTAGATCAGACAGGTGTAATAACATTCGGAACCATCACTTTTAACGCAGATTTTTTCACTGAAAATTTTAATGGGGTGTCCATCTCCATAAGCTCTCCATCTATTGCCACCGTTAATTTTGGCTTTTTACAATTGACCAGTATATGTTCGGCACAAAATGAATATACATCAGAAGCTTGATCAATTTTACCCTGAACCAATTTCCATAACATTTTCATTAAGCTGAAACGATCACTTTTGGCAACAACAACCCCTGCTAACTTTCCATTAGCAGCACATTCTGCAACTCTTAATTTCATATCACTCAGTTGCAGTTGATTATTACCAAAAAAAACTAACGGTGTTGCAACAGGATAGCGCTGTTCATCAATGGTCACCGCAAGTTTTAAGGATTTATGTTCACGCAGTAATACATCCAAACCCGATGTATAGGCATTTAGTGGAAAACGTCCAAGTCGCTGATTGTATAGTTCACGTTTTTTTATAAATAAAGGATACAGCCCTAAACTCGCATTATTGAGATAAATTTGATCATTGATTGCAGCAACGTGCACTGCTTGTATCCTGCCCGTTGCAATCACTTCTGCCGCTTGCGCAACATCAATCGGGATATTCAACGCCCGTGCAACATAATTAAACGTACCCAGTGGTATGATCCCCATCGGAATATCCGTATGGATTAACTGTTTTGCAACCGCATTTAAAGTTCCATCTCCCCCAGCCGCAACCACAACGCCACGTAATTCAGTCTGTTGATGCCTAGCCAAAACAGTTCTCATCATGTCATCAAAATTAACCTGCTGATTTAATTCAAAAACCTGAATTTCAAATCCATATTGTGTCCAATATGTCATAAGGCGCTCATATTCATCATCTTGCTGCGCAGCATGGAAACCTGATTTTTGATTATAAATAATAGATAAAGGCTGTAAATTTCGACTCATTCGCATCAACCTTAGGGCTTTTGATAAGCCTATTTTTGTTTACAAAATCAACAAATAAAAGCAAGTTTATGTAATTTTTGAATGAACATTATTCATATAATCAATAACAATTCTCAAAAAATTAAAAATAAATTAAAACACTGATTAACAAAGAAATTTATAAAAAAAATATTACATATAAAAAAACAAAATAATAAAACATAGAATAATAAAATTATTAAAAAACAATATTATAATCACAAACCAACATTTCCCACCTTACACACCTACCTATTCTTTAGTCTTATATTTTTTATGATTTTATGCTTTAATACAGCCACTTTTTTTACTTCATCTGTCTCACTGCCATCCAGTGGATAGAATTTGTACGTCGTACACACTTTAAAAAGGCATCACCATGACCCAAGTGAACGCACCAGAATTCGTTCGTCACCCTAAGCTGATTGCATGGGTGGAAGAAATTGCAAAATTGACCAAACCAGCAAAAATCGAATGGTGTGACGGTAGCGAAGAAGAATATCAACGTCTCATGGACTTGATGATCGCTAACGGCACCATGCAAAAACTTAACCAAGAAAAACATCCTGGTTCTTATCTTGCAAATTCTGATCCTTCTGACGTTGCTCGTGTTGAAGACCGTACTTATATCTGCTCGCAAAATGAAGAAGATGCTGGCGCAACAAACAACTGGGTTGCTCCTGCAGAAATGCGCGAAAAATTAAATGGATTATTTGACGGTGCAATGGAAGGCCGTACCATGTATGTGGTTCCCTTCTCGATGGGTCCTTTAGGAAGCCACATTGCTCACATTGGTATCGAGTTAACAGATTCACCTTACGTTGCAGTCAGCATGACTAAAATGGCACGTATGGGTAAAGCAGTTTATGACGTGTTAGGTACAGATGGTGAGTTTATCCCATGCGTACACACTGTTGCTGCACCATTAAAAGATGGTCAAAAAGACGTTGCTTGGCCATGTAACAACGAAAAATATATCGTTCACTATCCAGAAACGCGTGAAATCTGGTCTTACGGTTCTGGCTACGGCGGTAATGCATTACTTGGTAAAAAATGCCTAGCATTACGTATTGCTTCTGCAATGGGTCGTGAGCAAGGCTGGTTAGCTGAACACATGCTAATTCTAGGTGTAACTAACCCACAAGGTGAAAAACACTACATCGCAGCGGCATTCCCTTCTGCATGTGGTAAAACAAACTTTGCGATGTTAATTCCACCAGCAGGTTACGAAGGCTGGAAGATTGAAACTGTAGGTGACGATATTGCTTGGATCAAACCAGGTGAAGATGGTCGTTTATATGCAATCAATCCAGAAGCAGGTTTCTTCGGTGTTGCACCTGGTACAAATACCAAAACTAACCCGAACTGTATCGCAACCATGCATAAAGATGTGATTTACACCAACGTTGCCGTAACTAAAGATGGCGAAGTATGGTGGGAAGGTCTAACTAAAGAAGTTCCAGCTGACCTGATCACTTGGAAAGGTCAACCATACGTTGAAGGCGAAAAAGCAGCGCATCCAAACTCGCGCTTTACCGTTTCTGCAGGTCAATGCCCTTCGATTGACGCTGACTGGGAAAATCCAGCAGGCGTACCAATCTCTGCATTCATCTTCGGTGGTCGTCGTGCAGACACTGTGCCTTTAGTTTCCGAAGCGTTTGACTGGGTTGATGGCGTTTATAAAGCGGCAACGATGGGTTCTGAAACAACTGCAGCAGCGGTTGGTCAACAAGGTATCGTTCGTCGTGACCCATTCGCAATGCTTCCATTTGCGGGTTATAACATGGCTGATTACTTCGGTCACTGGTTACAACTTGGTCAAGAAGTTGGTGCAAAAGCTGAAGCTGCCGGTAATAAATTACCAAAAATCTTCAACGTAAACTGGTTCCGTCGTGATGCTGAAGGCAACTTCGTATGGCCTGGTTTCGGTCAAAACATGCGTGTTCTTGAATGGATCATTGATCGTTGTGAAGGCCGCGCTGAAGCGACTGAAACACCAATCGGTTATGTTCCAACTTATGAACAGTTGAACTGGAATGGTATTGATTTCTCTAAAGAGCAATTCAACACTGTTACAGCTCAAGACAAAGATCAATGGATCAAAGAACTTGAAAGCCACACTGAGTTATTCACTAAACTTGGTGCTCGCTTACCTCAAGCACTTAAAGATCGTCAAAATGAATTATTAGCAGCTGTTAAATCTGCTTAATCATAATTGACATAAAAAGGTCGCTTCGGCGGCCTTTTTTGTCATCTTACATTGCAAAACTATAATAAACTAGCAGCCTCAAAAGTAATTTTCATCCATCGAAGATGAACAAATTAAGACTTTAATGTGCCAGCAAAAGTCAGTTAAAAAATATAAAGAGATCCGTATTTTATCGATTTAAACAGGAAAAGTTATGCAACAAGAGATTACAACTGCACAAGATTTTTTAAAATTACTCCCAGACTCAGACACCGTCTTTACAAGCAAAGACGCCTTTCTCGCAAAGCATTTACTCCCCCTCATTTCGATTGACCTTGCCCAGATCAATCCTGAATGGCACGGTTGGATTCATTTAGTTAATCCAATTGAACCTTATGAGTGTTATATCGGCTCAGAGACTGCTGAGTTTCATAATGAATTTGCGCATGAAAATTGGTTTATTTTACAGTTGGATGAGCAGTCTCAATACCATTGGCTGGCTGATCAACACTATTTTATTTTAGAAAATAAAAGTCATCCTTCATATGCTGAGGTTTTGACGCATAGCCAAGCAATGCATGCAGATTTTCGACAGGTCAAACAACGCTTCTTAGAACAAAAAAGAGTGATTAGTACATCTGATATCAATTATCAAAATAAGGAACCTACCATTTTACTCAATCAACTGGGTGGTGATGCTGAATATGGCAACTGGTGCTATCCGATTGAAGAACAACTTAAACTGGAAAATATTGAACAAGATGACAACTGTTTTGTACACATCTTTGATCGACAGCAACGACGCTATTATTTCATTGCCTCAGCATCGGGTTGGGAGTATTGCAATCATGGTGCCGACAATATCTTGATGTTTTACCAACCCGAAACTCAACGGGTCCTATTTACATTTGACTGGACATAACTGATCACAGGTCGCCACAGCGGCCTTTTTTAATGCCCAATTTTCGAAAATTCCTATCAACCCTCCACCCCACGCTAGGTATTCCCATTAAGCTTCGGACGAAATAAATTGTAAAGTTAACGAATATTAACAATAATTGTAATAATAATATTTCTCATTTACATGGTTGTAGACATGAGTTCTTCCACACTGTTCAAACGCACCCCCCTTTTTTTAGCAATCTCCACATTAGTCAGTATCAGCTCATATAGCCATGCACTTGAGGAAGGATCACAACAACTCCCAACCATCAAAGTTCAAGCCTCGCAAGATAGCGATGCCAGTGAAAAAACCAAAGCATATACCATTAAAAATAGTTCAAGCGCCACCAAACTCGATATTGAAGCCAAAGAAATCCCTCAGACTATCAATGTAGTGACACGCCAGCAAATTGAAGATTTTGGCCTCACCAGTTCTCGAGATGTGCTGAACAATACTCCCGGTGTGACCGTTAATTCACTTGAAACTGAACGCTCTGTGTATATGGCACGTGGTTTTGAAATTTCAAACATTCTGGTTGATGGAGTTGGTTTTCCATCAAGTGAATGGAATTATAATGACACCAATCCAGACAGCTACTTTTATGATCGCATTGAAGTCATTAAAGGTGCAGATGCACTGACCAATGCTTTTGGTGATCCAAGCGCAACCATTAACTATATCCGTAAACGCCCCACCAAAGAGTTTCAAGCCAATGCAGGCTTAAGCTATGGCTCATGGGATACACAACGTTATGAGGCAGATGCCTCGGGTAGCCTATCACCAAACGGTACTGTTCGCGGCCGTGTTTCTGGTTTTCAACAAACAGGCGATTCAAACTTAGACCGCTATAGTTCTGAGAAAAATGGCATTGCAGGAATTTTAGAAGCTGATCTTGGAGACAATACCTTACTAACTATTGGTGCCAGCCAAGAAAAAAATAAGCCCAATGCCAATAACTGGGGGGCTTTACCGTTGATGGATTCTACGGGTAAACAAATCAGCTATGATCGCTCCTATAACCCTAATCCAGATTGGACCTATTGGGACAATACTTCACGTAATGCATTTTTTGAGTTAAAACAAAAATTATCAGAAACTTGGTCTGCCAACCTAAGCTACAACTACAATGAGAAGGATCGTAAAAGCCAACTGCTCTACTACTATGGCTATCCAAATGCTGATGGCTCAGGTATTTCCCTAACACCAAGCGGCTTTTTAGAAAATAATAAACTACATACAGCCGATTTAAATCTACAAGGCAAATTTGACCTGTTTAATCGTGAGCATGAAGCAATCATCGGCTATACCTTCTCAAATAGCCACCAAAATGACCATGCAAAAAATGGCACTTTGCACGACAGTAACATCAACTATGTGGATAATGTCCCTTATACAACAGA
This sequence comes from Acinetobacter sp. 102, assembly GCF_037028485.1. Lineage (NCBI taxonomy): Bacteria > Pseudomonadati > Pseudomonadota > Gammaproteobacteria > Moraxellales > Moraxellaceae > Acinetobacter > Acinetobacter sp. 102. The sequence goes on from NZ_JAZEZK010000008.1 coordinate 67,862, forward strand.
TTGGTCAAGTTGGACCCCAAACAATGTTACTTGGTCTGATTTTTCTGAAACAGCCGACTATACACAGCGCAATCAATCGGTTTATGCTGCGACACGCCTTCATTTAAATGAAGACCTAAAACTCACTTTAGGCGCAAACTACGTCAAAGCCAAAAGTGAAGGTACAAGTTACAATGCACCAATGGTTTACGATGAAAGTAAAGTTTCCCCTTATGCAGGTATCACCTATAACTTTACACCTGAATATACGGGTTATATGAGTTATACCTCTATTTTCCGCCCACAAACTGCAGTTGATGATATAACAAAACAGGTTGCCGACCCAATCAAAGGAAAAAGCTATGAAGCTGGCTTCAAGAGTTCATGGTTAGATAATAAACTTACTGGAACACTTGCTGTCTTTAGAACCGAAGAGAATAATTACCCACTTCGCCCAACAGATAGCCACCCTCTCAATCGTACATCTAAAATCAGTGATTTACGTTCGCAAGGCGTAGAAGTCGGTTTAGCTGGACAATTAACAGATCAAGTCAATGTTTCTCTCGGCTATACCCAATTTAGCCTGCAAGACCTAAAGAATGGCGGTGCTGCAAGAACCTATAACCCAACGCAAAGCTTTAATCTTTTAACAACCTACTCTCCTGCTCAGCTACCAAAACTGAAAGTTGGTGCAGGTGTGAAATGGCAAAGTAAAATCACCCGTTTTGACCCAAGCTATAGCACTTACCTTAAACAAAGTGATTATGCGCTGCTCAATTTGATGGCAAGTTATGACATTAGTCCAAATCTCAGTATTCAGGCCAACGCCAATAACGTAACGGATAAAAAATATTTAAACAGCTTTACCGATGGACAAGCCTTCTACGGAGCACCTGCAAATTACACTGTTGCATTCCGCTTCAAATACTAATGAAGACCCATAAAAAAGCCCCTTATTCAAAGGGGCTTTTTTATTGAGAACTTTTAAGCAGCAACCGTGGTATTTGGTTTATTTGCTAAATACACATCTAAGCTTTCGATTTCACTTGGTGCAAAATTGAGACCAAGCTTTGAACGTCTCCACAGAATATCTTGGCTGGTCGTTATCCACTCAAAGCGGCATAAATAATCCACTTCTTTCGCATACAAACCTTGACCAAAATGCTGACCTAACTGCTCAACCGAAGTTGCTTCTCCCAAGATATTCCAAATACGTGAACCATAAGCAGATGCCCAACGTTTTGCCAAAGCCTCAGATGCATCGGTGATTTGTGCACGAATCTCTTTCGCCAACTGTTCAGCTGTTGCCATATTTTCACCACCAGGTAAAGCCTCAGTTGCTGTCCAACTGCCCGTCATTTCTGGGAAAAATGCTTTGAGCTGCTGCATTGCAGATTCTGCCAACTTACGATACGTGGTTAACTTACCACCAAAGACCGAAAGTAAAGGTGCCTGATCTTCTGCTTCTTGCGATAAAGCCAAAGTATAATCACGGGTAATTGCAGATGGATTGTCTGATTCATCATCACACAATGGACGTACACCAGCAAAAGTCGAAATAATATCCGCTTGGGTTAACTGATTTTTGAAATGTGCATTACTTACTTCAATCAAGTAATCAATTTCTTCTTGGGTGATTTTTACTTGTGCAGGATCACCTTGATATTCACGATCCGTGGTTCCAATCATGGTGTATTGGTCTAAGTAAGGGATTGCGAACACAATACGACGGTCATCATTCTGCATGATAAAGGCTTTGTCGCCTTCATACAGCTTCGGCACAATGATATGACTGCCTTGAATCAAACGAATACCATACGGCGATTTAAGCTGCAAATCTTGCTTAATAAATTGTGCAACCCAAGGGCCAGCTGCATTCACTAGAGCCTTGGCCTTAATCTGGAATTGACCTTGTGCATTTTCCAAATCAACAACCCAATACTGCCCCTCACGTTGTGCTGATAAACAACGTGTGCGTGTGACAATGTCGGCACCTTTTTCACGCGCATGCATGGCATTCAACACCACCAAGCGAGAATCATCTACCGCACAGTCTGAATATTCAAAACCGCGAGTAATCGCAGCATTTAATGGACTGTCTTCTTTAAAATAAACGTTATTCGAACCCAATAATTTTTCACGTTTACCCAAGTGATCGTAAAAGAACAAACCTGTACGAATCAACCACGCTGGGCGTAAGTGTGGACGATGCGGCATGATAAAACGCATGGGACGGATAATGTGTGGTGCTTTTGCCAACAATACTTCACGTTCAGCCAGCGCTTCACGGACTAAGCGAAACTCTTTGTGTTCAAGATAACGTAAACCACCATGGATCAACTTACTGCTTGCAGAAGAGGTATGGCTGGCCAAATCATCTTTTTCGCAGAGGAATACTGATAAGCCACGACCTGAAGCATCTGCTGCAATACCAACACCGTTGATACCACCACCAATGACAGCAAGGTCATAAATTTTGTCATTTGACTGAGGAGAAGTTTGCATAAGTCACCGCAAATTTTCATTATTGTTCAATAACGAACATTTAAACATGTAAAATGAAAACAAACAATAAAAAAACGTCAAAAAAATGCCAATTTATAGGCGTTTTTAGATAAATGGTCAAAATTGAAAATGTGTAGATTAAAAAGAGGATGATCTGGCAATACAAAGACTGCTCATGGTTACAGCATTATTCTTATTTAAATATTCTTGAGCCAAAAATATTCAGCTCAAGAAAAGTAACAATTTTTCGGAAATGAAGATTTACTTGGCAACAATCAACCCAACATCCAAATCGCGAATGGTTTTCATAAACTCTTCATTCGGCTGTTGATCGGTAAAAATACAATCCACTTGCTTAAGTGAACCTAAACGAATCATGGCATTACGACCAAACTTACTGCTATCCGCAGCAAGGAAAACTTGACGGGCACTCGAAACAATCTCTTGAGATACGCACACTTCTTGGAAGTCAAAATCCAGTAAAGTCCCGTCTTCTTCGATACCACTGATGCCTACCAGTGCATAGTCTGCCTTAAACTGCTTAAAGAAATCCGCAGTCGCCTGACCAATCACGCCACCATCTGGACGCACACGCCCGCTGGCAATCAGTACCTCAAAGTCTTCTTTGGTACTCAGAATTTTGGCAACATTGAGGTTATTGGTAATAATCCGCAAACCCGTATGGTTCAATAACGCATGCGCGATTGCTTCAGTTGTGGTCCCAATATTAATAAACAAAGAAGCATGATCTGGAACGGCTGCAGCCACAGCGGCTGCAATCAGTCTCTTTTCTTCCAACATATACCCGACACGCATCGTATATTCGGTGTTTTCCACACTTGAATCATGCGCTGCACCACCGTGATAACGTCTCAGCAAGCCCTCATCCGCCAATTGATTAATATCACGACGGATGGTTTGCGGGGTGACATCAAAATGTTGAGCAAGTTCTTCAATACTGATATAGCCACGCTCTCTCACTAGTTCGAGGGTTTTTTGTTGGCGTAGTATCAAGCTCATGCTCATCCATCCTGTGTTGTTTTAAGTCATACTAAACGGTCTATTTTAGCTTAATCTTCCGCCCAATCACGAGTGCGTCCGACAGCTTTTAACCAACCTTTATAGAGTTTTTCAGTCACATCCTGACCGCACTCTGGCACAAAGGTATTTTCGATGGTCATTCTACTCTTCAATTCGTTTAAATCCGACCAGAAACCGACAGCTAAACCAGCCAAGAATGCAGCACCCATACCCGTTGTTTCTTTCATCGCAGGACGTTCTACTGAAGTGCCCATGATATCGGCTTGGAATTGCATCAAGAAGTTATTGGCAGTTACACCACCATCAACACGCAAGGTACGCAATTTCTCACCCGAATCTTGCTGCATGGCATCCAATACATCTCGGGTTTGGTAAGCAATCGACTCCAATGTGGCGCGAATAATATGTTCGATACTTACACCGCGAGTGATACCCAAGATTGCACCACGTGCTGTTGGATCCCAATATGGCGCACCTAAACCTGTAAATGCGGGCACCACATAGACACCGTTACTGTCTTTTACTTTGGTTGCATAGTATTCGGAATCATGCGAATCATTGATCGCCTTAAGTTCGTCACGCAACCATTGCACACATGAACCACCATTGAACACCGCACCTTCCAGTGCATAGTTCACTTCACCACGCGGACCACATGCAATTGTCGTCAATAAACCATGATTAGATTGCACAATGCGTTTGCCCGTATTCATGAGCAAGAAGCAACCTGTACCATAGGTATTTTTTGCCTGACCCGCTTCAACACACATTTGTCCAAACAATGCGGCTTGTTGATCCCCTGCAATACCTGCAATTGGAATCCCAATTTCTTGACCACTAATGGTATGTGTATAACCGTAGACTTCAGAAGAACCACGAACTTCGGGCAACATCGCTTTAGGAATATTTAACGCTTCAAGCAGTTTATCGTCCCATTCAAGCGTTTCGATGTTGAATAACATGGTGCGAGATGCATTGGTATAGTCAGTCACATGAACTTGGCCATTGGTCAATTTCCAAAGCAACCAGGTATCGATGGTACCAAATAAAAGCTCTCCACGTTCTGCACGTTCACGGCTGCCTTCAACACGATCAAGAATCCACTTAATTTTAGTTGCAGAGAAATATGGATCAAGGACCAAACCAGTTACTTTATGAACGTAATCTTGCCAGCCATCTTGGCGCAGTTGATTACAAATTTCATTGCTTTGGCGGCTTTGCCATACAATTGCATTGTAAATAGGTTTACCTGTCTTTTTATCCCAGATGACAGTGGTTTCACGTTGGTTTGTAATCCCAATCGCTGCGATTTGCTCGCTAGAAATACTTGCTTGCGCTAAAGCTTCAACCCATACCGCACTTTGCGTTGCCCAGATTTCCATTGGATCATGCTCAACCCAACCTGGTTGTGGGTAAATTTGCGTAAATTCACGCTGGGCAATACTGATGACATTCGCATCGTGATCCAATACGATCGCACGTGAACTGGTTGTACCTTGGTCAAATGCAACCACGTATTTCTTTTGACTATCTGTAGAGATCATGACATACCTATCCAGACTTGCTTATGTATAGTGCAATAAATTAAATGCCCGTTAAAAAACGGGCTCAAATACTACAAAAAAGCAATGACTTCTGTATTAAATAAAAAACTTGGCAGATTATATGCAAAATTGTTCGAAAACGAAAATTCTTTCTTTATATTTGAAGCTAAAAAACGATGAATAGCCTGTGTTTTAAAGATTCCTCACAATAAAAAACTTATTTTATGCGATACTAAAACCAGAAATAACAGGATCATTGATATGAAAAAAACCAATTTATTGTTAATTATGAGCGGTGCTCTTGTTCTTGCAGCCTGTCAAAGTAGTCCACATCAATACAATGGCACAACGGGTTATCAAATTGAAAATAAAACGGCCACTTCTGCGACTGTTGCCTATACCCTCGCGGCACGTAGCAATAGCGATCTAGATGAGAAAAAATTACAACATGCCTGCAAGCAAATTTTAGGTGCAGACAAAACCTATAAACTTGCAGTATTGAGTGTCAATGAAATCGTTAATCCAACCCAACAAGAGCAATATGGCGTAAAAATTGGTAATAGCCGCGCAACATTTGGCTTATCTAATTCGCCAGATTTGAATAATAGCGAAGGCTATGCAACCCGTCAGGCACTTGAAACACGTCCAAGCACACTCAAAGTGGTTCGCTATACCTGTTCTTAATTTTATGACTTGATCAATAAAAATGGATGTATTCCATCATTGAGAATACATCCAACTCAACCTATCCTTTCAATACGTCATGAATCGAAAGATCTTTATCAAACACCGATTTTGCAAATGGGCATAAAGGAATGACTTTCACCTGACGTTCACGTACAAAGGCGATCAACTCCTTTAACAACTTATGTCCTACACCCTGCCCACGAAATTGATCACTTACATCGGTATGGTCAATAATGAGCATGCTATCTCCTGCCCAAGTGTATGCCATCTCACCCGCAAGCACCTCGCCTTCGAACAGCTTAAATGCACCATGTTTCCCATCATCAATCTGCTGAATACTCATACACGTTCCTTTTTTAAAGATTCTGCTATATAACAGCCCAAAGGCTATCTGTTTATTTCATTTCAATGTTTTAGCATGCGTGGTGAGGCGATTGTGTTGAGATTTGATAACCTCAACTCTATTGTTCTTTTTTAACAAGGAATATTTATTTGGTTCGGTAAAAACTGACGTTTCTAAACTCTTTGGCTTCATCCAAATCTGGCCAAGTACTTGCACTACGTTCGTCAATTTTTAGATATTGAGGATGACTAAAGTTTTTGACTCGACTATCGGCGACCCAGACTTCAGGTGCGAACTTAAGGAACTCATCCAAAAAGAATCGATTGGATTGGTCATACAATACATCCGCCGCCAGCAGCACATCGACTTGCTCGGACTGATACAAATCGTCCAAATATTCAAGCTCAACATCATTCAGCAACGCATTTTCACGACATGATGCCAGACTCACGGGATCAATATCACAACAAATCACACGTTTAGCACCAGCCATTTTTGCCGCAATCGCAACCACACCTGAACCTGCACCAAAGTCCAGCACCACCTTATCTTTAACATGATGTGGCTCTGCCAAAAGCCATTGTGCCATTGCAAGACCAGAGGCCCAACAAAAAATCCAGTACGGCGTTTCATTCCAAATCCGTCGAATCACTTCATCATCTAAGCGATCCGTTGGAAATACCGGAGGAATTAACCAAAGTGAAATCGGTGTTTCAGGTAATTGTTGTGCCAATAAATCAGTATTGGGAATCACCTGATGCAAGGCCTGCAACAAATGTTCAGGCGCTTTGGCAAATTGAAAAGTACAACTCATATTTGTTTAATTCTAAAAAAACCCCTCTTCGCGAGGGGTTATTAATCTTTACGCTAATGCTTTTTCAGCAGCTTCTACAGTTTGACGAATCAACGTGGTGATCGTCATCGGACCCACACCACCTGGCACTGGGGTATAAGCAGAAGCAATCTCTTCAATACCGACCAATTGGATATCGCCTACACCACCGCCATCACGTGGATGGAAACCTGCATCAACCACAACAGCACCCTGCTTGATCCAATCTTTTTGAATCAATTCAGCTTTACCGACTGCACCAACAATAATATCAGCTTGTTTTACCAATTCTGGCAAGTTTTGAGTACGAGAATGGCAAATGGTGACCGTTGCATTGGCTTGTAATAGCATCATCGCCATTGGTTTACCCAAAATAGCAGAACGGCCCACAACAACCGCATGTTTACCTGCGATTTCAATTTTGTTTTCTTGCAAAATGGTCATAATGCCAGCTGGAGTTGCTGAACCATAGGCCGCTTCGCCCATTGCCATACGACCAAAACCTAAACACGTCACGCCATCCACATCTTTTGCCAATGAAATCGCATCGAAACATGCTCTTTCATCAATTTGTTCTGGCACTGGATGTTGCAATAAGATGCCATGTACATCTGGATTGGCATTTAATTTTTCAATTTCAGCCAATAATTGTTCAGTTGTGGTTTCTTTTGGAAGTTCAACTTTTAATGAGTCCATGCCAACACGGCGGCAAGCATTACCTTTCATACGCACATAAGTGGCAGATGCACCATCATCACCCACCAAGATGGTTGCCAAGATTGGGGTACGCCCCGATTTTGCTTTTAATGCTTCTACACGTACCAACAAATCCGTTTCAATTTGTTTTGCTAATGCACGACCGTCTAAAACCAATGCCACAGCGCATCTCCAAAGTGGGTATGAATCAATTGCGTAAATAATACATGATAATTTGAGCAATATTCTTTTAGATGTTGTTTTTATGTGCATATTCGCAATAAACACTATTGTTTTTTTTTTAAAGATTGCTAATATGTGCATCACCAAGAGATGGCGGGGTGGCAGAGTGGTCATGCAGCGGACTGCAACTCCGTGTACGCCGGTTCGATTCCGACCTCCGCCTCCATTGGTAAAGCCCGAGTGGTGAAATCGGTAGACACAGGGGATTTAAAATCCCCCGCCCACAAAGCGTGCCAGTTCGAGTCTGGCCTCGGGCACCATATTTCAGCTAATGAAATATGGTGCAAATAAAAATCCAGCGTAAGCTGGTTTTTTTATGTCCAAAATTTAAGGACAGATCATAAAAAAGCCAAGTTCATTGACTTGGCTTCCCCCACTTTTGAAACTTAAGCCACTTGCTGCCCTGTTTTCACAGGCAATAAGTTTTTATCCAAGCTCAATTGATAACCACGAGTTTTATCAATCACATATTCAGGCTTTTTGATCGAATCGACATAAATCCATTGTGATTGCACTTGTGCAGCATCAAATTGAACAATCAAATAGCCTCTTTGATTTAAATTGCAGTAATTCAACTCATCAATCAACGTTGTGAATGCAAATTCAAACTGTTGCAACTGCGCTAATGGAATATTTAAATATTTTTCCAAACCAGGTGAAGACACAGAACTGGTCGCCAGCTCCACCCCAACAAATACACCGTCTTTACTATATAAGTTTGACGACCAAGCGTTATGCGTATCCCCTGCCAGTACCACGACTTTTTTCTTTAATTGCGCCAATGCAGCATACACAATCTCACGCTCAGCAAAATAACCATCCCATGCATCTAGGTTATAAGGTGCAACCGTCAGAACACGTGCTTTTTCTTGTGCTGTTAAATTCGGATCACCTTTCTGCAAGCGAATTTTTAAAGTCACCAACTCGGTAATTTGTGCATTCATCTTATTTAAAGTATCTGCGCTCGGATTACCCGCAGTAATTTCAGCTAAAGCAAGCAGTAACTCAGCAGGAACCAACATCTTGGTCATTAGAATTTGCTGACCAAGCACATTCCAGTTTGCTGTCGACTGTTGCAATTTTCCAATCAGCCAATCACGTTGGGTATAACCCATTAGAGTACGTGCTGGATTGGTCAAATCTGCTTGGAATTTTGCAATATCCAAACCATTCGCTGTCATATAGTTGGCATAATCCAACTGTTCATCACGCGCAATAATTCGCGTATCCAACATCGTTAATTGAACCAGATTACCAAAATCGAACTGGCGATAAATCTTGGTGTGTTGATCATCGACAGGGCGAATTGGCATCCACTCAAAATAGGCCTGCAAAGCGGCTAGTTTACGGTCAAGGAATGGCCCTTCATTCGGCTGGTGATTTTCAGCCCCTTCTCGCCATGCATCATTGGCTAACTCATGGTCGTCCCAAATCACAATAAATGGATGACGATGGTGCAAGGCCTGCAAGTCTTTATCTTTACGATACAACGCATAACGCTTGCGATAATCATCCAATTTAATAATTTCTTTATTATTGTCTGCAGCAAGCGTACGACCTAATTTAGCTGCATCTTCTGCTGCATAACCATCCGCGCCATATTCATAAATATAGTCACCTAAATGGATCACCACATCGACATTTTGCTTGGCCATTTCACGATATACATAGAAATAACCTGCTGGATAGTTTGAACATGAACATACTGCAAAACTGACTTTTGTCGCACTGCTTGGCAAAGTCTTGGTTTGACCCACAGGTGAAACTTTATCCCCGAAGATAAAACGGTAGAAATAGCTTTGATCTGGTTTTAAACCTGTTGCATCTACCTTCACCGTAAAATCTTGTGAAGCTGTTGTGGTGACTTTATCGGTTTTAATGATTTGTTTGAATTGCTGATCTAAAGCAATTTCCCACGTCACTTGCAGACGCGCACTACTCTCACTTGGCGTCAAGCGTGTCCACAAGATCACGCGATCCTGTAAAGGATCACCACTGGCAACCCCATGTTCAAAATTCACTTGTAATGTTGCCGTCTCTTGATCCGAACTGTCATTACATCCTGTAAAACCCGCAGATAAAGACAACGCCCCGAAACCGAATAGACTTTTTTGAATAAGTTCCCGTCGTGAAATTTTTGCTGTCATTTGGATAGCTACCTTAACTTTTATCACTATAAATAAATGATTTAAATTAATCGGCTTAAATGAAGCTTTGATCTCAGTTTGATGAAAGAATCATGAAAGTTATATGACAGTGCTTAATTTTCATCAGATAAGCACATGAATTGATTGAAAAGAAAGCAAATAGCAAGTTTTGCTCTTGCCAAGTTTTAAAGTGTCCTCTATTATTGCGCACATGCCCGAGTGGTGAAATCGGTAGACACAGGGGATTTAAAATCCCCCGCCCACAAAGCGTGCCAGTTCGAGTCTGGCCTCGGGCACCATCTTCCAACTAGTGAAAGATGGTGCAAATAAAAATCCAGCGTAAGCTGGTTTTTTTATGCCTGAAATTTATGATCAGATCATAAAAAATGCCTTAATTAAAAATTAAGGCATTTGATATTCTTAATTTAGAACAATAAGTCTTATTCTACGCGAACAATCTTACCATTCTCATCATGATGGACGATACTCACCTTCTGCTGACGTCCAGCTTGAATTTCTTGCTCAGCTAATTCGAAATAACGCGCATAATCAGGGAGTGTCTTTTCAACTGCATGCTTTTTATGCACACGTTTTGCAGGTAACAAACTCCAAAGCAATAATGCAACCGCGCACATAAACAATGCCGTTACACCATGCTCAATGCCATCACCAAATGCGGACATTAAACGCTGTGCGATATGGGTCTTTTGTAATTCAACCAACACCCATACCAAAATAAATGGACGCCATAACAATAACCACCCTGCCCACATCATTGCGGTGGTAGTGGTCGAGAAGTAGCGTTTATGCCATGGGAGTTGGCGACGTACATCAATAATCAAGCTGTCTGCTTTCATTGCTTTTTACTCAGCAAAATGAATCTTTAGGATTCAACGAATTCCACGATCTGGGCTAATCCAACGGGCACGCTTCTCATCATTACGCAACAGTACCTTTGGAAAGGCGACGATTGTAGCAGTAATTGTGATCAACCAAAACACAAACGGGTACCAAATCATCCAATAATAATTTTTCCCAAGGTTTGGTTCATAACGACTATCCATCCATTTGCTTAAAGCAAACTGAATTAAACAGGTCGCTCCCAATAAAATTCCACTACCGTAAGGTAAAAATGGCGAGCTCACGACCGCCAGTGCTGGAATTGCAAAGATAAAATGCAATAACCAGATGATCGCCATAATAAGCATCAAATATGACCAAACAAGTGTCAAACACAGTTCAAACATCAAAGGCCATAAAAAATTAAGTTTAGGTTTTAAAAACACATCAATATTTTTAACCAAGACCTGTGCGCCACCCATAGCCCAACGTAGACGCTGCTTCCATAAACCATTTAAGGTTTCTGGCATCAAGATCCACACCAAGGCATTTGGCTCAAAGCGCACATCCCAACCTGCACGTTGTAATTTCCAAGTGATGTCGATGTCTTCAGTCAACATGTTCGGTGACCAATAATCAACTTGATGTACTGCACTTTTACGAAAAGCGGTAATCACCCCCGATACGGTAAATAAACGACCAAAGGTTCGTTGTGCACGCTTGATCATACCGACAATCGAAGAGAACTCACCCACTTGAATGCGCCCAAGCAAAGTCGAACGTGTCCGAATACGCGGATTACCAGTTACCGCTGCCACGGTTGGATCTTCCAAGAAATGACGCATCATCCATTTGGCCGCGTGTGGATCAAGCAGAGCATCTCCATCAATCCCGATCAGGAATTCTGCATCGGTCATCAAGCTACCGGCTTGTAGCCCCATTGCCTTGCCTTGGTTTTGTGCCAGATGTACCACACGTAATTTTTCATACTGTGTCGCCAATCGATCGAGTACTTCACCCGTATTGTCAGAACTACCATCATTAATCGCGATCACTTCAAAGTTAGGGTAATCCAGCTTAAGTGCATGGCTAATGGTTTCTTCAGCATTATCCCCTTCATTAAAGCACGGCACTAAGACCGCAACTTTAGGATATTCAGCTAAAGCTGCAGGTTGCTGATAGGGAGGATCTTGACGCTCTCTCCAATAGAAAATGAGTGCTCCCACCATCCATAAATACGACATAAATAATGGATAGTAAAAAACAAACTTAATGGCATATGACCACAATAAAGCAATCCAACTCATCTACATTACTCGACTATGGTACTAATTGAGATGATTTTAGACCAAAAGCCTTACGCATGGTTTCAACATCTGGATGTCCTTTGATCGGATCATCTGGATAGTATGCCACATGCATTGCACCTTGTTCATATAAGGACTTAATCGTCGCAGCCATTTCTTCAGACGGCACTTTTTGGTCATTGCGCCAGTTTACCGCCTGTAACTCCATCACAGTCTTTTTAATACCGTTTGGATACTGCTTCACGCGATTCATAATGTCTGAATAGAACTTCGCTGGATTGTCCGATTGTTCCATATATGGCATCGCCATAATCGCAGTGAAATCATAGCGATTTAGTGATTGCTCTAGAGATTGTGCATACCAGTTTTCTGCATAAGCATTTAAAGCCACCTGCGCATAAAGATTACGAGCAGTCACTAGGAATGGTTGATACTGACGAACCTCTCCCGCCAACTCCATTGCAAAATCATCTAAATAATTGGTTTTATAAGCCGTCCATTTTTGCAAGTCGGCATCGTTATCACGAATTTTAGCAAGGTCAGTTGGTAAGCCTTGTTTGGCATACGCCGCCAACGCATCAGGACTGGCATCTTCATAATCTGACAAAGTCACATCATCATGGAACAATAACCCATCAAACGGCGTTGATTTAGCTAAATCCTGATAAATTTCTTTAATGGTTTGGCGCGCTTGTGGTGAAAATGGACTGAGACGGATATAGCCCATATTCAAATGTTCGCCTGCTTTGGCTTGCTGGGTTTCCACTAAATCTTTTGACACTGGATCAGTCTTAGGCAGTTCCCACGCCAAGAGTGGCATCCATGCGTATAAACGCTGAACTGGTGTACGGGTCTGGATTTGCCAAGCGACGCGGTTAAATAAGTCTGCACGCATTGGAATATGACGATTTGGGAAATACACCATATCCGCAGAACCATTGGCATCTGGATCAGAAAAGGCCTGTAAATACACCGTGTTTACGCCCATTCCATTAATACGGTCAATCAGATGATCGAGATTACGTTCTTGCTGTTTGGTATCTGGGTCATAAATGTAATCTAAATCGACATGCATAATTTTTTGCGGTCGATTGTTATCATTCAAATTCAATTCACGGTTCTTAATCTCTTGTGCCAAAGCACTGGTCGACATATTGCCCTGAATCAAAATACGACTCATATTTTGAAGTGATTGCTTGGCATGATCTGCCCCATCATCCAAAGTAATGGTAATCGGCATCCCCAACTGTTTGGAGGTTTGTACCAATTGCATATTATAGCGACCATACGGCCAGACCATTACGCGCGGTGAACGTAAACCATGTGCTTTTAATAGGTCATTGTTCTTTTTTAAATCTTGATAAACACGGGCTTGATAAGCTGCATCACTTTCATAGCTCTTGGTTTTAGGATCATAAATACGCGTAATCGCAGCAGGTTCCAGATTGCCCTGCGGATTGCCATTAATGCCTTGGTGTAAATGGTAACTGTGGCTGGCGATTTCAACCAAACCACTGTTCTGCATTTCCTTCAGCTCATCCCAACTCAAGATTTTATTGCGCTCAATCAGCTCACCACCAAAATCAACTTTTTGGTCTGCTTTAGGTTCTAGCCAAGATCCGACCACAGCCAACACCACTGGAATTTTTTTTGCGCGAATAATCGGATAGGCATTTTGATAAAACGACTGATAGCCATCATCCACCGTCAGCAAAATAGGTTTCGTTGGTAATTTATATTTGCCTTGGTGTGCTTTGATCAGTTGGTCGACATTAATAAAGTGATAGCCATTCTTTTTTAGCCAATCAATATGTTCACCAAATTGTTTGGCTGTCACAGCATAACTTGGAATCAAGGCATCTTTACGTTCTGTGATTTCATGATACCCAATGACAGTCAATGTGGTTGCATCAATTTTTGGATTTGCCGCAAAAGTTGTGGTGCAGGCAACCACCCCAAACACAAGACCTAAAACAGTTTTTAAAGTTGGGGACACTAAACGTGTTGTCATAGAGATATCGTCTCAAGATTAGAAATTCGCTGATCGCAGATCATGCCTGCATCATCTTACAATTTTATGGACAAATAAGATGTTTTTGATGGTCAGCTGGAAGTACGGATTGTATTTATAATTTTAAAAGCTGAAAATAAACTTAAATGTATTTTTTATGAAATCAATCACATTTTAATTGAATATTTTTTGGTAAGCACATCAACCCCTATTTCAAGATTTGAATTAGGGGCATTTAAGCATCCTTATACGAGATTAATATTGTATTAATTGAAAGTTAGGATGATCTGCAAGTTGCTGTAAATAGTGGCGCTCTTTTTGATAAAAATATTTATTCAGACGGTTCACCCATTCACCACGGCGGAAAGTCTGAATTTTTTTGTGCACCCCATCATAGTCCAATAACACCACATTGCTATCATTTTCGCCGACTGCCAAACGCGTGATTTTATAGTCATGTGGCGCATACTGATGCGAAGGCTGTAAAGATCTGAGGATTTCAACCTTATAATCCCCATCCATCCAGTAGTGTTTGTCCGTCAGCGCTTTTTCATTGACCCAAAAACCAGTCTGGGCGCCATCATGGGTATCAATCAGAAAAAAATGATCTAACTCTCTTAATAGTTCTGATGCAGTGATATCCAAATAATCATTCATATCGACCTCTACTCACTCAAATTCTTATCATTACTTTTTGCGACATTTTTTATCATCGATGAACTATAGCTGACTTACCCCCATCAACTTAGAGTCACCTGAAGCACAACATTTCACACCCTGAAAATACAGATTGATGCTTTAACAATAAGGGCCATAGAAAAATTGCTCTTTTAACTCAAAGATATACAGGACTGTATACAGAATCAATATATTTTTCTTGGGCTGTAATAAAATTCAGATGAAAGAAATGTTTTTAAAATCAAAATCTTATTATACAATTATCAATATTATTTTATCTTTATGATTTTAAAGCGATTTAGTCTAAAAATAAACCAAACCGCTTCAATTTACTCAATCAAAACTGGTTATTCGTCGCGTGTTTTTACGTCGAACAGTTCAATTTCGAAAGTCAGATTGGCATTGGCTGGAATGATCTTGCCCATTTTACGTGAGCCATAGGCCAAATGTGCAGGCACAATCAGCTTACGCTTCCCCCCCACACGCATACCCATAATGCCTTGATCCCAACCTTTAATCACACGACCGGTACCAATCACGGTTTCAAAGTAGTTGCCACGATCTAAAGACGAGTCAAACTTGGTTCCATCTTCCAACCAACCAGTATAATGAGTCGTGATTAAAGCACCACGAACCGCTTCTTTGCCTTCACCTACTTTCAAGTCAATGATTTCTAATTCTGCGCTCATTGCTATCTCTCCACATCACTCAAACTAAAATTATTGCAATTGTTGCCACTGAATGTCGACTTGGCCTTTGTCACTTAACAAAGTCCATTCGCCATCCATAATATTCAACTGCAATTGCATGGTACGTTCGCATAAGCTCTCAAGTGCCTGCGTAGTTTGTGGGGCCAATTGCCACACTTGCACATTACTCAAGGTTTTAATCTTGGTGTTTTTCTGCCACCAATCGTCTGACTGAGAACCATAAGTCACAACTGCAACATTCTTACAACGTGCACTGGCCTTTTTCACTTTATCTTCAGATGGGCAGCCCACTTCGATCCATTGCTCTAGCAGTCCAGTCAGGTCTTTTTGCCATAACGCTGGCTCATCTGTTTCAAATAAGTCTTTGGTGAACTCTAGACGTTCATCGGCAAACCGTGCATAAGCCAGAATACGAACCATTAAACGTTCGATGGTTTCAGAAGGATGCTGAGCAAGTGTGAGCTGATAATCGGCATAGATATGCTCATCCATATTGGCAATATTGAGGTCTGCCTTATATATCGTTGCTTTTAACGCCATAAACTAAACTCTTAAATACAGTGTTCTCAAATTTGGCGCTAAGCATACTCTATTTTACCGAGAAGCATGTGCGATTTGATCATGTTGATCATCAATCGGATCGATACGGCACTGCAATAATTCTGTTTCAAAAGCCAACCAGTCATGTGATGACTGACAAATCACCTCAATTCGATTATCGATGCTCTCCTCAGCCGACTTATAGTTAAACTGCTGCGGATTAAAATTAAAACTTTTCCAACCTAGATCGGTATTAAAAATTCCTTTAATTCGTACCCAGTCTTGTTGAGCACACAACACATCTAATAAATCATGAAAATTAAATTGCCAGCGTTTCGGCAATTTCCAACCTGCGACCGTATAGCCCTGAGCCGTTTCAACATAATGATAAGGGAGTTGCTTTATTTCTGGCGTCTGTTCAATAGCTTGTGTTTGCTGCAATCTTAATAAGGGTTGGATCTTACGTTGTACAGGTTGCTGCTGAATATCCAATTGTTGAATATCCACCTGCCCATTTTCAGCTTCAATCCAATACTGGACATAGGTTTCATATTCTTGTTTTAAAGCCGCATAAGCTTGATGATCTGCTGCTGTCATACAGTCGATATGCGACAACACCACAATTTGAGCCGCTTTTAATTGATCGCTATATAAATTCTGTTTGACCCAATCCTGATCATGTAAGCGACTTCCATCTACAACAATCACCAAAGCTCGCATTGCCAAGCTCGTTTGCCAATGCGGTTCAGTCAATTGCTCCAATAATTGCGCTGGATGCCCTAAGCCCGTTGGTTCAATAAATAATCGATCAGGTTTGCTTTCACTGAGTAAGCGAGAAAGTGCAATCTGCATCGGTAATTGACTGCTACAACACAAACAACCACCTAACAGCTCTTTCACCGCATAACCTTGCTGTTGGGTTATCAGTTGTTGGTCAACCCCAATTTGCCCAAATTCATTCATCAGAATCGCCCAAACTTCATGCTCAGGCTTTTGAGTGAGTAAATGCTGCAATAATGTGGTCTTACCAGCCCCTAAAAAGCCAGAAATAATATGAGTGGGAACTGTTTTGGGAGCAATAACCTTCACGATCGACTCGCATTGAAAATTTATTTCATTCTAAAGCGAAAAATTGATGAAATAAAATAAAGAATGATTTCCCCCTATAATTAGACTTAAAAGCGATTAAATAAAAATAAGGAGATATTCATCACATATTAAATCTAAAAATCTTATTTAAAAATAAGATATAAATGGTTTATTCAATTAATAAAATTATAGAAAACGAAGGCTAGTGTTTAAAACACGTAAAACAATAGATTATTTTTTAACCACAAAAACATATTTACATACATTTTAATCCTTAATTTCTTCATGATGTTTTACATAGTAACTACATAAAGCGATTCAATATTTCATATTGTTAAGATAGACGTAATAGATTGTTAAGAACATTGCCGCAAATACGTTTGGCACATAGCATGGACCTCATGCCGAAATTGAGAGATTGGGATTAACCGAATCCTCCTATTGCGGTTGTTATTTTAAATGAAATAAGGATGCCAAACATGAAATTTATCAAAACTGTTCTTGCGACTACACTTACTCTTGCTGCCGCTTCTACATTTGCAGCACCAGTAGAACAACAAACTGAAGAAAAAGTTGTTGTTTCAACTCAAGAGCAACCTGAAACTCAAGGTCAAGCTGCAACTGATGCAACAGCAACTGAAGCACCTGCATCTACACCTGCACCAACAAACTAATCAGATCTTAAGGTTCCTCCAGACCCTTTAGACCCACATTTATAATGATTTAAAATTTATTTCATTACAAATGTAAAAAAGATCGAACCATGCTGCGGTTCGATCTTTTATTTTTGAATAAGCTCTGCATTAAAAAATTAACATTGAGTGGTTTTCTTAAACATGCTGCATGAAGGCTGATGAACTTCTTGTAAACGTGTCGCCTTACGCTGCTCTGCGGCTTCAAAGCGACAACGCTTCCATTCTGTATCTAGATTTAATTGTGGTACTTCTTTCGGCTTACGCTGCTCATCCACTGCAACCATAGTGAAATAACAAGTATTGGTATGGCGGATGGTACGCTTCTGAATATTTTGCGCTTCAACACGAATACCAATTTCCATCGAAGTGCGTCCAACATGATTCACGCTGGCTAAAAAGGTCACTAGCTCACCAACATAAATTGGTTCTTTGAAATTAACGCGATCAACAGATAACGTCACAACATAGCTGCCTGAGTATCGGCTTGCACAAGCATAAGCAACTTGATCAAGTAGCTTTAAAATCGTTCCACCATGAACATTACCTGAAAAGTTGGCCATATCAGGTGTCATCAAAACGGTCATTGTCAGCTCTGACTGGTCGTCAGGTGCTTGGTTTGCTTGATCTAATTGATACATGGGAAGAGCTCATAGAGAATACAACATGATTATTATCGTTTATTCATGGGGATAAACATATGCGCAAAACGATAAAACATCATCAATTCTTTTTATGATCTTGTTATTGTTTAATTCAAAATAATGACATCCCAAGTATATTTGATTCAATACATCCTCAAAAGAAAGAGAATGTTTGAAAAATACCTGAGATGTAGGAATCTGGGTTTAATACAATTCAACTCAGATTAGCTGAACGAATCAGACCAATGATACCGTTTACAATCATATCAATTGCGATCGTACCAATCAGCAAAGCAGATAAACGTCCGACAATATCAAAATAGCGATCGATATATTTTGCATGTTTATAGCGTAAATGATCATGACCAAACTTCATCAGGATCAAAATACTACAGGTCAAGATCAAGGTAATTGCAATAACGGCCATTGCCCCAGTAAAAGGTACACTCACCCCAGTGACCACCGCCGCACTAATTGTGCCTGGACCGATCATAAATGGCATCGCGATGGTACCCGCCAAATGCTCAGGCGCACCCCGCATCTCGCCAATGGTTTCAGCCCCTTGGAACACATAGCGATAACCGATCACCAAGAAAATTAGACCACCAAAAATTTGAAAAGATTCGAAACGAACATTTAAATAGCGACTAAAAATATTCTCACCGCCCCAAGCAAATAGAATAAACACCCCGAAGGCGATCAAACTGCCCTGTATCAAGGCTTTACTAAATACCTTTGCATCGGTATTACGGATCATCCCAACCATGTAAACACTCATCAGGAAGGGATTGAGCAATGAGAAAAATAATGCAAACGCATGAATATAAGGAGAAAACATAACGGTCTCTTTAATCTGCGGAAAATTTTAACTGCCTGCAATCACAGGCAAGGTTTAGAATCGCAATACAAAATTAATTTAGGGCTTGCTTACAACCCACAGTGGCATTCTTTAACGAATCATCTTTATTCAGATCAAGATTAACCCTAATCCCAATAGACTCATGTGAATGTTAGCCTCGCTGTTATTCAACGCTTTGACTTTAAACTTGACCCCTTTATCACTGTATAGGGTGTTATCAACCAACTTTACCCGATAAGAAATGACTTCCTTACGGTCATCCATACACAGCATCCCAATGCCTTGACGGTTCAGACTTAACGCGACTGATGCAGCACCCGCTTCACCGGTCCAACTTCCTGAAAATGGGATCTGTGTTGTACTGAGTTGGTTAAATTGAGCAGGAGACATCGTTGTGATCGAAGTACAACCAACCAAACCCAATACCAAAATCGCGGGTAGTAAAATATTCTTCACAACCATTACCTAAACCGATCAAAATCAAATAATTGTTACCATTTTCCCATATTAAGGCCTTTTTTGATTTGTACGGCATGTATATGACTAGTATTGGAAATGTAAAAAACATTAAATAAATTTCTGACACCACCGCTATATTCAACTTTTTTACAGAGATAAAACTAAATCTGCCAATAAATATTTAATTCTTTAAAGCAAAATAATCTGAATCATTGCATAAATAATTCATCATCAAAAATAATAAATTTTTCTTGATTTTTAGTTCAATCATCTGTAAATTTTCTTTTTGAGCGAGTAATTCAAATGAATTTCCAATCTATATTTGAAACGTTTCAAACTCTTCCAAATGGAACGGATGCCTACCAACAATTAAAACATCAATGTGAACAAGCCATTGTTGCTGCTGAGCACCCGCTTGAACACAACGCCTTATTTCTTATTTATGGTTTTGCAAAAAACTATGTCCTACTCTATGAAGATCAAGCTGTCACGCCCGTTTTCGCAGACAAAGTAAAAGCACAAATTGTCGCTTATATGCATGAACTCAATGAAGCATTAAGCACGAAAGATGCTAACCGTATATTAACTGCCTTGAATAATGTCTCTAAACAATATATTGGAAGTTCTAGAATTTTCTAATCATTGTCATCCAATATAATATTCAGACTTGTTTTAGTTTTGACATTACTTCTAAACATTTATTAGGTTTCATTTCGCCAATTAAACGTTTTAGAAGTAATGTTAGCTCATGCATTTAAAATCTTGTTCTATACACGATATAATAATTTTTTATTGTTATTCTCTCATCTTAGGCCAAAATTAATCGAGCGTGATTTACAATATGCTCTGTCAAAAGCTGTAATGGCTTTGATTGTTGATCCCAATGATGCCAATACAGTGGAATATCAACGCTAATATCAGGTAACAACCCAACCAATACTTCTGCTTTATTTTCAATATTCATTTGCAGTTCGGGCACCATGCCATAACCTAACCCTAATTTAATGGCGGTCACAAAAGACTCTGATGATGGAATTAAATGACAAGGATAAGTCCCTTTCATCAATCCATAGTTTTTTTCCAGCAGATCAAAATGCATACGGTCTTTTTCATTAAAAATAATCGCTGGTGCAGCACGTAAAGTTTCTCGATGAACACCTTCTGCAAACCATTTCCGTCTAAATTGCGCTGTCGCCATCATTTGATAACGCATCAAACCTAAATATTGCGCACGGCAACCGCGCATGGGTTGATCTTCAATTGAAATACAGGCACTTACCGTCCCCTTTTCTAATAATGAATAGGTATGAGACTGATCATCCGTTCTCAGCTCAATCACAATCTTTTCTTTGAGTAACACATCCTTTAGTGCAGGAAGCAACCATGTTGCTAGCGAGTCTTCATTTGAACCAATCACAGTCTTAAAAAAATGTGATTCTCCTCCACCAGTCAAACCATGAAGTAAGTTTTGTTCTAAACGTCGGATGTGCTGTATGTGTTCAAAGATCTGCTGACCTGCTTGTGTTAAAACACAAGGACGACCCCGGATCAGCAGTAGTTGCCCTAATTCTTTTTCAAGTGCTTGCACCCTTAATGTCACCGCTGATGCAGTAATACAGAGCTTGGCACCTGCCTGTTCGAAGCTTCCATGTTCCGCAACTGCAAAGAAGGCTTCACATTGTTTATTGTCCAGCATAAGAACCTTAGAAAAATTTAGGAAAATTCAAACAGCCTTAATCTTACTAAATTTTAAAAATAAAAAAAGATGATCATGACCCGTACAAAATAGCTTTGCCATGATTGATATAGATCAAACCAGTCTTTTTCTTAAATAGATAATACTGAGTAAGGCAAATGCCAAACCAATAAAGGACGGCGCATAACCAAAAGGCGTTGCCAGCAGCCCAACGATGACCGCACCCGCTACTGCGCCGCCATAATTAAAAATATTAACACGAGCAATAATTTCATCGCGTCGGCTTTCATCCAAACGACCTACAGCAGAATATGTAAGTGGAACCAAAGCACCTACGGCAACACCAGCCAATGCAAAACCCAAAATAACGGTCACTAATGAATGGCTGATTCCAGACAATACACATCCGAATGCCCCGATCAGGAGCGTGACCAAAGCAATCCATGTCGCTGTTTTAAATTGCAGTAAATAATCAAGACTTAAGCGTGTGAGTAGAATTCCAATTTGATAAGCGGCATACCCTAAAGGAGCAATGGTTGCCGAACTTGCCAAAACATCTTTGAGATAAATTGAACTCCATGTACTAATTGCAGAATCGACAGTAAACACAATCAAAATAATCAGCCCAAAAGTAAGAAGCTGTTGATATGGAATCGCTGGTTTCTCTTGCGAAAGTATTTCTGAACATTGTTTTTGCTGAAATAACCAGTGTTTAGAAAGTTGTGAGGTGATGAAGGCAATCGCCACTGCAATGCATAATGCTGTCGTTGCTCCAAGTGCTGTTGAAACGGTGGCTGACATAATCAATGCCCCTAAAAATGCCGCCGCGGTATAACATGCAAAGAAACCACCAAATACACTTTTACCAAGCCGTTGTTCCATGATAACTGCTTGCATATTCAGTGCTGCATCTAAACAGCCTAATCCAAGTCCATAAAGCAAAAAACTCGCAATCATGAGGATTACATTTGGACTCAATGCAGCAATTGCTATTCCTAGTGCTTCAAAAATAAAGCCAGTCACAACAGCAAGTCGTGAGCCAAGCTTGACTGCGATACGATCAGCTAAAATTGAACCGAGCGCTGCTGCAATGCATACCCCTAGAATAATTAGCGATAACTGATCATCTGAAAGTCTGAATCGACCTTTTATTGTGGGGAGTGCCGTCATTACGGTCGCGTAGCCAAGGCCTTGTGTAGCAAAACCAAGTGCAATCACTTTCCGTGTTTTGCTGAGCATCAGATTGTTTTCGTTATGAATATTATGATTGAGGTCCATGCCTGACTCACTGCATTATTTTTAAATATTTATCTGGATATTTCCTCGAGCACTTCCTGTGTCGATTGTTTTTAATTTTGATCTAAAACGATTCTAAAAATAAGGGCAATATTTGAAAAATAAGGGGGGGTAATTCGGACAACGAGATTAAGCAGCTTTGTTACATCGCCCGATCGCTAAACCTTAAAAAAATTTAGCCAAACCAAAACAATCTTAATTTTACTGACTTTTATAAATAAAAAAAGATAATAGCAAACAGTAAATTTTTAATGGAAAAAAAGCATCTAACACTTGATCTAAGCGTTAGACGAACTGCTTTTGCCTAAGCATATGCACGTTGTTTTCCAGCCAAAGCCAGCACAAACCACCCTATATGATTGAGGAACCAAAATATGACTGCATTTTTCTATGGGCTTGGTATTGGCTTTTCTTTAATTTTAGCCATTGGCGCACAAAATGCTTTTGTTCTAAAACAAGGCTTAAAGCAGCAGCATGTTTTTTGGGTCTGTTTAATCTGTGCACTTTCGGATTCTATCTTGATTTATTTAGGGGTCATGGGCTTTTCAAAAATCGTGATTGACTTCCCTTTGATCGTCACCATTGCCAAATACTTTGGTGCTGCTTTTTTATTTTTATATGGACTTAGAAATTTTTACTCTGCCATCAACAATAGCTCATCACTCAACCCCAGTGAAATTGAAAAAGACTCGCTATTTAAAATTATTGGTATGTGCTTGGCCTTCACTTGGCTGAATCCACATGTCTATCTAGACACCGTGATTCTGGTTGGTTCGATTTCAGTTCAGTTTGCAGATCATCTATATTTGTTTGCAGCTGGAACCATACTTTCTTCATGGATCTTCTTTTTCGCTTTAGGCTATGGCGCAAGAGTTTTATTACCTTGGTTTAAAAAGGCCAGTTCATGGAGAATTCTAGATGTTGTTGTTGGACTTATGATGTGGGCAATTGCAACGAAGCTGCTAATCTAAAACACAGAGAAATAAAAAAGCCCTTATTTTCATAAGGGCTTTTTCGTATTTGGCGGAAGCGGTGGCAGTCACATTAGAATGGTAGTTTACTGATAAATATATATAAAATATTTAAATTTAATTTTTTACTACTATTTTTACTACAAAAAATTCAACTTATAATTTTGGCATTTAATCCATCAAAATTATTTTTATGAATTGACTTGATGATTGTACATTAAAAACTCATCACTTGCCTCTTAACTTGTTCTAAGATCATTTGGCCATAAAGTACAGTATAAGTTCATCTAGGCTATATTGAGCCTAAACAAAGTCCTGCAAACACTAGACACAGTTTAAGTTCAACATTTCGCGACTGGTCAGCTGATAAAACTGATTACCCTCGTGAAGTCTGTGAGGTACTTGCACATAAATTACCAGATGAGGTTGAAGCTGCTTATCTACGTGGGGCATATCTTGAAAAACGGAAAGGTCTGATGGCTGATTGGGCTGGATATTGTTGTTTACCTTAAAGAATGATGCAATACGTAAGACTTGTATTTAATAAGCTCAAATAATAATCTTATCTTTTAAAATATTTATAGTAGAGAGAACATGTCGATACAAACTATTAGCAGCACCATAACTAGACTAAACAAAGAGTTAGCTGATATTACTCATCGAATGAGCTTAGAACAGAAAAAGGCAGCGGATAGCACTTCCAAAATTTTACAAATTCAAAATTCTATAGGTAAAACAACTAGTCCTAGCACCCTCAAATTAAAGCTATCTGAAATTAATAGAAAAGAACAAGAAAATGCTCGTATACAATCGAAACTTTCAGAATTACAAAAAAAGAAAACTGATATTGACAATAAGCTACTGAAAGAAAAACAGAACCTTATAAAAGAAGAAATACTGGAAAGAAAAAAATTAGAGGCTCTGACTAAAAAACATCAGAAAGACGAAATTGAACATCAAAAGAAACTGAAACGTGAAATTGATGCTATTAAGGCTTCTACCCAATACATTACTGATGTTTCAATACCATCTTACAACAATACAATACCTGAGATTGAACCAGAATATGATTTGTTTATTTCACACGCTTCAGAAGATAAAGAAGATTTTGTCAGACCACTTGCAGAGACATTACAGCAACTTGGAGTAAAAGTTTGGTACGACGAATTCACGTTAAAAGTTGGGGATAGTTTGCGTCGTAAAATTGATAGTGGTCTCCGAAACTCTAAATACGGTACCGTTGTTCTTTCAACTGACTTTATAAAAAAAGACTGGACCAACTATGAACTTGATGGCTTAGTAGCCCGTGAAATGAATGGTCACAAAATGATTCTACCGATTTGGCACAGAATTACTAAAAATGATGTTTTAGATTATAGTCCGAATTTAGCTGATAAAGTCGCCTTAAATACTTCTGTAAATAGTATTGAGGAAATTGCCCATCAATTAGCTGATGTCATCTTAAATCGATAAGCACCTTCTAAGAGTTAAAATTTTGACTGAGATTTACAAAGAACCTAATTCTCAGTCAACTTTTGCACACCCTGCAATTTAAACAATTTTTTTGATAAGTAGTACTAAACTCACAAATATTGAAGTGTGCTGAAACAATATATAACCAAATAATTTATATAAAATCATAAACTTAAAAAACAACTGCTCTTTAGTCATTTCCGCACTTTAATATTTCTTCTGATATAAGAAATCACTTCTTTGTATTTGCCCTTTAATTTTTTATATGTAATATATTAAACAAATAAGTTGAGTATATTACATGAAAATATCCTTACTCATATCCTCATTGCCTACGCAGAACACAACCACTCGTATGAGAGTCTGGCGATCTCTCAAAGCAAGTGGCGCAGCAATTCTAAGAGATGGGGTCTACTTACTCCCTATTTCGCATAGTGAAAAGTTTGACCCTATTGCTAATGATGTTATTTCAGAACAAGGAACTGCTTATGTGTTTCATGCTGAGCAACCCTTAAATCTTGAACTTGCTCCTTTCTTCAATCGAAAAGAAGAATACGACACTCTCTATAAACAACTTTCTGAGTTAAGAGATCGACAGACTAAAGATGAAAAGAAAGAGCTACTCAAGCAAGTTCGTAAACTGAGAAAAAGTATCGATGCGCTTGTAGAAATTGACTTCTACCCCGATGAGACTCAAGCACAGGTTTTAAATGAGCTATCTTCATTAGAACTTTCAATTGCACGTCTTGGTGAAGTGAATGAGCCTCAAGCGATACAAGCTCATATTCAACTTCTAGATAAAGCTAGTTATCAAAACAGAATTTGGGCAACACGTAAAAGACCTTGGATTGATCGTCTAGCCTCTGCATGGCTAATAAAGACATTTATTGATACCTCACCAACATTCATTTGGTTAGAAATGCCAAGTGACTGCCCAGAAGCAGCATTAGGATTCGATTTTGATGGTGCAACTTTCAGTCATGTCAATCATTGGGTGACCTTCGAAGTTCTTTTACATAGTTTTAATTTAGAAACACCTGCATTAAAGAAAATTGCTGAAATTGTTCATTACTTAGATGTCGGTGGAATTGAGCCTCCCGAAGCAATCGGTATTGAAAAGGTTATTCAAGGAATTAGAAGCCAGATAAGTGACGATGACCACCTATTTGCCTTATCAAATCACATTTTCGATGGCTTATATGCCAACCTATAAAGAGAATAATCATGGAACAAGAACAAGCCGCTGTACATGAAGAACCAGCACAGCCAGTTCATTTTTGGCAAGCTTTCTTATTTTGGCTTAAATTGGGGTTTATTAGTTTTGGTGGACCAGCGGGGCAAATCGCTGTTATGCACCAAGAACTCGTTGAACAAAAACGTTGGATTTCTGAAAAGCGTTTTTTACATGCTCTCAACTACTGCATGTTACTGCCTGGGCCTGAAGCACAACAATTAGCAACCTATATCGGTTGGTTGATGCATAGAACCGTTGGTGGATTAGTTGCAGGAATCCTTTTTGTATTACCCTCTCTATTTATCCTGATTGGTCTGTCATGGGTCTATGTAAAATTTGGTGATGTTCCTATTATTGCAGGTCTTTTTTATGGGATTAAACCAGCTGTTGTTGCTATCGTTTTTCATGCGACATATCGGATTGGTAGCCGATCGTTGAAAAATAAGTTTTTATGGGCAATCGCTGCGCTTGCATTCATCTCTATATTTTTCTTTAACTTGCCATTCCCCTTAATCGTTCTAACGGCTGCGATCATTGGATATTTAGCAAGTAAAAAATATCCAAGCGTTTTTACAGGCGGAGGTTCACATCAGCAAGGTAAAAAAGATTATGGTCCCGCATTAATTGATGATGATACACCTACCCCAGAACATGCCATATTTAGTTGGAAACATTTAGCTAAGATACTTTTGATTGGAGCAATCCTATGGCTTGCCCCAATTTTCAGTTTGGTTTTAACGCTTGGTTGGGATCATGCTTATACTCAAATGGCTTGGTTCTTTACAAAAGCTGCTTTGCTCACATTTGGTGGTGCTTATGCAGTATTACCTTATGTTTATCAAGGTGCTGTTAATTTTTATGGTTGGTTGAGTCCAACACAAATGATCGATGGTTTAGCCCTTGGAGAAAGCACCCCAGGTCCTCTGATCATGGTTGTTGCGTTTGTAGGATTCTTAGGTGGCTTTAATCATGCTCTGTTAGGCAATGATCATCTGTTCTTGGCAGGTGCGTTGGGTGCTGTGATTGTGACTTGGTTTACTTTCCTGTTTTCTTTCATTTTTATTCTAGCTGGTGCTCCAGTGATTGAATCAACCCACAATGAATTAAAATTTACTGCACCTTTGACGGCAATCACTGCCGCTGTTGTTGGTGTAATTTTAAATCTTGCACTTTTCTTCAGTTACCACGTTTTATGGCCAAATGGATTCGATCATCCATTCAACTATGAAGCAATGGTTATTGCGATTGCAGCATTCATCGCCTTGTTCCATTTTGAAGTCAAAGTCATGTATGTCATTTTAGCTTCGGCATTCTGTGGTTTGATTTTGTACATTGGTGCGTAAACTTATAATTTTTAATAAAAAAGGAAGCTTAGCTTCCTTTTTTTATACCATTAGTGGCAGTGACGATCCCCTGTTTTACTATTCGTGTGGCATCCTGAAGAATCAGTACCACCTGAATGAGCAAAAGCATTTGTTACCGCAAGCCCCATTAAACATACCAAGATTAGTTTTTTCATATTGTTTCCCTTTTTATTGAACGATAAAACAAGTTTGAAATTGTACAACAAACAAACGATTTACTTCTAAGCCATTAGTCGAAAAGAATTATTTAGGCCATTTTTGATGATGGTCATCAATCACATACTCATGCACATGTACACCATTAATTTGATGCTGAATCACATGTTCGTGGTCTGCGGGTAAATCATCATGGCTATGTGCTAGAAAATCTTCATCTTTAGTTGTCCATAAGCATAATGCAAGAATGAGAGCAATAATCGCAATAACAGCCATCGGAATAAAAGTCTGTAATGTGCCTATATTCGTACTCAACCATCCAACCAATGGATAAGTGATCAGCCAACAAGCATGAGAGAAAGCAAATTGGGCGGCAAACAATGATGTTCTATTCTCACTTGATGCAGACTTACGAATCAAGCGACCTGTAGGTGTTTGTGAAACTGAATATCCAATACCAAGGACAAACCAAAGTGCTAACAAACCATTATAAGATGCAATCAAAGAACCACTGAATAGTCCAATGACAAGAATTGTTGTTCCCGTCAACATGACTGATCTATCAGGAAATTTATCCAATATCTTTGGTAAAACAAAAGCAGATAACATTGACCCAAGTCCAAAAAGACCAAATGCCCATGTCGTTGCATTTTCGGTAAGTTTAAATGTCGATTGAACCAATACAACAGTATTTACAATCACAACAGCACTCGCCGAAGCAATAGCTAAATTTAAAGCAAGCAACGCCTTAAGTCTCGGCGTATTAAAATAAATTTTAGCTCCCTGCTTTATACGGCTATAAACACCTCTAAACTCAGGCACTTTGGCGACTGGTAATTTTGCACTTACCACAAACAAAGCAGAACCGATAAAACCTAATACTGTTCCTAAAAACAGATTATGGTAGCTCATGACAGTGAGTAAGAAACCTGCCAACATTGGGCTGATAATGTTTTCTAAATCATAGGCTAGTCGAGACAATGACAAAGCATTGGTATAGTCTTTTTCTTCAGGCAGAACATCTGGAATCATTGCCTGAAATGTTGGCGTAAATGCAGCAGATGCAGATTGCAGAATAAAAATGAGAATATAGATTTGCCAGATTTGTGTCACAAATGGTAGGCACAAAGCTGTTAATGCTCGGATAATATCTAATCCAACCAATACCTGTTTTCTTGGTAAGCGCTCTGCAAATGCTGATGCTATAGGTGCTACACCGATATAAGCAATCATCTTAATTGCCAAAGCAATACCAAGAACTTGAGCAGCTTCTCCCTTGGCAATATCGTATGCCTGTAAAGCTAGGGCGATCGTGATTAACCCTGTTCCAATGAGTGCAATCACTTGGGCCAAGAACAAATGCCGATATGTGGTATTTTTTAGTACTTCTAGCATTTTATGGATTCCTTTTTAGAATCTGACATCTATAACGATTAAATCTCCTTGGAAGACTATTCCAAGGAGATTGATTAAAGCTTAAAAGACTTTCTTCATTTCACTAAACTGTCCTTCTACAAGTAGAGTTACAGTCACTGGATTTTCTGTACGGTTACGCCAGAACCAACCATGTTTACCATCAAAAGCTGCTTTTAAGACACCTTGTTGAGTTGTCTCATTCTTGCCTTTTCCATAGCCATGATAGAACCCTTTAGGGGCATTTACGGGATCACCATGAGTATCATAGTTAAGACCACCTCCTACAGCTTTCCAATCAAAGTTGACACTTGCACTTTGTGGCATTGTTAGTTTTACCTCTGTTGCCTGCCCAGGTTTTAACTCAATACTAATGCTCTCTTTATTAATCGCAGGCATGGTCATCTGAACAGTATCAATTGCCGTTTGAGTCGGAGTTTCTACTGACATTTCTTCAGCACTATTCACTACCTGTTGAGCATTGAGACCATTCACTGATTCTTGAGCGAGTGATTGTTTGATTTCACCCATTTTCGTTAAGCCAAGCACTTTACCTATACCCGTCGGATCAATCGCATACTCCGCAGGCATGACACAGGTAACCAACACGACCACAGCACTAACGGCAGCTATCGCTGTTGATTTAATTAACTTTCTTGATGAAGGTAATTCGATATCTTTTGGAATTTCAGCGTTATACATAATTTAGATCCTTATTGAGTAATGAAGCCAGTAAGTTGATAGCCAACAAGTAAAAAACCGAGGAACATGAGGAAGACATTGCTTTGATAGGCTGTTTTAAAGAAATACGATGTCTTTCTCCAAAACGTCATCAATAACATGATGATGCACAGAGCCATAAACTGACCTAATTCAACCCCAATATTGAATGAGATTAAATTTGCCAACAGTCCATCACTCGGAACTTCATACTCCTGAATTTTTACTGCGAGTCCAAAACCATGAATCAGACCAAAAATTAAAGTCGCTACTTTCGTGTTTGGTTGAAAACCAAACCAACGCTGATAAGCCCCCAAGTTATCAAGAGCCTTATAAACAATTGAAAAACCAATGATTGCATCAATGATGTAAGCATTTATCGAGATATTGTAATAAACACCCACGAGCATGGTAATCGAATGCCCAAGTGCAAATAGGCTGACGTACAAGCCGATATCTTTCATTCGATATAAAAAGAAGATAATGCCAACAAGAAATAATAAATGGTCATATCCAGTGACCATATGCTTAGCACCCAAATAGATGAATGGAATCACATGAACGCCATAAATTTCTTGAATGTAGCCCTTATCACCTTCTGCTACACCATGAGCAAAAAGTGTAGGACTTGCCAATGTAATGAATAAAGTAAGTAATCGCTTTATGTAAGCACTTAATTTCACAATGTGTGAATCAATAATTTGCATGTATATCAAACTCCAAAATTTAAAATGAATTGAAAATCCATTCACTTTTTGGGCGGTTTAAAAATACGGCTTATCATCAAAAAAACATATTCTTTACACCAATCTAGAATCGATATCCCCTTTAATAGATGAGCTAAAGCAATCGATTTAAGTACGTCATAACCAACAAAATGTTCATAGTAGTTATCCTGATGACCATGTGAATGTTGTTGGCTGACCTCATGATGATGAGAATGAATTGCGTCAATTGAAACGTGTCTCTGAAATTCATTTTCAGTTACATGCTCATTAAAGTGCAAACATAAAGCGAGACTGATCATGCAGACTAGCCACATCATCACAAATTTGCTTTGTTTATCTCGCAATATATTTGTCATTAAAGATGCCCCTAAACAACCTGTTCAGTAGCATCGTTTGATTTTCTTGACCAACCTTGGTTAAACCACACATATAAGGTCGGCAAAATAATCAAAGTCAGTAAGGTTGATGAAATAATCCCACCAATAACGACAGTTGCAATTGGACGTTGAACTTCAGAACCAATACCTACGTTTAAAGCCATTGGGATAAAGCCTAGAGAAGCCACTAAGGCTGTAATCAACACAGGGCGAAGTCGTTCCATTGCACCATGTCTCACCGCATCAATGACACTTTCCCCTTGCACTCGAAGCCTTTGAATGGCAGAAACAAGAACTAAGCCATTCAGCACAGCCACACCTGACAATGCGATAAAGCCGACGGCAGCAGAAATTGAGAATGGAATATCCCGTAAAGCTAAAGCGATCACACCACCTGTTAATGCAAATGGTACGCCTGTGAATACCAAGACACTGTTTCTAACATTACCTAAAGCCATGTAGATCATGGCAAAGATCAGAATTAAAGCAATTGGAACAACAACCATGAGTCGATTCGATGCAGACTCCATTTGTTCAAATGTACCCCCCCAAGTCAGCCAGTAGCCTTCTGGTAATTTAAAATCTGCATTCAGCTTAGATTGTGCTTCTGCAATGTAACTACCAATATCTGTACCACGGACATTTGCTGTGATGACGATACGACGCTTACCATTCTCACGAGAAATTTGGTTTGGTCCTTGAACATTTTTTAACTCGATCAATTCTGATAAAAGTACACTTGAACCATCAGGCAGATTCACAGGAACTTGATAGAGTTTTTCTAAGTCTGTGACAGAGTTTTGATCCATTCGAACAACAATATCGAACTTTCGATCACCTTCAAATACCTTACCTGCTGTCTCACCAGTGATGAGGCTAGAAACCTGT
Source organism: Acinetobacter sp. 102 (assembly GCF_037028485.1). Taxonomy (NCBI): domain Bacteria; kingdom Pseudomonadati; phylum Pseudomonadota; class Gammaproteobacteria; order Moraxellales; family Moraxellaceae; genus Acinetobacter; species Acinetobacter sp. 102. Next base: position 100,024 of record NZ_JAZEZK010000008.1, read on the forward strand.
TGCTGTACATCCTCAGCATCAAGCCCATAGTTGGCAATCATGTCTTTTTTCAGCTCGACAGATACCATGGGTAAACCCGTCATCTGTTCAACTTTCAAGTCAGCAGTACCATTCACTCCCTCTAAAATTTTAGCGGCAGCGTTTGCTGATTCAAGTAGTTGACCTAGATCATCACCATATATTTTCACAGCAACATCGGTACGGACACCTGAAATAAGTTCGTTAAAGCGCATTTGAATCGGCTGAGTGAACTCGTAATTATTTCCATAAACACCTTTAGCTACTCGTTCAATATCTGCAACGACTTCCGCTTTTGGTTTCTTTGGATTTGGCCACTCGCTACGTGGCTTCAACATGACAAAGTTATCAGCCACATTGGGTGGAACTGGGTCAGTGGCGATTTCTGCTGTTCCAACTTTGGCAAACATGGTCTGAACTTCAGAAATTTTCACAATTTCTTTTTCAAGCGTGTATTGCATTTCAACGGCTTGAGTTAATGAAGTACCTGGGATACGCAAAGCATGTAATGCCACATCCCCCTCATCTAAAGAAGGTATAAATTCTGAACCTAAACGAGTTGAAAGACTTGCACTGAATATAAAGAATATTGAGACAAAGGCGATCAGTAAATATCTGTGATTTAAAGACCAATCTAAAATTGGGCTATACAATTTCTTAATAAAATGAACAATCTTTGACTCTTCTTCTTTAATTTCACCTGTAGTAACTAATGCCACCATTGCAGGGACAAACGTAATTGACAGAATCATTGCACCAACTAAAGCCATAACTACCGTTGCAGCCATTGGTGTAAACATCTTGCCTTCAACACCAGTCAAAGTCATCACAGGCAGATAAACCAAAATAATGATCAATTGACCATAAAGAATCGCTTTTCGAGATTCCTTTGTTGCTTCAAACACAGTCGTAAAACGTTCTTTTTGAGTCAGAATACGTCCTAACTCTTTTTGCTTCATGGCTAATTTAGCGAGAGATGCCTCGACAATAACCACCGCACCATCAACAATAATTCCGAAATCGAGTGCACCTAAACTCATTAAATTGGCACTGATCTTTTGGTTAACCATGCCTGTAATTGTCATCAACATGGATAATGGAATCACCATCGCCGTAATCAAGGCTGCTCGGAAATGTCCAAGAAAAAGAAAAAGTACCACAATGACCAGAATTGCACCTTCAAGTAAATTCTTCTTCACTGTCTGAATCGTTGCATCAACTAAAGTTGTTCGGTTGTAGACTGCTTTCGCTTCAACACCTTCAGGTAGCGACTTTTGAACCTGTTGTAGCTTTTGATCTACAGCATGAGCAACATTTCGAGAGTTTTCGCCAATAAGCATGAACGCTGTACCCAGTACAATTTCTTGCCCATCTTTGGTCGCAGCACCTGTCCGTAATTCATGACCAATCGATATTTTTGCAACGTCTTTCAATCTGAGGATATAACCATTGCTCGTCGTGATCGGAATATTTTGGATTTGTTCAATCGAGTTAATTTGAGAATCAGAACGGATTAAATACTGCTCACCATTTTTCTCAATGTACCCTGAACCTTTGTTCATGCTGTTCTTAGAGATCGCCTCTAAAATAGCTTTCTGATCCAGCCCTATACTACGCAAATAAGCATAATCAGGTTGAACAACAAATTGTTTTAGATAGCCACCAATAGTATTGATTTCATTCACACCCTCTACATTTCGAAGCTGAGGTTTAATGACCCAATCTTGCAAGGTTCTTAATTCAGTGGGTGAAAGTGGGTTTAGACTATTCTTGGCATTCTCAACTGTATACATGAAGATCTCGCCAAGCCCTGTAGAAACAGGTCCCATTGAAGTCGATATGCCGCTTGGTAGTGTTGGTGTCACGCCTTGCAATTTTTCATTGACAATTTGACGGGCAAAATAGATGTCCGTCCCCTCCTTGAATATCGCCGTGACCTGAGATAAACCGTATCTCGACACAGAACGTGTATATTCAAGATTAGGGATACCTGCCAAAGCTGTTTCAATCGGGTAAGTGACTTGTGACTCCATCTCCATAGGAGACAAGCCTTGTGCTTCACTGTTGATTTGGACTTGTACATTTGTGATATCAGGAACAGCATCAATAGGTAGTTTAAAATAGTTATAAACACCCAATGCAGCTACGAATAGGAAGACGATCAGTACAAGCCAACGATTCTTAATCGAAAGCTTAACAATTTGGTCAAACATAGTACTACCCCTTAATGATCATGAGTAGCGCCAGATTTACCTAGCTCTGCTTTTAATAAATAAGAATTGCCTGCCGCATAAACCTGACCTGCTTTTAAGCCTGACTTAACTTCAACAAACCCGTTATATTTTTCACCCAACTCTAATGGACGTGCTTCAAAATCATTGCCTACACGAATGAACACCACATCCCAATCACGGAAGTTTTGTAAAGCATCTTCACGAACCACCATAGGCTTCAAGCTTTGATTTTCAAAAATATGTGCGGTGATCAATTGACCTGAACGCCATTTAAATTGGTTGGCAATTTCAACAAAGACTTGAGCAGTACGTGTTTTTGGATCAATGATATCACTGATGTATTTGATCGTCCCCAATGCTTCTTCTGTGCCTGATTGAATTTGAGGTTTTACAGTCACCTTAGCATTCGGGTTAATTGTATTCAGCTTATCCGCAGGAACATTGACTACTGCAAGTAACTGAGATGTATTGGCAATTTTAAATATTGGCGAAGCTGGTGTGACATTTGATCCAACTGCCCCTAGCACTTGTAAGACTGTGCCAGACATCGCAGCCCGAACTTCAATTGTACCGTTGCCTGAACCACCATAAGAGCTGATTAAATTGTTCAGTTCATTGGCACGAATCTGAGCATTATCAAATTCACGCTTTGCATTAATGTAGTCAATTTCAGGCGATACTCGTTTTTGAAATAACGTTCGCTCTTGCTCCATCTTTTTACGTGCAAATTGCAAATTATCTACTGCAATAGAACGCTCAGCATTTAAGCGGATCAAGTCTTGGCTTTGTACTGTAGCTAATAAATCACCTTGACTTACTTTATCGCCAATCGTGCGATATGTTTTGATGAGTGTTCCACTTGCTTTCGGTGTGATAAAACTTTCAAAATTATCAGGGAACTTCAATTCTCCCTTTAACTCTAAAGCATTTTCAAACATCATGGATTCAACTTTTAGGAGCTCTAAACCACTGCTCTTGATACTACTGTCCAACATGGTGACACGACCTTCTTTGGTGTCCCATTTCCACGTATGTTTTTTACCTTGATAATCAACGTTGACAATCATTAAAAATGAATGTGGTTCATAGACAATTTCATTACCGATCAAGTAATCACTCTCTGGTTTAAATTGAATATTTTGCTCTGCATCCAAACGTTTGATGTAGACATTTGCCGTTAATGCTTCAGGTTTAAGCGGTTTATCTTTGAAATACCCATAAACACGGAGATGTGGTTCTACGCCCTGCTCAAAGATTTTCACTTCCGCTGAGAAATCGCCATCACGATATAAACGTCCACCATGAGGTCCTTTCTCGTCACCTGCTACTGCAACTTTTACTTCTGTTGCTTCCCCATGTGCTGAAGAAGACTGAGTCTTTTGACCTGTCTTGTACCATGCCACAGCACATAACACGACAAGCAAGGCAATAATGCCCGTAGCCATTAAAGTATTGGTTGGTTTATTCATATTCTTGCCCTTATTCTTGATCTAAATGAGTAATGTAGTTGCGCTCGACTTCTGCAATTTCTGTCTGCAAAGCCAACCACAAATCGAATCGAGCAAGATGTTTGTCTAACCAAATTTGCTTAATGCTATTGAACTCAAGTAACGAGTTTTTCCCTGCTTGGTATCCCATCTCTGCAATGCGAAGACTTTCATTGGTTGCGGGCAAAACGGTTTGATCATATTGGTGGATCACATCGATTAAGTTAGAAACCTCAATGGACTTGTTTTCCAGTTCAATTTTAGAATTACGGCTAACCCATACAGACTGCGTTTCAGCTTTCATCTGTTCCGCTTGGGCAATCGCAATATTGCCTTTATTTCGGTTGAAGATATTGAGTGGTATTGAGGTTGAAACTTGGAATACCTTGTCATTGGTTTCTTGATAGTTTTTGACCCCAACACCCAAAGTGATATCAGGTATTGCTTCTTTACGAGCGAGTTCAAATTGTGTCTTTTTCAATTTTGAACTCAGAAACGCTTCTTGCTCAGCCAAACTAATTTTGTCTGTGAAATTAAAACTTAGAGGAACTTCTAAAGCGTTACTTGGTAGATTCGATGTGAACTTAGAGCACAGATTCTTCTGAAACTGCCCCTTTTTCACTTCATTTTGATAACGTAGTTTTGATTCAGATGAAAGTGCTGCACTGAGCTGAGCATCCGAAGGAATGACTCGCCCAAACTTGAGCCTTTCCGAAAGAACATTGGCTTGTCTTGCATTAAACTTGCTTTCTGTTGAATAAACTTCAGCACGTTGAGTTGCCACATACCAGTTCGCCATACAGATTCTTAAATCTGCTTTGAGTTCAGCCTGACGCTTTGCTATTTCGAACTGATTACGATCACCTTGAAAACTCGCAATTTGCTTTCTCAAGGAGAGTTTATTACTAAGAGGAATCTCTTGTGACAACCCTAACAAGGTTGTTGAGCCATCCAAACCCTTCAATTTGGAATTACCAAGATTATCCAACTCCACATTGAAAGTAGGATTATTTAATCTGCCAGCAAACTTTTGGTTGATTTCATAAGCTTGCTCGGACTGCTGTAGGCTATTGAGTACAGCATCACTTGCGATAACCTGCTTTTGTAGTTCAGCATAATTCGTTTCCGCAAATGCGTTTGCTGCCGTTACTACAAAACCACAGCTAAGGAATAGCTGATAAATTTTAGACATGACTTTACCTATACAAAAAAATGAATAATTATTTTTTGTATATAAAAATCAATTTCTTAGAACAATAAGAGCTTTTGTATAGGTATAAGAATTACGTAAAATAAATATTCTTTTTCTAAAGTCAAATACCCGAATCTGATGTTCAGATAACTTTAGGAACAGAAAAATAAGAGCAGTGATAAAACTTAGAATAAACACAGGGTCTATGCTTAGATCACTATCAGAAGAAATAGGCTTCACCGAGTGATGGTAGATTGGCTCATCAAAATTCTTCCAAGTGTGTGTTTCTACATCATGATCAGTCATACTTGTAAAAGAATCACCTGAGTGCTGCAAAGACCAATGACTTGATGCATCATCTTCCACAACAATACTTAATTCATGTTGGTGTTCAATATTTTCAAGTAAAACAGGTGCCCACGCATGAACTCCCGTAATTGTTATCGTAAACAAAAACAGGATAAATGCGAGTATAAGCTTAGACAACCTACTTGAACGCATGACGATGGACATACTTCTGATTTGCTAACAAAATACTAAAAAGCGTTATTAAAGTAAATCCATCTCTCAGATATTCTAGAAGTGAATATCTTCTTATCTACAGACCAAAATCTGCAAAAAAAGAGTACGAGTACTCTTTTCTAATTAAATTCATTTCAATTCAAAGCCTGCACCGACTGCTGCAACCCTTTCTGAATATCCTGAACATGAGTGAGATCATAAGATTGTTGATGCTGCTCTGGCTTCGTTTCATCCGTATAAAACTCCTCAACAATATCCAAGCCCTCTTCACCACCCACCTCAAAACTGGCATTGCCATAGCCCTGCCGTGCCACATGATCTAAAGCTTCCTGATAAAACCCTGCTGCCTTACTTTGCTCATCTATCTGTTTGGCTGAGCTAATTGCATCTTTCAGGTTTATGCCATCCCTTAAGGTTAAATCCACGTAGTAGATCGGCGTGCGATAGCTTTGCGTGGTGCTCTTGCCTCGTAAAGTGAGTTGCAATGGCAGGCACGAAAGCAAATCACCCGATGCGGCATGGTAATAACGCAACCGTGCCGCCAAAGTGCGGATACTGTTAAAGCCTGTGGTTCTAAAGATGAATGTGCCAAACTCATCCGATTCATCCAGATTGACGTAAAGTCGTCCGTAGGGCTTGCACAATCCACCTTGTGCCAATGGGCATAAATCTGGAGATGGACATGGATGTTGCTCAATCCCATGTTGTCCAAGTCGCTGACAGCTTTCACCGTTGCCTGAGCAAATTAAACGTCCAGTTTGGCGGTCAAATAGGCTGTACTCTGCTCTTAAGTTGAGATCAGGATCATTGAAGATCATCCGTACAGGTATGGTTCTGAGTTTTTGGTTTTGTGCTTTAGCTCGTAGTTGTTCATCCAGTGGATGCTTAATCCATCCGTCTTTTCCTTGAATTTGGCTGGTAATGGTAAATTGGTCATCTTTTTCAGGCAGACGTTTGCCATTCTTTTCTACAATCTTGCCTATGCTGATACGACCCAAAACAGGTGGGGTAATTGCTAAACCTTTAATCATGGTCATTTCCTTTAAATAAAAATTAGACATAAAAAAAATCCCATACCTATTAGGGTATGGGATCGGTTTGGTTGGAGGTATTCGTTATCCACCATTCGGATAAATCTGAAATCTTCGTGTTCCTGCTTTGGTCTGTGGAAACTGCTGGAGATATTCAGGATGTTGTTTCAGTAAGGATTTACTGTCTAGGCTGATTGAGTCTTGTGATTTCTTCCATGTCACTGATCCCCCTGTAAACACTGCTCGTTCTGCCTCTTTCATCATCATTTGTAATTGATGTTTGAGTTCATCAAAATACTGTTGATGCTGCTCAACCTTATACCTCTCTTCAAGCAACTGATTAAATAGGTAATTGGCTTGTTCATTTTGAGTCAGGTCTTCCACTGTTAATGGAATCTGTTCTGGGTAAAGCTGTTGCAAGGCTTTGGCTGCTGAATCAGAGGCATCTACACTGGGTGGAATACCTGTTTCCACACATTGCCAAAAGTGGCGTTCGGCATTGATAATGTGCTGAATCACGGTTTCATTACGTGTCACTTTATAGATTTTAGTTTCATGCCCACAGATCAAAGCACATATATGTGCTGCCTGTTTTCCTGTCACGGCTAACTGATGTTGCACTTGGCACAGTACATACAGTGGTACGCCATCTCGCCACAGTTTTGAACCGTACTCACCTACTGTTTTACACTCTAATATTTGAACTTCACCATTACCAACCACGGCATAGTCCAAATTGGCAAGCATAAAATGTTTGTCTTCATCAGGGTGTTGCAGTACTGCATTGACTCGACGTACTTTATGGTTAGTGTGCATGCTGTAGTACTGTGCCACCAAAGGCTCAAGCTGCTTGCCCCAGTACAAAGGTGCATAGCCTGCACTTTCGTCTTCAATGTTTTGCTGCATCTGCCCTGTCTTGATCATCCATAATTCCAGCATCGACATATACGGATTAAGTCCACAGGCAGTTGCTGCATCGCTACTGCCAATACCTTGTTTTCTAACCTCTAGCCATTGCTGGTAATTCATCTGCTTGGTATTGGCGAGACGTTTTGCTACTGGAGCTTTAGTTTTTCGTGGCTGCGTATTCAGTCGGTCTCGTTTGGTTCGAGTTCCGACTTCAACCTGTTGAGTCAGTGAGTTTTGGGTGGTTGGATTCAGGTTTGGTGAATACGGCTGTAGCGGTGGATGGTTTAATGTGTTTTGAATTTGAGTATTGCTATTCATTAGAAATATTCCTGTATGGGTAAAATCGTAAAAACTAAATTTTGGGCATAAAAAAACCACATCGCGTGATGTGGTCTTTTCAAATCAATAAAGATTTATCTTAAAAAATCTCAATAGTTGAGCTTAATGACTCGATAAACTATCAAGCAATTCAGGAGTTAAAGTAGTTAAATGTCTTTGAAAACTGTTTAAATCCACGCCTGAAATACTAAAGTGATATTCCAATTCCTGACCATTACTGATGGATTTAGGCTCTGATATATAGCGCCCGAAGATATTAGGTAAACGCAGCTCTAGCTCTTCAGCTAATTTACTATCGTTTACTTGTAACACAAATTCTGTCTCAGAAATTTGCTGGATAAAGAGATTTTTAGAATACTGCATAGTGATTTTAGTTCCTGCTGTCGCTCAGCTATTTCCTTTATGATTGAGCAAAAATTCATTTTTTCAATCAAGAATTGAAAATTATTTCAGCTCAGAACCAAAATCTATGCATAAAAAAAGCCACATCTGGAAATGTGGCAAAGGGTACTGCTGTACTTGTATGGTGTTACCGTATGCTTAGGCTAATGTAGAAGACTTAACTGAAACTGAATTTAGGCAATCATTCGAAGTGCTTGTTCTAAACCGCGCTGTTTGATCGCTGCCCCAGCGCCAAACCATGCAGAATCGAGTCGATGGTCAGTACTCATCGCTCGACGTTCATGGTCAGTGAATTCCGTAATTGCGCACAATAAACCATACGCCGTATCTTTCGCTGAACTCAGTTCAGCACCACGTCCATGCCCGTTAAACATGGTCATGACTTTCGACATCGCACGTCCATTCGGTTCAGTTTTATTGTCGGCTTTGGTTGAGCTTGTTTGATTTGGCATGGCTGCATTGCGATAGAACTGAATAATGCTTTCATCCTGTTCAGCCATACTCAAGTTGGTGTTATTAAACACTGCATCAAAGTAGGCTGCTGCTTCCTGCTGGGTGACTTTACGTTGACTCAGTTGCTTCATTTCATACATATGTTCATCCCACGCACGAACCGAAATACCGAGTTGCTGTTTAACTTTCTCGGCATCGAACTTGGTGCTATGCGGAACTTTAACTACACCTGCACTGGTGTTTTGCCCTTTGAGGGCAATGGCTAGAGTGTTGTTACACACTACTCGAATAGATGTGAATTGAGCTGTCGTTGCCAATGTGCCATCACAGGCTGTTGCCAATAAAATATAGCCATTACTCACATCCTTTCCTTTTAAGGCAGATGTTTGTCCTGTTTTAGCGAGTGCCCAGAATTTCTTCCCACCTTTCAGTACCCCTGCGGTTTCCAGTTCAAAGCCCGATTGTTCAGTCAAGTCTTTGTAGAAGTGTAGGATCTCCATGGGTTGTACTTCCTGAAAGCGCTGACTCACCACTGATAAAGGTTCATGCGTGTCTGAGCGATATAAGACCCGTTGCTCTTGGTACGGCAAGATCAGGCTTTGTTGTTTATGGTTTTCAGCCATATAACTGACATCCGAGGATTCAATCCGCCAGTCCATGCCTGCCTGTTTTGCCCAGACCTCAATCGGTTGGTTTGGTGTGAGTTGATTACCTAAGCCATGCCAAGGGGTTTGTCCTACAAATGCCATGGTTTCAACTAAATGTGCCATAGAAATAATTCCTCTATAAAAGTGAAGTTGTTTAAAAATAAAATTGAGTGAAGTCAGGTTGTATAAATCAATAATTGAGTAATGAAGCTTAAGCAGCTACAGCAAAGTCCTGTCCGCATTGCAGACAGTGATAATGTTGAGCGGATTTATAATGGCGATAGAAATAATGTTGGCTGACCATGATCAGTGTTCCACCGACCACCACCCCAATCAGCCCACCGATATACGGAGGGATACCTGCTTCTTTTGCCAGTTTGATACCCAGTGCAGCCATCGCAGGCGGGGAAAATGCGTCTAGGATTTTTTCAAAATACTGTGGACCATTCGATTGAGATTCTCTAAGAATCACCTGTTCTGAATGGCAATAAGGACAATGTACGGTACTCATCACGAAAGTCCTGTCAGTGGAGGTGAATATTGATTTTGATATCCGAATCTTGAGATTTGCAGGCATAAAAAAACCATGCCCATATTGGGCATGGTCTTTGTCGCGTGTTGGGTAAGTCTATATTTTGGTTTGAGCCTGCTTATTTAAAGCTATAGCTTGCTGCACCTTGATCAGTCTCAATATCAACCTTCACTACAGCATCGTAGGAACATCGCAAGTAAAGCTGTAGGGATTGTCCAATTTGGAAATAGGCAGGCAGCTTGATTGGATCATTGTATCTGCCTGTATAACTACAGCGCCCATTGTTTACATCGACCTTGTTTAGTGTGATTGGCTCAGAGTCCAGTGAACGTAAGGTTAGAATCACATAGGTACGGTCATACAATCCTCCTTGGCTGTATTCCGTATTGAGGTTGACTTCCATACGATCGGGGTTAAAACCTGAACCACATCCAGTCAGCATCAGCGGCAGGGTAATTAATGTAGGTAGTATCAATTTCATTAATCGTTTCACAATTATTTTTCCTTTATTCGGTTTACCTTCTTGAATGTTAAAACAGCACCAAGTCAGCTTGTGTCTTGGCTGGGTGCTGGGTCTTCACATAGGTAATATGTATTTGAAATTTCTTTATTCTGATTAAGTATTCCCTGCTATAAATGCTGGGAATTGTGCAAGAATGCTTGTAGCAGTTGCTTGATCAACATTTAAAGCGGTACTGATCTGAAAGAAATGGTCCCGTGCTGTTTCAATTTCAAAGTTCCTTTTTTCCATCAACACTAGCACTTCCTCAAGCAGGCTGTGACATAGTTGGGGTGGCAGGCTGTTTTGAATCGCAGTGACTTCATCAAGGAGGTCAAAAAAATCAAACTGCTGATCTTGTTGCATCAACTGTTCTAGAAATGCCTGATCCACTGGATTAACAAATTCACGGTCAAATAACTGTTGCATCAATGCCCTCACCTGATTGCTCCACTCACCTCTCCACCCCAGTAATAAATAAGCATACAGTTTGATGATCGGTTGTAGGTTTGGGATCGTTGTGGGTTGGCTTTGTTGCTGTATGGATGCTGATGACAATGAGTCAGTCTGTGTTTTATGAAGCGCACAATATTGGTTTAGGAAATCTGCCAATAGCCGTAGCCCAGCTTTCTCAGGCTGAGCCAAGGTCACTTTAACTGTGCCATTGATCACTAACTGTTTACTAAGCATCCCCATCGAATAACCCACCGAAGTGATTGCTTTCATTGGATAGGTATTTGCATTGGCAAAGGCTTCCCTGAAATAGATCCCTTGCGTCGTCAGACACAATCCATTCTTGCCATGACCAAATACCGTTTCATCCACCAAGATCAATACCTGTTCAGTTTTGGTTTGGGGAGGCAAATAACTCATTGCTCCCAGAATCTTATTCATGGGAATTTGGGGTGCTAAGAAAATAGCAGGATCAGCCTGTAATAAATCCAACTGCGGAAACTGTTGTTTAAATTGATTAAAGTCCATCATTATTTTTTCACTCTTGGGCAAGTTAAGGCTTTAATCAAAAAATAAATTTCAATAATTGGAACGGCCACATCAGGGCACGACCCAATAGATAGGCTGCAAGTGGACCACTGTCCTCAATACGCCATAGCAGACTGAACCAATACAACACAGCGATACTTAGGTAAGGGATTACAAATTCTTTTTTCATGTTTAGTTATTCTCTTCATCTTTGTGATCGTGCTTAGTTCGATGCAACCAATTGCCAGCCTGTCTCTGAATCATAAGGACGTAAATCAATGACCTGATTTTTGAGGAAGGATTGCTTATATTCATCATCAAAGCGTTCAACCGTGATCTGACAGCGATAGATGTCGTACTTGGCACTGGTGCCTTCTTGACCTGCAAATAAATTGCCGACTTGACATTGCTGTAACTTGATCTGGATCACTGAAGCATCTTGAGCATGTAATAACTGAAGTACAGCATCTGCTTTGGGAAGTTCCGTTGGCATGTCCTTACTGCCACATCCATACAAGCTACCGAGTAACAACAGACCACACAGGAGTTGGATATTTCGAACGGATTTATTTTTAAAGATCTCTAACATTTACAGTGTCCCCTCGATATCACTTGACCCTGCATTGAGGTTAAGCTGGGTGATTTCTTCCTCAGTTGGTGGTCTGACTTCTAATTCAGGTTCAGCTTGCTGCTGTTCAGGATTACGGTAATGCTTAAGCCCAAACTGGAAGGACAACTTTTGTTTGAGTGAGTATGGTTGTTCTGAATTGAGATTCTTGTTGGACTCATCTGCATTCAATGGTCGGGTGGTCAAATACAGTTGTGACGGATTAATCGTTGCAAGGCGTAGATAGCGATCATTGTTGTTGTGCTGATAGAGGATGGCTTGTTCTAAAACCAATTGCCCTTGCTGCATACTCAAAATAAAACCGAGATAGTTTCGCTTATCTCGTTCATCACGTAGATTGCCTAGGATAATTTCAGCATTTTTGGGTGATGCACTAAATACTAGATTGAGCTTGGATACAGTCGAATCGTAGTAGCCCGCAGCATTGGTGCTCGATGCCTGTATATGCATGACTTGCCGATCCGCATCATACTGAGCTGAGTCTTCACTAGATGGACTAAGTACATTGATCGCAATTGGGTAAGCCAAATAATTTAAGGCATCCTCCAATCGTCCAAGGTCAACATTGAGATTGGCTGTGGCTTTTTTTAAAGTGGCTTGTTCTGCCTGAATCCGTTGCTGGTATTGCTCCGTAGTTTCAAATTCGCCTTTGCTCTCTCCTGTAACTGGGGTCTTCAGCATTCGTGCATGGTTAATCACCAGATCATTAGCACTGGCAAATAGGTCATTCTTTGGAAATTCCAGTAAGGATTGCTGACTTGGTTTTTCTATCCCTAAGACCAAAATTTGATTCGGCTTGAGTTGCAGTTTTTCTCGGAATTGTAGCAATGCAGATCGATTGCCTGATTGGGCATGCAGATAGTCACGGAAGCCTGAGACATCTGCTTCGGGCAGTTGTTGTTGATTTAAGAAAGGTTGTAATGCTTTAGCTTCGACCAGAACAGGTCGATGTGTTGGTTCAAGTCGTTGGCTGAGTGCTACATTTTCGTCAGGGCTTAAAACTTCAGTGGAAGAATTTTTATTTCCACAGCCGATCAGTAAAAATGATCCGAGCACACAGACAAACAGAGGATGGACATCCTTCATTTGTTTACCCCAGATAAAATTATTGTTTTATGTATGCTGTTATTGGTTTAGTGATGACAAAGCCGTACACAGCACTGAGGTAAAAATAGAATGATAATTTAAGAATGTAGTGCACATGGTCGACTCCGTTATCAACTTGGAGTTCTGCCCAAAATACAAAGATTATGGTGGCAGAACGAGAAAGGGTTGACGGACTGGGTAAGACTCCAGCACACCCGAAGGTGTCCCTCTCTCGCCCTACCGCAACGAGAGAAGGACGAGAAGTACACACAAAGTCAGCCCTCAGAAGGGAAAACTCTGATGTCGTCTTACAAAACGGTCCGTCAAAACCGACTGACAATGTAGGTCAGCAAGCAAAGGATAATCAGCGAAGTAAAGGGTGTCAATACGTTTAGCTGTTTATAGCTTATTCGACACGCCATAATGTAAGTGAATCAACCATGATCTAGTCAGAATTTATCAATCATTAAATCCTTGAGAATTTTTAGTATAATTTATTAATATAGTCTCAATACATTAAATATTAGGAACCAGCCTATGTCAGAGCAATTTGATTTTATTTCAATAAAAAAGAAAGCCAATGTTCATTTTAATGGCGCATCGATCAGCCATGCTATTGTATTAAAAGACGGAACTAAAAAAACTTTAGGTGTAATTCTTCCATCTGAGGAACCACTAACTTTTAAGACTCATCTAGCCGAACGTATGGAAATTATCTCTGGGGAATGTAGTGTGCAAATTGGTCATGTGCCTGACATAAAAATCTTTAAATCTGGTGAGTCGTTTCAAATCCCAGCCCATAGCCAATTTAAGATTCATACAAGTGAAGTCGTAGATTATATTTGTCATTTTGAATAACAAATAAACTTAATATACCCAAAATCATAGTGTTCTATTCTGATATATAATTTACCAGTAGTAAACTTGACGGAGATAAATGTTGCGACCCAAATGTATTCGTGGTCCAAAGTATAGGCAAGAATATTCTCATCCATATAACGAATTCACCTTTCGTGATCAATAAAAAGATGAACAGCCCCGTTTCTGTAAACAAATCTTAGATTTTACCCCACCTCAAGCATTCTTCATTGCTGAATAAATTTTTCCTTATTTTGCTTACGCGCTTGTATTACAACTGATGGGGCAACAATCTTAATTCATAGCTTTTATTCAATTAGTACTGATTCCACGTTCACTGATCTTTTTATCAATCCACGTATTCACTTCATGCGCAACCCAACCAACTCGATTGCTCGTTAAATTAATCTGCTGCGGAAAACTGGCTTCGTAATATTTTGATTTGGGGTCTAGAAGTGAATAAATTATGGCACGACTCAGCCCTGTGATTTCAACTAGTTGCCTGATGTTTAAAATTTGATTGATCTGAAATGTTTGTGAATTTAACGCGTTCATCTGATGTACTCAGATGTGGTATGAAGGCGTGCTTTCTGCACATATCATGTCCATCACCGTAAAAAAATATATGCCCTCAAACTCCTCTGTATCTAATCAAATAGATACAGAGGTCAATTGTTTTACATTTGATTTGATTCAATCACCATTTTTTGCCATGAAAGGCTTTAAACCCACGTGTTAGGATACAAATCTTATTCATCTTTTCAGATACACTAGAAGCAACTTCAGGCACATTATCTAAATCATCTAATGGGTCCTGTGGCTCAGGAAATGCCAGAACGTCATCACGACCCAAACCAAAAGGATTACCTAATGGCTGCTTAGATCGCTCCTCATCTACAATCAACAATGTTCCTAATCCATCAGTTGCTTCCTGCCATAATCGCAGTATCAAAGCTGAATAATTCGTATCGATAGAATAAAAAACTTTTTGAAAGGTTAAATAAAAACGAATCACATAACAGTTTCTGTAGCCATCACGAATTAAGTGATAGTAAGTAAATATGACTTGGCCTCTAAACCAAGGTTGGCATTTCAAGTTTTTTTCAAATTTTCGAAAGGATTTAATCACCCAATCAATCGATTGCAGTTGCTCTGTCCCTGAAGGAAAGCTCAGATAAAACTTAATATCTGGTGCATCTACACTTGTCTTGCTCACCCCAATATAAGAATCTCGAATTTGATTGATATGCTTCTCATATTGCTCATTGCACTGATGTAAAAACTCAATAAAGCCCGTCGTCCAAAATAGTGTCTTGAGTTTTTCAAGAATCTGCTCAATCATCCATTTCTTAGTATACGTCGTATCTGGTACAAAGTAACGCGCATACGGATTTACTTCTGATAACACACAATAATAAGCATTTCGAAATAGAGTAATCCAAAAGCCAAGCTCAGCATCTCGATGCGAATACATCAAAAAATTCCAATCGCCAAAATAATCTAAAAAAACCTGTGACCATTCCTGTTTCAGATTCTTTTCATTTTCAACATCGCTTTTCTTGGGACCTGAAGCCCCATAGCGTGCCTGAGTAAAAAAGTCATGCACATCTTTCTCTAGGCGTGGTGCTGTTTGGTGTTCAATGTGTGTAATATCCATGGAAGTCGTTCTACAAGGTTGTGGATTTCATAGAACTGCTCCATCCATATTTTTTTACAGGCACTTAATCGGATATGAGTTGATAGTTACGCCCATGCACTCGGTAAATGCCTTTAAAGAATGTTCTTTTATTAATCGGTTTAACTAACATCTGTTGTAGATACTTTTCTGGGTTGGTTAAGTATCTGGCAACATTCAAAGCATTTTGAAGCTCTTTTGGATGCTTACGGTGAATCAAACCAATACCCAGTAAGCCTTTATTGGCAAACTGCTCCTTGTTTTCTTTAGTATTACCATTCCTCCCATAACCCCAACCATGGGTAATAGTCTGCCACTTTTGTAAGACCTGATCCCCTAGAAACCAATCCTGACAACGTTCTGAACCGTTGTAGACCAACATCAGATGCGCATGATAGCCCTTTGTATAACACCCTTGCTCTAAAGCTAAACCATAACCCAATATATGCTTAAAACAGCCATTCTTATCTTTTAGGTACTTGCATAGAAACTGAATATGGAGATAGAAGTCATGAACTGTGACATTCGACATAAATTTCTTTAAATAACCTAAATCCACACGGACAATCAGAACTTGATAATGATCTTGAATCATTTGCTGAACATAAGTCAAAAAGCTGATTTGATTATCTGATTCCTGCTGCCTGAATAAGCGAATCTCATCTAGAATCAGACTACGGTAATCTCTCAAACTTCGCATTAACTTTACTACCTCAACAGAAGATAGCCGTAGCAAGTAATCCTCTAGACATAGAGTCCCTCTTAGTGCTTCAATGGCTTGAGTCATATCTTTAAAAGCCTGAATGGATGCACTGTACTCAATGCCGTCTTGATCAAAGATCTGAAATGCAGGAATCAGTGAGCAAAGATGCGTGATAAAGGAAGATTGATTTAGCTCCAGATTCAGCACCCAGTCAACAAAGCCATGTACGGCTGTCATGACGCCAGCTTGATGAGATAAGTCATATTGCATTGAGATGCTCCTTCGTTATGTTTGGTACATAACTAAGGAGACAACATTATTTTTTTATGTATGAAGATACCTATATGGCGAATCCTACACCAAGATTCAGATCGATCTCAGGACTGATAGCTATAAGTTGCATTTAGGGATTGTAGCACATTGATTGACTATATCAAGATTCAGTAGACATCACTATTAAGTCTCTAATATCAATTGATTATTTCACTATGAGTATCTTAGTGAAGTATTTATGATTGAATATTGAATATTAATTAATATTAAGTATTTAATTAATAATATTATTTACCGACTTATCACAAGACTCAGTAGTTGCAAAATCAATCGATTCATAGGTCTATCCAATTTCCCCCACCCTACAAATCCTGTATTTTTAGAAAAAATCTCATTTACGAGAGTTAAGGCAGAAATTAGTTTTTATTGCAAACCTAAGTCGTGTCACGTTCTACAGCTTGTTAGACTATAAATCCGATTACCATGATCCCCCTTCCACAAACAGGTTCACTTAACCACAAATCCTGTTGGCAGGTCCGCCTTTGAAATTAATGAGTGGATGAAACTAAACTTGCTCAACGCTAAGGCCAACTATTTTTTAAGTATCACACCTTTAATAAAAGCTTTAGGAACTGTCTGACTAAACCGAGCGTGGAATACATCCCGATAAGCGAAATAGGGTATGACATGCTCAATGACTCTTTTTTTCATTTTACGATCATGTGCTTCAAGACAGACATGATACGTACTCTGAGTCTTATCTTCTGTATTCAATCCATCAACCGAACACATTAATATTTTCGGTTTAATGGAGCCATAGTACTTTATATCTTCTGCATCTTGCAGCTTTAAAGTCTGAGCAGCTTTAGTATCAAGAAAGTTGTTCCAGCGCTGATCTAGATCATAGACTAGAGTTTGTAATTGCGCCTGACAACGATCATTAAAAAACAATACGACATCTATTGTAAATTCTGAAGCGATCGGCCAGTTCTTCTCTTGCCAAATACCTACGTAGCCACGCAACCAATAACAAGGTTTCGCTCGCTTTGCTAAGCGCATGAATTCAGTAAATAATTTTGATAGCTCAGACTGTTTCAAACACCCCTTTGATGAATTCGCATTGACAGTAATACGATAAGCCCAACAATTGTGCTCTAATACGCTATTCAAGTATTCTCGTGTATCTGTATACCTCCGTACACCTTGAGCATAATGCTTTTCCAGAAGTTCACGTTTATTTACTTCTAGTCTTTGTTGTTCAAGAAAATAATTCCTTACAGCTTGGAGGTTTGTATTTAACTGGCCTAACACAACAGAGTCGACAGGCTGATTGAATATAAATCCTGTAAAAATCTGCTGAAAACCAATCCACAAGTTCAAATTGTCTTCATGCCCAAACCACCATGTACGTAAACCGTAATTTTGAATTAAATGATCAATCTGCCTAAAAAAATTAAAATCACTTGCAACCTGCTTCACAAGCGATAAATACTGCTGACCAAGCTGTGTAGCGGATTCTTGCATATCTTTAGCATTCAAAAAGTAGGTCTGATGCGCTGATCTCACCTCATTAAAGACGGGTTGTTGATTATTTAACAAAGTCTCAATAAATACTTCAATTTGGAACAACCACTCACCATACTGTTTTGAAATACCTTGTTCAGCACAAAATTCTTTGTAGTAAATCTGGCTAACGAGCAGACGATCAGCTACGCGCTTCGCAAGATGTTTAACATCCCAGATACCTTTGAGTACTTTGCATTCCTGCAATACCTGTGCAAAATTTTTAGGTGGAGGGCTTATCTTGGATGACACAGCCTGCTTCTTTATCTTTGGCTGTTGCCCACTCGGATGCATATAAACCTTATTCACCTCAAGAGATTTTTCAGGATGTATAAGCTTTGCTATTGAATCCATTTTAAAAAAATAGCTGAGTACCCAATACTTAAATTGTTCAATCCGAACAGGCGTATTTATTCCGACAGAACCAACAGCATGTTTCTTACCATGTGTTCGTACAAACTCATTTCCATTAACGACATCAATCGCAGTATAGTGACTAAAATTATTCCTCAATAATGCTTGTAGACGAGTAACAATCACTTCTTCCTGATCAATGCTATAACTTCTTAGTATAAAAACACATGAAAGCTTTAAACCATTTTGATAATCATGTCCAAGCTTGGTATATGCTCGCAGCCAACCAGGGATCATCTTAAAAATTGTATTCTGTATCTCAGCCCGATCTCTAAGTACTTTTTCAATCAATTGCACTAACGGTTCATTCTCAGTTTGACTCACTATACGCAAGAAACGAACATCAATCACCAAGATATACACTTCCTGATGTATTGATAAAAGCGTATCAAAATGTGCGAAAGCATGATTGATCTCGTCTACAACCTGCTGAGTCTGCTTATTAGTTTCTTCGATATATAATGGATTTTTCTGCAACTCAGAAAAAAAATTCATCAATCTCCATGCTTTTTGATAATGGAATTTTGAAGGTGACCATTGTTGCTTTCGTTCCTGCAAACCACCAGAACCCGACAGAACCTGTTCAATACAAGCAGTATTATTTGGTAGCTTAACTGCATCTTCTTCTAAAAACTTTTGATAATAAACCCAATTTAACCCAAGCCCAAGATAAGTCATATCGAACATTTTGCGCTCAAATTGAAGGGCTTTAAAATAAACAAGGAATGAAGGGTCAAATTCAGCATGCCCAGTCACACTAATTCTCAACTGAGTCGCCCGAGGTAAACTTCCAGACTTCAAATCATCTACAAACTTATCGATTGCCCGAATAACCTGAACAGATTCTTTATATAAACAAGCAGGTTGGTACTCCTGATCTTCCTTCACGGAGCGATCTAAGGCTTGCCAGATATAAGGAACTTGATTAAAAAATAAATCAAATAGATCTTTATCTTTAATTATTAGCTTATAATTATCCATTAACATACCCAAAACCAGTAAATATCCTTTATATTAGCTGGATCGAGTCGAACTAAACAATAAATTCCATCCCATTAATCACAGTTATTTTCACTATTATTCACATCAAATTTTACCATCATTAACAATGAATAAAAACATTATGCACTGTGAGTAATATAACTACATCTTTTTAAATCTCTAATTCACTTAAAGAGTTAATTTAATTATGGCAAATCGGTCAATTTTTTTATAAAATTATGTCTAATTATACTTATTTTAGACATAATTTAATCATGAAAGAAGTGACTGTTATTGAACTGAGCGAACTGACAGGTCTCTCTAGATCAAAAATCTACTATCTCAATAAAAAAGGTAAATTAATGATTTTAAATGGTAAAATAAATTATGAAGATGCGCTACAAGTTATCACTTCATTAGTAATTAAGAAAACGAAGATAAACAATCAAGAAAATTTTAGACATATATTAAACATGATGCATTTGCAAAATATCACCTTACAGAAACAGCTAGATTTAGCTTATGAGCGTGAAAAAACCTATTTGGCAGAACTTGCAAGCTATCGGCAGAGTTTACGCCTGAAACCATCTCTCACCCCATTTATAGATGAGAATAATTCACAAGTAGAACTAGAAAATGATTTAGACAATATTGATAAAAATTGTCTAAACGGAATGCCGCCCGAGAGCGAAAATCATACCCCGACAGAATCGTGTCAAAGCATCAATGAAGAAATACAATCTACAAATGAGATTAGTCTCCACGTCCTCCCTACAGCCCCCCGTCAAAATGAAATGACCTTATCCGAGACAGAACGTGGAAAGACTGCATCTACAGAACAAAAAAAAGAAGCTATTGAACAAAAAGACGATGCTCTTGGCATGCAATCACCTACCCAAGGCCAAACAGGTCAACGAACTCTATATACACGCACAAAAGCCACAACCAAAGTAGACCCAGAAAAATTAAGAAGAGGTCTGATCATAGAACGCCGCCCACCCTCACCTAAAAAAACATAAAGAGTATTAGCAGTAAAAACAGGATTAAGAATCATGGGAACCAATCTATAGGAATCATCACCCACCATTTATTTAAATATGACCTCGCTTACATTGAACTGCTTAACTAATGTAAGTGTTGAATAAGTAAATTCCTAGTCTCTATCGGCTGCTAAGGGTAACTTAAATTCTGTAATATCCATCGTAATTCATCTACTAAATCAGCACCATCGATTGGCCTAAACGTTTATTCGTCACCACCCCATTACCAACACTCCTCCCTATTTGGAATCTTTTTCAATAATCTCTGCAAGCAGCTCTGGGCAGTTCCGTACATGATTAAGAAGTGTCTGTTCTTGATCATTCGAGTTAAAAGCCATTTTTTTCTTCAAAATATCTGCAACATTATGGGCGTTTAAAGCTCGTATAAATTCTCTGTTTTCTTCTTCCAGACTTTTAATGTAGCTAATATAGGTTCGATCCTGAATTTTGATATCACAAGATCCCTCATATCGTTTTTTATTATTTTCTAAAGCATCCTGTAATTCTGCAATTTTGCCGGTATTTTCTGCTATACGATTTTTAATCCAATTTTGATCAAAAGCTTTAAGCTCTTTTTCCAGTGTCGGATAAACATCATTAATTGCAGCCGTAACAGATTTCCAGCGTCCTTTTATTTTTGCAGTTTCTCGTAATACCCTATAAATGATCTCTCGCTTTTCATAGAGATTACCTTCATAGCGCTTTTTCACATTCTTTATACCATTGATTCGGCGTTGTAACTTAGGATGCTGAAAAACATGCTGATCAAAATCAAGTGCTAGGTATGCATAAAGTATTGGTTTATAGCCAGCAACACTATGTTTATTTTTTTGCTTATCATTAGCCCCCAATAATTCTTCTTTTAATTGAGCAATACGATCTAATAACTGATTCAGCCCATAAAACTGTGAAAGTTGAGCTTCTCCTTTGAGTGCAATCTCATCAGCCATACATTTTTTTATAAACTCAATTTCGTCAGAGGCAAATTCCCTCTGCTCTTTCAAAGCCCTTACACCACCTGCATGGTAAAGGTAACAATTAAGCATTTCCACCTCTAGAATATTGATGTCTTCATTAGTAACTTTCATCATGCTCAAAATAAAAATATTATAATAATTATAAATTTAACACATATTCTAGTATAATATTTTATTATCTTTGTAGTATGCTAAAAAAAAACTCACTGAGTCACTACCATCAGGTCATGGACAGTCATTAAGTCGGCATCACACGAAAAGTCTGATGAAATTGAATTGATGATTGAGTAGAATTTGGCTTAATGGAAACCAGTAAAATGTTAGAGTTACGCTATCGTGTAAAAGATTTAGTGAACTACCCTGAACGCCCAGCAAAGGACTATGTGGATCGTAGTGGTCGTAGACGGAGAGTTTCACACAAGCCTGCCAGCAAAGGTTTGTTGAATATCGCAGAATCTACTTTTTGGAAGATGATTCGTCGTGGTGATTTTCCTGAACCGACATACTTGACCACAAGTATGCCAACATGGACTGAAAGCCAAATCAATGCTTGGCTTGAGCAGAAAGTACTTCAAGCGGCATAAAAGGAAACAGCCTGTCGATGACAGGCTGTTTTTCTTATACTTTCACATTATGTACAAAATATTGTCTGTACAGAATATTGACACTTAAATTAAAGAGACTTATAGTTAGTATGCTTAGTCGCAATTGTAAGAGTAATAAGCTAACTAGTGTCTATCTAAGTATCTAAATTTAATGCCCAAAATTGAATGACGAAAATACAGCCAGCCATAGTGTCCAAATGTAATGATCAATGTATCTAAAGAAGTGACCAAAAATAGTGTTAAATGAAATGTCAAAATATAGTGGCGAATGAATATCGTAATTAATGACTTGTAATGCTTGAGTAATAGGAAAATTAAGACTATGCAAATTTTCACTTATACCGATGCTCGCAATAATCTGAAAACGGTTTTAGACCGTGTTATTGATGATTCAGATGTTGCAGTAATTACGAGGAAAGAAGGTCAACATGCAGTTGTAATGGGCCAAGACTATTACAACAGTATAATGGAAACATTGTACCTCATGTCTTCTCCAAGTAACGCAGCACACCTAGCGAAATCAATTGCAGAATTACGGGCATCTAAAGCAATCGAAAGAGAACTTTTAGATGAAACGGAAGACTAGTTTTACTCCAACAGCTTGGGAGGATTATGTGTACTGGCAAAGCCAAGACAAAAAAACTCTTAAGCGTATCAATACACTAATCAAAGAGTGTCTTCGTACTCCCTTTGAAGGTATTGGCAAGCCTGAACCATTACTCGGTGATTTAGCGGGGTTTTGGAGCAGACGAATAGATGAAAAAAATAGATTAGTCTATGAAGTAAGTGATGTAGCGATAACTATCATTTCTTGTCGTTATCACTACGAATAAAAGAGAAGCCCTAACTTAGCATTGGGGCTTCTTTACATAAATCATTTACTATATAGCCCACTTAACTGCAATAAGCCTACTTGGACTGAAAGTCAAATTAATACCTAGCTCAAGCAGAAAAATAATTAAGCAGTATTGTAGCTAATTTTAGAAAAAGTTAATTATCAGTATCATCTACTTCATATGAAAACTCTAATGGGGTTACTGAACCCCAGCCAGCTCGTTCAGGCATTCCATTATAATGTCGTTTTGTACTTCCTTTAGTTGCAACAACTTTAAATCCCCTACGCATAAAAGCATTCACAACACGGTCTCTAGGGTGCTTTTTAGAGGATTGGGATGCTGAAACAAATGCCGTCTTATTTAAAGTAAGATTATGCGCATCAAAATTGATCGGCTCACCTAATAAACGGTTTAGTACAGTAGTAGATACATTTCTCCGACTACCGTGATGTGGTACTTGAACAAACTTTAAATCTTCTTTCAGTCTTAAATTGTTTCGTTCAGCAAAAATACAAGCCCTATCAATAGCTTCGACACCACTATCACCAGTAAGTACGAATCCGCGTCCTAATAAATTGGCATATAGCACTACACTACTATTATTTTCTGCTGAAGTTTGAACGTTATTAGGAAGATTCTCATCACCCCAAGATTCCTCTAGTAGCTTAGCAACTGTTTCAACAAAATTTTCCATGCCATCCATAATATTTTCAAAAACCATTTTTGCTTTTGGTGGAGTTTTTGAAAAGTCTGGTACTAGTGTATTTTTATACCAATCCTCATCAGGAGACAGAACTGTAAATGGTCCAATTTTTGCGCCTGCATAGGGTTCATACACTGGAATAGATTGTTCTATAGCTAGTTCATACACACGATGAGCCAGTCTCAATTTAGTTTTCATACGTTCACTAAGACTATTTGCAGTCATACGTCCATCATGAAATAGATCTAGAATCTCTGCACTATATTTCCACGGTTGATGAATCCAAACTTCACCAACTTGCATATTTTCCAACACATAAGTTAATCCAGAAACATGGTCACCATCCGGATGTGAATTAATAAGATAGTCAATCTTATCCATACCATAGTATTTTTTAATATGTTCAACCATAGCTTTGCCAGATGTTTGAGTGCCACCATCGTAGGCAATGATTTTTCCTACATTATCTTCAACGTAATGAAAAAGAATGCAATCTCCACTTTTTTCCCCACTCCCAACAGGCAAAAACTCTATCTCATAACTTGTAATCATCTTAAAACCCCATAATCATTCTTGTATAATAAGTGGTAGCTATTTTTGATATTTCAATTAAAATTTAATGATTTATTTTAGTTAGCAAGTTGTGCGTTATTGGGCTTTTTTTAAATTTCCCCATCCCTGAAGTTAGCTATAATTTCTACTGATAACCTTGGAGAGTGAGGGTAAGTCTTTAGAGTTCATGTAGGAATATCTAAGCACCAAATACTTGAAAACCTGCATCCAACCGAAACCATATATACTTTATAGAATGAGAAAATATAGTGAAACTATCAGACTATTTTGATCAATACTCACTTTCTGCACGAGTAAGACCTGCACTCTTTATTGTTTTACCAATAATATTAACGGCATATATACTGTTTGAACCACTTAGAACACTATTAGGCTCTCTGTTAACAATCTTATTGACTTGTGGAGTAGTTAATTTTTTTTCCAATCAAATGTCATCAAAAGGAAATGTAATTCAACAAACGTTATTTACTAAATGGGGTGGCGCTCCTACAACTCTTATTTTACGCCACTCAAACAATGAACTTGACAAATATACAAAACAAAGATATAGAGAAAAGCTAGTTTCATTAGTATCAAACTTTAAAAATGTCACTGAAAGAGCTGAAAGGTCTAATCCTGCCAATGCTGATCAATACTATATTTCAGCAATTAACTACCTAAAAGAAAAAACAAGAGATAGTAAAAAATATCCTTTAATTCTTAAAGAAAACATGAATTATGGATTTAGCAGAAATCTATTAGCTTTTAAAACCACAGCTATAATAATTATTTTAGCCTCATTACTAATAAGTCTTTCAATAATCTATGTTAAATTTAAAGATAAATATGTGGATATAAACTCTCTAATCTTATTACCATCTGAATACTATGTTCTAATCATCCTACACGTTATTTTTTTATTAATTTGGTGTTTCATGATAAATGAAACATGGGTAAAAGTTAGGGCATACGCATATGCAAAACGTCTTTTATCCTCTTGTGAAGAGATAGCTTAAAAAATTACTCACTCAGCACTCATTACAACTGCCATTTAAGACAATGGTCATTATATAAAATTAATTACTTATACATAAATATCTCATTTATTTAAAGTACACAGAGCCAATTTATTACAAATTGGCTTCTCTTAGACTTCTCGGTAATATTTTGACTAGCAATTTAATTACAAGATCAACATTCTTCTCGCTTCAATTCACTTTATTCAAGTAAAGACCCCAAATAATCTGCCCACTCCTGCATCATCTCACGACGATTATTCAGAAACTTGGTTCGGTTATAAGCTGTACCATTGTTGTCTTTTACCTTATGTGCCAGTTGATGCTCAATAAAGTCCACACGCTGCTCTAGAATTTCATCCAGCATAGTACGTGCAGTTGCCCTGAAGCCATGTGCTGTCTGTTCACCACCGTAACCTAGACGCTTTAAAGCTGAATTGATGGTATTATCAGAAATAATGTTTTTGCCATCTCGACCAACAAAGATATATTCGCAGTATGGATGTAGATCAATGATTGACTCAATTAGACCAAAAGCCTGATCTGACAAGGGTACAATATGAAGCTGCTTGGTTTTACTGGCTGTAAATTTAAAGCAGCGCTCCTCACGATAAAAATACTCCTTTTTCAGCTTGCGTATCTCCCCAGGTCGCTGAAATGTCAGCACAGAGATTTTCAATGCTACCTGCGTGGTCAATAAACAACGTGTATAAAGTTTGGAGTAGTTCCAAATTTTATTCAGCATCGGAGCTAAATCCTGTTCTTCTGTTACAGCTGCAAAGTTTCCGCCCTGTGGCTTTGGTAATTCTATATCCTCAATAGGATTATACTGAATCAGCTTTTTCTTACGCGCTGACTTAAAGATTTGGTTCAGGTCTGATTTAAGACGCTTGGCTACTGACAATGCACCACGTTCAATGATGCGCTTAAAGACCTTAGCTTCTAGTATCTCTAATGTGAGTTGTGGAAAAGTTAAATCACCAATATAAGGATAAGCATCATGCTTTAAACGACGAACAGTTTCTTCATCCTGCTTTTGTTCCAACTCCCGTTTATATAACCATGCTTCAGCAACAATACGAAAGGTGTTTTCTGCTTCTTTCTGTTTCTGAGACTTAGTTTCAATCCTTTCCATTGCAGGGTCTATGCCCTGTTTGATAAGTTTTTTATATTCATCACGAATCGTACGAGCATCGTCTAACGAAACTTCTGGGTAAGTGCCTAAAGATAAATCGTTACGCTTGCCTAAGAATGGGCGTGTGTAATTGAATATCCAATATTTGCTACCGCCCTGATCTATACGCAGATAAAGATTTCCACCATCTGACAGCTTATACATCTTATCAGGATCAGGTTTGGCTTTTTTAACTTGTAAAGCACTAAGCTTATTGATTCCACGAGTTGCCATAGTTCAGACATAAAAAAATGCAGTAAGAAATAATCTTACTGCATTTTTTACTACTTTATAACCACCGATTGGCGTAGTGCGTCACGGCTTGTTATATCGTACATTCCCAACTTTAACCTTACAAATCATAAACTTATATAGTGTTAAACAGTGTCAGAAACTTGAATTTGGCGGAAGCGGTGAGATTCGAACTCACGGAGGACTCACACCCTCGTCGGTTTTCAAGACCGGTGCATTAAACCGCTCTGCCACGCTTCCAATGGCGGCTATCATATAAATAAAAGTTCAACTTGGCAAATCTTTTATTCAAAATAATGCATCAACCGCTCAAAATAAAATCAACGCTCTGTAATTTTAAGCATTTTCAGGTTTTTCATAACGAATTGAGTTGATATACCACAGTTTTTTGCCCAACGGCGTATGCACCTCAACTTCATCATCCACTTGTTTCCCCAGTAAAGCACGCGCCATAGGTGACTCAATCGAAATATGTTGCGGATGGTGATCATAGATTTCATCGACACCCACGAGACGCAATTTTTTTTGCTCCCCTGCATCATTTTCGATTTCAACCCAAGCACCAAAGTAGACCTTTCCCTCTTGCTCAGGCACATAATCGACAATTTTTAATTCTTCTAAACGTTTTCCTAAGTAACGAACCCGACGATCTATTTTTCTAAGTATTTGTTTATTATATTGATAATCAGCATTTTCCGAACGATCACCAAGGCTTGCCGCCCAATTTACTTTTTTAGTTATTTCAGGACGTTCGTCATGCCAAAGCTTTTTTAGCTCAGCAACCAAAAGGTCATGCCCAGTACGCGTAATTAAATTCGATTTCATAAGCCCAAATACGTTAATACAACAGTCCATTTACAAGTTTTTGCATTGTATGCCTTATTTCGCCACGACTAAAGTGTATAAATTTTATTCTTTTCCAAATCATAGGTTTGTGATGTAACTCTCAATTTTTTATTGTGCAAAATTTGACATTCTTGGTTTTGCCGCTTAATATGCGCCCCTAAGTTTGTTTTTGTTTATTTTTTATACACTTTGTAAATGTTGTGAAACATTTGCACCATCTTCCTTTTAACTCAATGTCATTACTGAATGACGTTCATGACTTGCCCACCCTTATTGAATTTATCAACTTTTAAAAGTTAAGGCAGTGTTTTGCTGAACTTTTTGGGCATAAATTACCTGTAGCGGAGACAACATGCACAGTAATTCAAGTTCTGGGTCGAGGCCTAGCCTTAACTCTTTATCTTCCAAACGACCTTTTCAAGCTTTAGCATTAGGAGCTGCAATTCTTCCTTTCAATAGCTTGAATGCTGAAAAATCACATCAATACAATATGGTTGTGAATACCAACGTTTTAACTGTCGTTGCAGTTGAAAGTCCAACCACGGTCTTTAAAGACGGTCAATTCCAACATGGTTTTGGTTATGACTTAGTGCGTAATTACGCACAAAGCTTAAATGTAAAGCTTGATTTCAAAACCGTTCCTGACAATGCCACGGCATTGAAATGGGTTGCTCAAGGTAAAGCGAACATTGCTATGACAACAGCCAATCTGGCTGCGATTGAAAATAAACAACTGGTTTCATTTTCAGCAAGTTGTGGCGATCAAGCAAGCTTAAGTAAAAATGGTTTAAATCCTCAGCTAAACTGGGTGTTTAAGCAAGCTGATGATCCCCTCACACTTACGGCGAGTGGTTTTATCTGTCAAAGTAAGCAATCGGGTACAACCCAGCAATTGGCCTCATTCTATAACCGCAATGTGGTTAAACCAGAGTCTTGGTCTACGATTCAAAGAGATTTGAAACAACGCTTACCGATTTATAAGGCCAGCTTTAAACAAAGCGCATCTAAATATAATTTAGATTGGCACTTACTCGCAGCAATTGGCTATCAAGAGTCTTATCTTAAACCAAGCTCAGTTTCTCCCACTGGCGTACGTGGTTTAATGATGTTGACCAACAGTACAGCCAAAGCGATGGGCGTAAGCAATCGCTCAGATCCACTGCAAAGTATTCAAGGTGGTGCAAAGTACTTTGATCTGATGTTAGATCAATTTGGCAATGTGCCTTATCCAGACCGTAACTGGTATGCTTTGGTTGCATACAATATGGGTCCTGGTGCAGTCAGCCAGATTCAGAAACGTATTCGTGCACAAGGCAAAGACCCAAATCAGTGGGTCAATTTATATGACTATTTACAGCGTAACCAAGCTCGAAATGGTCGCTATAAACAAGCCGTACAATATGTGACGCGTATTCGTACCTATTTAGAACATCTCAAGACCAATAGCCGTATTGATGTATAACTGAATAGATATAAAAAAAGCTTACCTCTGGGTAAGCTTTTTTTATTCAGAAAGACTTAAGCAGTAAGCTCAAGTACTTTCTTGAATAAATCTTTTTGCTCTTGGCTTGGCTTAGCTGTTTGTAAAGCCATAAGCTGAGACATATCGCCTTGCACTTTGATTTTACCAGTCATGAATGCTTGCATCGCAGCAGCCATATCAAATTCCAAGAATACTTTACGTAAAGTTTCAGCATCCATGTTCAAAGTTGTTTTAGCATTTGAAGATAAACCCTTTTGGATTTTACCCGCATCTAAAGCCAACTCTGTATTACCAGCTGCATCTGTTACAACCAAGTTAATCGCTAAATTCGCAAGTGCTGGTGGCAAGTTTAAATCACCTGCTTCAGCAGTAAGTTTTTCAACAGTTGCAAACCAATCATCAGTTAAAAATGCAGCCATGATTATTCCTCAAATGTATTTGTTCAATTTCTTGTGCCATCTATCCAGACGACATCTCATGAAGCAATTTGCTCGTGCCCTGTTATAGCATGTAATTTTTATTTTAGGCTATGATTTTTTGTACGCGTGATTCAATTTTTAAAATTTTGATAAAAAAAAGGTACTTAACAAGTACCTTTTCAAAAACTTTTACACTTTACTCAGCAGCAAAACTGAGATTGACCACATCTAAGCGATTTTTCAACTCTTCTGGGTCTTTCATATCAAATTCACGTTGAGCATCCAACGCTTCAAAATCGAATAGCTCACGGTCCGCCAATTGTGATGGAGACACATTCTGTAAGGCACCAAAAATACTGTGTAAACGTTTTGGATGCTGTTTATCCCATTCACGCAACATGTCATTAATAATGGCGCGTTGTAAGTTTTCTTGTGAGCCACACAAGTTACACGGAATAATCGGGAACTGGCGTAAATCCGCATATTTGATAATGTCTTTCTCTTCGACATAAGCCAAAGGACGAATCAGAATATTCTTTTTATCCGATGAAAGTAATTTTGGCGGCATCGCCTTCAAACTACCACCATGGAATAAGTTCAAGAAAAACGTTGCCATGATGTCATCACGGTGATGACCTAATGCAACCTTGGTTGCACCAATTTCTTGAGCGAAGCCATACAGCGAACCACGGCGTAAACGAGAGCATACTGCACAGTAGGTCTTGCCTTCAGGTGTTAAGCGCTTGGTAATGGTATAAGTATCTTTTTCAAGAATGTAATATGGAATATTGTTCTCTTCCATATAGCGCGGCAAGATATCTTCTGGGAAGCCCGGTTGCTTTTGATCCAGATTCACAGCCACAACATCAAAATTGATAGGTGCAATCCGTTTAAACTGCAGCAAGATATCCAATAAGGTATAGCTGTCTTTACCGCCAGACACACAAACCATGACCTTATCACCGTCTTCGATCATGTTGTAATCACGAATTGCATGCCCAACCTGACGACGAAGCTTTTTCAACAGGCGATAATACGCTGAACTTGTCGGAAGTTCTGGCTTGAAATTAAATCCTTGGTTGGATTCCACTGGCGCGTACATAGACGTGATTTACTCATAAACAAAAATACCCGCAAGATTTTATCTCATTCCGAAAAAATGCGCATCTAAAGAATTTTTCAATTTCTTCCAATCGTCATATTTGAGTTTCATACTGGTAAAATTCTGATCAAAAAAATTCAGATTCGGCTGGATTGCTTATATTTCAAACTTTTCCACAGTTGTCCACAAAAGCTGTGGATAAATTTGTGGATTTCTTCGCTATTGACAAACTCTTTTTATCTTAAAATAAGGCTTCCGATTAAATTGATCATTTTTTAACCAATGATTTTATAAAAGCAAAATCAATGACTTATATAAGTCAAGACTTAGTTTTTAAAAAAAATATTTTAATTTTTTTTGCTGAACATTCGAACAAAATGACTTGATTTTTGTCTAACAGTCGAAAATAAAAAAATTGTAGCGAAAGTTCTTTTTTTACTTTTTTTTGTTACACTGCTGTGAAGAACTTATGCTCATCCTTTCGTGAATATTATAATGATGAACAAAACAACATATTTTTTTACCCTTTGCTTGGGGACAATCGGTTTTTTTAATGGCATAGCACCAAGCTATGCTGGGCAGACGATTTATCAATTTAAAGACAACAATGGTACAACGCTGCTGACCAATAAGAAGAAAGCAGAATATAGCCATTTAAAAGTGGTGAAAGCAACCTACTATCCCGACAGTAATATCCATAGTTATAGTAACTGGGGTGCAAGTGAGGCTTCAGTGCTTCCGAGCTATAGCCGTAATAAAAATGCATTCGATCCATTGATTCGCCAAGCGGCACAGCAACATGGTGTCTCTGAGGGATTAATTAAAGCGGTCATGCACACTGAATCAGGCTTTAATATCAATGCCCGCTCTCCAGTTGGTGCCCAAGGCTTAATGCAACTGATGCCAGCAACTGCACGTCGCTTTAATGTGAATAATGCCTACGACCCGCAACAAAATATTTTTGCTGGTGCAAAATATTTAAGTTGGTTACTTAAGCGATTTAATGGTGATACCCGACTTGCAATCGCGGCATATAACGCAGGTGAAGGTAATGTCGATAAATATGGAGGCATTCCCCCGTTTCGTGAAACCCAAGATTATGTCCGTCGTGTCACTAGCCGTTATCAAAACCTATATGCATCAAGCATCGGCTCATCATCGAGCTCAAATGCACAGGTGATTGCACAATCGACCAATTACACCACGCCATCAACCGAAGCTGTAGAAGTTGCACCAGCCCCGAAACAATATAATCGTCAGATCATTACCCTTGCAGACGGCACCTTTACCGATGCACCATCAGGTACCTATACCACCACAAATGCCACAGCATCTGCTCGAATCCGTCTAAGTGATTAACAATTTAAGAATGCTATTCTCACAACGTGATTTTAGCTGCTTGTTTTTATAAAGAAATTGTTTTAAGTCACTGTTTATCAGCCAGTTCATCGTTTTATAGGCTAAATGTATCTATGCCTATTTTTTGCTTGAATTTTTACAATTCGCCCTGCATATTAGCGTTATGATTTATAATTTATAAATCAGATCACTTTTTCTTTATAAGAGGGTTTTCTCAATGATGCGGATTGGTTTGTTCTTGCTAACCAACCTCGCGGTACTGGTTGTAGCTGGCATTATCTTGTCACTCTTCGGTGTCGGTAGTTACCATGGCGCAGGGGGCTTGAATCTAGGCAACCTTTTAGTCATCTGTTTTGTCTTTGGTATGGTGGGTTCTATTATTTCCCTGTTCATGTCGAAGTGGATGGCTAAAAAAACCACTGGGACAGAATTAATTGACCCAAATGCACCCCGTAGTCAAGCAGAAGCTTGGTTATTACAAGAAGTGGCGCAATTATCTCAACGTGCAGGTATTAAAATGCCTGAAGTGGGTATTTTCCCTTCTTACCAATCCAATGCATTTGCGACAGGTTGGAATAAAAATGACGCATTAGTAGCTGTTTCAACTGGCTTACTTGAGCGTATGAACAAAGATGAACTTCGTGCAGTACTCGCGCACGAAATCGGTCACGTTGCAAACGGTGACATGGTGACCCTTGCGCTGATTCAAGGTGTAGTGAACGCCTTTGTCATGTTCTTTGCACGTATTGCAGGTGACTTCATCGACCGTAATGTATTTGGTCGTGAAGAAGGTGAAGCACCAGGCCTTGCTTATTTTGCTATTACGATCGTACTCGACATCGTATTCGGTATTATGGCCTCTGCCATCGTGATGTGGTTCTCTCGTCAACGTGAATATCGCGCAGATGAAGCCGGCGCACGTTTAGCAGGTAAACAAGCAATGATCTCTGCTCTACTTCGTTTACAAGCAGAATCAGAAATGCCAGATCAAATGCCGAAAGAAATGAAAGCATTTGCGATTGCGGAAGGTAAGGAACAAGGCTTTAGCTTAGCTGCTTTATTCCAAACTCACCCAACCATTGAACAACGTGTTGCTGCATTACAGCAATTAAATGTTCAATAATCAGTATCAGATACATGATAAAGCCTCCATCACGGAGGCTTTATTTTTGCTTAAAAATCTAGTGTGCTTGGAAAGATTGATAAAACTGCCACAGATAACTGAAACCGGCCCAAACCGCGACAATCAATAAGATAAGGACTGCAGTTCCCAATAAATCGGGGATTCTTAACCAAATCCAGCTGACAACTGGATTACGCCAGAAAGCTGAAGTCTTCTGCTTTTGTTCCAGTGATTCATGTAAGAATGGATGGACCACATGAATATCACTGTGCACCTGATACTCCTCACGAATATGCGCATGTACGATTTCCAAAGTTCTTCGACTTGGACGAATAAAGACATCGAATACCGTGCCGATAATGGGGATAAATCCGACCAGCATATCCATAATTGCCAGTTTGACCACACCCTTCAGTTTATGCTGTGGTACACCCACCTCCCTCGCCTTTTTAAACGCATACAGGGTTAAAATAAAACCTGCAATATCACCTGCAAAAGGAATGGTGCTCAGTGCAGCATCGGCTCCGACACCTTGTTTGGTGAAAGGAATCCGAACCAAACTGTCCATGGTATTGGCAAACTTTGCTAAATCACGTTCAACAGCAATCGCTTGCTGCTGAGTTAATTTTTTTTGTTCTGTTGGAACCGTCATTCACTCAACCTAAAAACCATGTTTATGCTTGAGAATAAAGCAGATTTTCCGTTTTGTCGGTACGATTATTATTACCAATCAGAATAAAATCATCGAGGCGATAAATAAATACACCAACACACCTGTCGCATCACAAATTGAAGTGACCAACGGCGCGGAAGCACTGGCAGGGTCAAGTCCAGCTTTGTTTAAAATAAACGGTAAACTCATTCCGATCAGACAGCCCATCAATACAATGCCCATCATACTGAGCGCCAGTACCAATGCCACCATTTCATCACCACGGAAATAACCCAATAATGACACTGCAACCGCCATGGTGCCACCTAAGCACAGTGCAACTAAACTTTCACGTCCGAGTAAATAAAACCAGTCTTTAAATTGCACATCACCCGTTGCTAAAGCACGGACCATCAATGTTGAAGACTGAGAACCTGCATTGCCGCCACTTCCCACCAATAATGGCAAAAAGAAAACCAATACCAGATTTTTCGCAATCACATCTTCATAGTGGGCAATACCAATCCCTGACAACAAGCTACCAAACACCAAGAAAACCAACCAAAAAACACGCTTCTGATAAAGTTGCAAAATGGGTGCCGACTTAATACTGAGTTTAGATGATGCATTGACCGCACCGACTTTTAGGAAGTCTTCTGTTGCTTCTTCGCTGGCCACGTCCATCGCATCATCATAGGTCACGATCCCGACCATCTTGTTTTGATGATCAATAATCGGCAGCGCTAATAAATCATAACGTGCAATGGTTTTTGCCACTTCATCTTGGTCGGTATCCACATAAGCGGTTAAGACATTGGTTTCCATGAGCTCATTAATATTTTGCTCTTCAGGTGCAAGTATCAATTGCTTTAAAGATAAAACCCCGAGAATTTTGCGTGCTTCATCCAACACATAAGCGAAATAAATCATTTCGGTATCAGGAGCTTCGAGACGTAGCATTTTAATCGCATCATTGACCGTCATATTCGGTTTTAAGGTCGCATATTCGGAGCTCATGATTGCCCCTGCTGTTCCCTCTAAATAGGATGACAGTTGACGGATATCTTCTCTCTCGGCCTGTGCTAGGGCTGGTAATAGCGCATTTTGTTGCTCTTCATCTAAACACTTAAACACGTCAGCGCGTTTGTCCGATGACATTTCTCCAATAATCTCTGCCAGAATATTTCTAGGCATCGCTTGAGCCAATTTGACTTGTTCATTGGGTAGAAGATAGGAAAATACGTAGGCTCGATCGGGTAAATGCGTGAGCAGCAATTGACTTTGTTCAGCCGAGAGCTGTGTCAAAACATCTGCAATATCGACGGCTTGAAATGTTTCAACTGATGCAAGTGCCAATTCAATATGATTATTTTTAAGTGCGTCGCTTAATAAATATAAAAAGTTGTTGTAGCTCATATTCGCCTCTTCACTACAAAGTATCTGCAATGAAGGACTAAACGCAGCGTATTATTTTACGATCGAATAGAAAACTTCATTCAGATTTTGATTAATATAAAAATGTGTAATTTGAAATAAACTACAACTCTGCGTGTCCATTTAGGGAATCAAACCTCATTAGGCCGCTTATACGGCACGGCAATACTACAAATATTTTTTTATATTCTCAACTTAGACAACAAAAATGAACAATTCGAACCTTTATTAGAGGAACGAATTATTCATGTCTGCCACTAATTTATAGTGCTCTTATTTAGCCAACTCAACCTTATCTTTAGGCTTAAACAAGGTTCTGACCAGTACATACATGAATGGAATAAAGATCAGCACCAGAATCGTACCAAATACAACTCCACCAAACACACTATAGCCAATCGCTTGTCGGCTCAATGCGCCCGCACCACTGGAGAACATCAATGGAATCACACCTGCACCAAATGCAATTGAAGTCATTAAAATTGGTCTGAGGCGAAGCCCAGCTGCATGTAATGCAGCCTCTAATGCTGTTCGGCCTTGCTGCTGTAAACTTGCTGCAAACTCAACCATCAAAATCGCATTCTTACAAGACAGGCCAATGGTGGTCAACAATGCAATCTGGAAATAAATATCGTTGGCAAAACCAAACCAATAACTAAATAGAATCGTACCACCAATCCCAAGTGGAATCGCGGCCATGACCACTGAAGGAATCGACCAGCTTTCATACAGCGCGGCAAGACAAAGGAAAATAAAGGCTACAGACACCAGATATAACCAGATTGCCTGATTACTGGATTCCTGTTCTTGATAAGACAATCCACTCCATTCCAAACCGACATCAGGCATTTGATCCACCAGACCACGAATGGCCTGCATCCCCTGCCCGCTACTAAAGCCATTGGCTGCATCTGCTTCCAAGCTGATGGCAGGATAGCCCATAAAACGTTCCAACATCGGTGGTGCACCTTGCCAAGCAATCTGACTAAATTGCGAGAAGGGTACCATCTGCCCATTGGCATTTTTGACATACCAGTAATTCAGGTCTTCTGGCTTAGCACGATACGGCGCATCACCCTGTAAATAGACCCGCTTAATACGCCCACGATCAATAAAGTCATTGATATAGCTGCCACTCCACGCTGTCGAGAGTGTGCGGTTAATTTCACTGACATTAAGACCATGAATCATCGCAGCTTTATGATCAATCTTGATATTCAATACGGCCTGATCATCATTGCCTTTTTTATCAAGGTTTTCGACCGAAGGTAGTGCATTCCCTTGTTGCTGCAAACTTCGGAAAGAGTTCAATAAACTTTCTCGACCCAAGCCTTTGGTATCCTGTAGCCAAAACTCCATTTTGTCAGAGTTCCCGAGCCCACGAATCACCGAAGGCATCAGTACCATAATACGTGCTTGATTATTTTGGGAGAAATACTTCATTGCACGCGCACGAATTTGCTGTGCGCTATTTTCTGAACCTTTACGATCATTCCAATGTTTAAGCGATACAAAGGCCTGACCCAAATTCTGTCCTGTACCTGAAAAGTTACGCCCATGAATCACCATGACCCCATTCAGGTTGGCCTTTTCATGTTCAAGGAAATAATCTGAAATTTGTTTTCCAACCTCTTCGGTCTTGCTCATTGGTGTCCCTTCCGGTAAACGAAATTGAACCCCTAACAAGCCTTGATCTTCTTGAGGTAAGAAGCTGGTTGGCAGATCACGATAAACCCAAATAAAGCTACCGATCAGCAGTACAATACCCAATAGAGAAATGGTTTTTAAGTTAATGACTTTTTGTGAAACATTGAGATAACGCGTTTTAATATAGTCCAAACCCTGATTGAACTTGATCGCCCAACGCGCCTGTTTCTGCTGAGGCTTTAATAAAATCGCACATAAGGCTGGGGTTAGGATCAAAGCCACCAGTAATGAAAGTCCCATCGCGACCACAAGCGTAATAGAGAACTGGCGGTAAATAATCCCTGTTGCACCACTAAAGAAAGACATTGGAATAAATACGGCGGTCAGTACCAAAGTAATCCCGACCAAGGCACCACTGATCTCATGCATGGACTGAATTGAGGCTTCCTTGGCACTGAGTTGCTGTTCATGCATCAGCCGCTCAACGTTTTCCACCACCACAATCGCGTCATCGACCAACAAACCAATCGCCAACACCATCGCAAACAAAGTCAGGGTATTGATGCTCATCCCTAAAACCGCTAAAACGGCGAAAGTTCCGAGAATTACCACTGGCACGGTAACCGCTGGAATTAAAGTAGCCCGCCAGTTTTGCAGGAAGATAAACATCACCAAGACCACCAGCCCAATTGCTTCGATCAGGGTTGATACCACTTGCGACATGGATTCTTTTACGAAAGGCGTATCATCGCGTGGATAGACCACAAAATAGCCTTCAGGAAGCGCTTTTTCTAAGCGTGCCACTTCCTTATACACTGCATCAGCAACTTGCATCACATTGGCCCCGACCGTCAAGGACAGTGAAAGCCCCGATGCAGGATAACCATTTAGACGGTTAAACACCTGATAGTTTTCAGCACCGACTTCGACACGAGCGACATCTTTTAAGTAAACAAAGCTACCATCTGTATTGGCTTTGACAATGATATTTTCAAACTGTTCTGGTGTTCGTAATAAAGAACCCGATGTGACTTTGGCATTTAAATATTGATCTTGAGCGGCAGGTAAATCCCCAATCGCACCTGCTGCTACCTGTGCATTCTGGTTTTCCAAGGCAGTGCGCACTTCACTGACTTGTAATTGATAACGTTCTAAGCGTTGTGGATCGAGCCAAATACGCATGGCATATTGCGATCCGAATACACTGACCTCACCAATCCCTTCGATTCGACTGAGATTTAATTCAAAGTTATTGGTTAAATAATCTGAAATATCTAAATTGGTTGAACGCCCTGATTTATCTCCCAGACCGATCACCATAAATGAATCACTCAGCGACTTGCGAACATTAACGCCTTGTCGTTGTACATCTTCGGGTAAGCGGTTAATCGCGCCATTAATCGCATTTTGTACCTGAACTTGTGCTTGATCTGGATCTGTACCTTGATCAAAGAACAGACTGATTCGGCTATTACCACTGGCATCACTGCTGGAGTTGAAATACAGCAGATGATCAATGCCTTTAATTTGTTGTTCTAAGACTTGGGTAACACTGTCTTCAACCGCTTGTGCATCTGCACCACTATAATTTGCCGCAACAGTAATTCGTGGTGGCGCAATATCGGGATAACGCTCCACTGGTAACTTTAGAATTGAAAAGAGACCCACAGCCATGACGATGATTGCCAGTACACCAGCAAAGATCGGGCGATGAATAAAAAACTTAGATAACATGGCTGTTTATTCCATTCTAGAAACAGTCAATTTTTCAAAAAGATAGAGAGAATACGAGTACGTTCAAACTATGATCATTACCGAGCTTTCAGGCAAACACCATCCCTATTAACATATCATTTCAAAAAGCAGAAATTGAGGAGAAATAATGGATTTTAGATACTTCTGCATAACTTCATGCACGATCTTTGCACTAATTTAACAGTTTAGCTGTGCTAATTAATTTAATTTACTGTGCAATCAAATACTTCTTAATTTAGAATTGACACACTCCCCCGTTAAACCGATATTAGCCGCTTAACTTTTCTCCCTCACAGTACTAGGCATATATGAAGGCCAGCTTAAAAAACTTGAATATTCTGCTGCTGATTTTGCTGCCTGCATTCATTACAGGCGGCTTGCTGATTGCCGCAGGTAATTTATCTGATGGTTTAAGGCTCGGCTTTTTATCTCTACCTGGTGTTTTGTTTATTTATTTGGCAATTACGCGCCAAAAAACATATTGGTATATCCTGACCATTGCTTGGTGGTTTATTGCTTGGTTAGACGCCTTGCTACGTTCAAGTACCTGGTTTTTATTTAATAGTGATAATGAAGCCTATTTTGTTATTGAAGCGATAGCCAATACCAATCATCAAGAAATTTGGGGATTCTTACAACTGCATCTGGTCACGATTGCTGCAGTAATTTTTGCTTTACTCAGTGTGTTGACTATCTATAGTTTTTCTGTATTTAAACTGGTTCAGCCTGCCCATTTTAGTCAACTCTGGCACAGTCGCATTTATCGCAGTTGTATTATTTTATTGATGTTACTGACCGTGACCAGCTATTTGATGAAACCTTCACGAAAAGTCCACCCCATTATTTTTTGGACTGAGTTTGAGACTAAAATTAAAGATTTCCAAAATAGAATTAAGCAACATAAAGATGTCCATCAGCAATGGGATGTCAGTGCTCAACAAAATCTCGCACTGACCCAACAAGCAGTAGGCAAACAAACCCATGTACTGGTACTTTCTGAAAGCCTAACCAGTTTGAATCTAGGGGTGTGTGGTTATGCACGCGATACCACACCTGAATTAGCCAAACGACTGGCTGACATCAAAGTATTCTGTAATGCCTTCTCACCATCACCATCTACGATTAATGCATTACGGGTCTTGTTGACCGAAAGTCCGGCTTCTGAACATGATAAATATTCGCCTGAGAGTGTGCTGGCTTACGCACGTGCTGCAGGATATAAAATTTATTGGCTCAGTAACCAAGATGATACTTATCTGTCTTCTTTATTTGGTTCCTATGCCGATAAAGCGGTTTATAAAAACACCCGCTCTGGACGGAGTAGTACCTCTTTAGATGAAAGCTTATTGCCTGATTATCAGCAAGCACTTGCAGATCCTGATCCCAAGAAGTTAATTATTCTTCATCTGATTGGTGCACATCCGAATTATAAAGAGCGCTATTCTGCCGCCTTCAATAAATTCAGCAGTGAAAGTAATGATACTGTAGAAACAGAACTGAAGAATCGAGATATTGACCCTTGGATTCGTTCCTTACGTAATGATTATGATAATGCCGTGTTATATGAGGATTCTCTGCTAGCACAATTTTTAGATACATTGAAAGCCGATACAGTCCCAGATTTTAGATCATTCACCGTTGTATCAGATCACGGCAATGAAGTGGGGCATGAGATTGACTATGCTGGACATAGTCCCAATACCAAAGCAGGCTATCAGGTTCCTGTAATCATGTGGGCAGATAAAATGCTCGCCACTGGGGTTAACAAAGACAGAACCATCAATACCGCCGAACTTGATAACAATTTAATGCACATTATGGGACTGAAAGATAAATCATCGCTTGGACAATCTTATTGGCAAGATAAAGACTATCAGTTTATCCCTGAGATCAATTGGCCGTATTGGAAGCATAAATCCTAAAATCATGATTAGACATCCAGTTGTGCTCAATTGTCCGACTGGATGTTTGCTATACATCACACAGACATTTTAAAATTCTTGATAATTTCATAAAAGCATCATGCAACTGTCATTGATTTGATAACTTTAGCTTTCAAACTAGCCGCTTAAATAAAAACTGATGAGTTTGTTCATGTTTAAAAAAGCTGCGCTTTGTCTCTGCCTGCTCAGTCTTGCAGGCTGTAATGATGACAATAATAATCAAAGTAAGACCACTCCACCTGAATATCAACTGCCAAAAATTTTAGTGATTGGACATCGTGGTGCCAGTGCGCTTCGACCAGAACATACCCTCGCCTCTTATCAAAAAGCCATAGATGACGGCGCTGATTTTATTGAACCCGACTTGGTTTCAACCAAAGATGGTGTCTTGGTCGCTCGCCATGAAAATGAAATTGGTGGGACCACCAATGTTTCCACTCTACCTCAATTTTCTGACCGTAAAAAAACCAAAGTCATTGATGGGGTCACTTTAGAAGGCTGGTTTACCGAAGACTTCACTTTAAAAGAGTTACAGCAACTCAAAGCCCGTGAACGTATTCCACAATTCCGACCAGACAACCAAAAATATAATGATCTCTATGCCATTCCAACCTTAGAACAAATCATTGAACTGGCAGAAGCACATTATAAAAAAACAGGCAAAATCATTGGTCTATATATTGAAACCAAACATCCGACCTACTTCCAGCAACAGAATTTGGCGATGGAAGATGCTTTACTAAAAACCTTATCCAAGTATCAATACAGCCGAGATATTGCACCTATTTATTTACAGTCGTTTGAAGTTGGAAATTTAAAATATTTAAAAAGCCAACTCGACTTACACAAGAGTGTTAAGCATGCACAATTAATTCAGCTCTATGATGCGCCAGAAGCAAGACCGGCAGATTATGTTGTGCAAAACAACCCTAAAACCTATGCGGATTTGGCAACAGCACAGGGCCTTAAAGATGTTTCAGCTTACGCCAATGGTGTCGGTCCATGGAAAGTCTATGTCTTTAAAGATGCCGCAATGACACAGACCACCTCGTTTATTGCAGACGCACATAAAGTCAATTTAAAAGTACATCCTTATACCTTCCGTCCAGAAAACAACTTCCTACCCGATACACTAAAATGTAGTGCTGATGTTGCAAAAGCAGCTGAGCGCTGCAGCACAGGGTCCATCAAAGAAATGCAGCTTTATTTTAAAGCGGGGGTCGATGGCGTATTTACCGATGATCCAGCCTTAGGCCGTCAAGCTGTACAGACCTATCAGGCAACGACGAAATAATCTTTATCCACAATAACAAGGGCAGCTTAGCTGCCCTTGTTATTTATAGCTGAAACTTTTGTTTTTGTTTGACCTGTTGCCATTGCCACCAACCATAGGCTGCCAATCCAACAAAAGCTGCATAGAGTCCCGCGGTCAGGAAAACCTCTTTGTAAATAAACATACCGACATAGATAATGTTGACAAAAATCCAGAGAATCCAAGTGGCAATATGCTTACGACTGGTCCAGTAGGTAGCAAGTAAACTAAATGCCACCAATTGTGAATCTAACATCGGTACAGCAGCATCGGTAAAGTGTTTAAGAATCAAGCCAAACAACAGACCAAAAATCAGCGCCAAGCACATTTGCGCCAATACAGTGCTCTTGGCAATCGGTTCAATCCGAATATCATGGTCTTGACGTTTGCCTTTAAGCCAGTAATAGAATCCATAAACATTCATCGCAATAAAGAAAAATTGCAGGATCGTTTCGCCATATAACTTGATGGTAAAGAAAAAATAGGCATACAAACTACACGCCAGAAAGTTAAACCACCAACACCACATATTGCGTCGAATGGTCAAGGTCACACCAATCAGACTAATCACTACCGCAAAAATTTCAAAGGCAGACAAGAGCAAACTTCTTTCAGAATTTGATGGCAACATTATGGAAAAATCTGCAATTTTAGCAATGCCCAATTGTTTATTTACTTTGCTTATATTTTTATCTTTATTTGAGAAAACGACTATTTTTCACCCAAAGCCTATGTTATAAAAATCTAAAGCTTATTTCAGAATATTGATATGTTCAGCAACAAAGTGTCTTTCGCACCCGTCATCGTGATTTCGCATGCTATTTCTGCCCATGCAGCATGGCGACGTGTCTGCATTTTTATGCGAGGAGACTTTGTACTGCTTCATCCGATGACCCCTTAAAAAAGCATCATTTGAATCCCAAGGTCGCCTCAACAGCGACCTTTTTTGTTGCCTAAATTTTTTAACCCCATCTACCGTTGTTATAACAGGAACCTCAACATGAGCCAGTTACCCGAAAAGAATTTTATATCCAGCACACAGATGCAACCGACTGTGGCCCTCGTTTCCCCTCGCCTTGCCACAGTCGGTCAATTTATCGCAGTCGTGCTGATCTGGTCATTCACGCCTTTGGCCGCTGTTTTGACGGTGCACGAAATTCATTGGGCTTGGGGGCTGTTTTTCCGATTTAGTATCGCCATTCCGTTGGCATTAATTTGCCTGTTTTATTTCCGACAAAAACTTATTTTGACGCCTCAGGCTTTGATCAGTTATAGCGCAGGTGCGGTTGGCTTATTTGGCTCTATGACCTTCTGCTATATGGGCGCAACCCGTGTTTCATCGGGTATGATTTCGATTATTTATGGTACGGCGCCACTCTGGTCAGGTTTGATTGCCGTGTTTATTCTAAAACGCGAACATTTTTTAAAACGTCAATGGTACGGACTCTCACTGGCAATTTTTGGCTTGTCTCTGACACTTGGTATTGGTACTGACCATATTCAGCTGGATTTGGTTGGGGTGTTATATGAAATCATTGCGGTTCTACTCTATGTACTTTCAATGTTTAGCGTTGCCAAAGTTGGCGCCGAGATTCACCCTATTGTCCAAACTACAGGTTCAACTTTGGTTTCATGGTTTGGCTATCTGTGTTTACTGCCTTTTTTTCTCGCTGAGGCACCAACGCAGTTCCCTAGTCTACAAACCAGTTTGGCCCTGCTGTATAGCGCCTTATTTTCT
Source organism: Acinetobacter sp. 102 (assembly GCF_037028485.1). NCBI lineage: Bacteria > Pseudomonadati > Pseudomonadota > Gammaproteobacteria > Moraxellales > Moraxellaceae > Acinetobacter > Acinetobacter sp. 102. Next base: position 143,419 of record NZ_JAZEZK010000008.1, read on the forward strand.
TCTGTGCTGGCCATGATTTTTTACTTTCATTTAATTCAGAAACTCAACCCAACTACCGTGATGCTAATTACCATTCTGACGCCTGTGTTTGCCACTTGTTGGGGCTTTTTGTTCAATCATGAACCTCTCAGTTCACATCTGATCATGGGTTTAATGCTGCTGTGTTTCGGTCTGTTTCTTTATGCCTATCGCAACCGACCACGCCCACAATAAATATGCAAACGGATCGGTCAGGTAACACCTCCGATCCGTGATAGTATCTATTGATCGGCTCAAGTACACTATCCTAACGCTCTGCGTGACATCTCAAAGATTTGTTCAAGGATGAAATAATCGATGCGTTCTTACGTTTTATGGCTTTGCTGTAGTCTGGTATTGGTGTTACAGGGTTGTGTACATGCGACGACACAGCCCAATTCAATAACGCTTAAAACCACAGAACTCAAGCAGCGCTATTATCAAGCCAAAACCACTGCAGCTGATGGCACGGTACTCGCGTTTACCGTGTATCAACCCCATTTAACATCCAGTCAAACAGCTCCATTACTTTTACATACCCATGGCTTTGGTCTGTCTCGAATGAAACGGCCTGAACTCAGTTTATATGGCTTTCTTTTGCCAACAGGCCAAGTGGCAAAAACCGCTTGGCAGAATGGTTATTGGGTGATTAGCTATGACCAACGTGGACATGGAGACAGTCAGGGTAAAATTCGTCTGACTGATCCAAAAAAAGAAGCGCAAGATGTCATCACCATTATGGACTGGGCAGAAAGGAACCTGCCACAACTGGCCAAGAATCAAAACGGCGTCCGTACCGGTATGATTGGTGAATCCTATGCGGGCGGAGTGCAGTATCTAGCTTCAGCTTTAGATCCACGCTTACAGGCGATTGTACCGATTACCACGTGGTATGACATTGTGCATAGCCTCACCCCCAATGGCGTGCCTAAAAGTAACTGGATTGCTTTCCTCAATCTAATAGGTGACTGGTGGAATTGGAATAAATTTGATCCTGAATTGAAACAGGCCTATCTGGATACGCAGCAAGGTCAATTAAAGCAATCGACTTATGATTTTCTCAACACCCATCAAGCCAGCTGGTTTTGCAGTCACAATCAAGCCCCTCAGGCAGATGCCTTAATTATTCAAGGCTTCAGAGATGTGCTCTTCCCTTTTAATGAAGGAATTAAAGCAGCTCAATGTATCCAACAGGCGCAACATGAAGTGCATTTGATTGGGGTACAAGGCGGCCATTTACAGCCCTTTACCCAGCACTCTCCCTTAGGCAGTACCCCTTTTTGGTATATTGGCAAATCGGTTCGCTGTGGCAATCAACAGCAGTACAATCTACAAAAAACCATTTTGACTTGGTTTAACCAGAAGCTAAAAGATCAACCACCAGCCGAATCATTACCTGAATTATGTGTCGATCAAAGCCCTGTCAATCATTTTGCCGATCTTAAACCTGTAACCAGCTACGATCTGAAAAAAACATGGATCGCACCGACAGCAAGCCAAGCGGTATTTATACCGATTCACACAGCGCAGCAATCAGCATCGATGGCAGGTTCGCCAGTTATTTCCTTAAATATGGAAACAACGCCTGAATATGCAGATGCAACCTTATTTATCTCAGTTGCGATCAAATCAAAGATCACAGGAAAATATACCGTTTTAAATGATCAAACGGCCCCATTTAATCCAGCCAAGAAAGCAAGCTATGATCAGATTCGATTGGGTTTAACGGCTCAGAACAGCAAAACACAAAGCATCGAATTACCGAGTGTGTATGGGCAACTCAATCAGGGGGATACGCTAGGCTTATTGATCAATAGCGAAAGTCTGTATTATCAAAAAATACAACAGCCTAAAATTGAAGCATGGATTTCAGGGAAAATTGTGTTACCAAAACTTTGGCATGGAGCAGCTGCGAATTAATTGTTGTTATTATAAAAACCAACGAGAGTGAAATTTACCACTCTCGATTGGCAATCAATTCTTCCATTTCAACATCTAGGTAGCCGACATCTTGCACCACCATCATCATCGCTTCAGCAATATAATCTGCGGCGGTGTCATCCAAGCTTGATTCCAAATCTTCAAACTGCGGCTTCATCTCGTTAATTTCAATCATGGTCTGATGTGCATAACGATAGATTTCCGTTTCAGATAGATCGGTACGACTGACCTTTTTTGAAAACTGCTGGATATGCTGTTTCACTTCGGCAACGAGAATATCGGGATAATATTCATCGTCAAACATGGGGAGGAGTAAATTTTCAAACATAAAAAATAATATGCCAATAAAACGCCATGCTTATAACATAATCTCGCCGAAATCACGATATTTAGCCATAAAAAAAGCGGTTTTTCTAACCGCTTTTTAAAGTGGAAGATAATCAACTTTGCCAAACCATACCCTTTCACCTCGAGCAAAAGACAATTTGCAAAGAAAAACTGCCTTCAAATCCATATTTACATGACAAATTGTTGCGCATATTTTGCAAGCTGCTCAAAAGTGATCGATGCACCACCACAAACAATCACCAGTACATCGTCAGATGGACTAAAGTTAACTTTTTGATCATATAAAATGGACAAGCTTGCACCACACGCAGGTTCGACCAAGGTTCGGTGATCATCTAAAAATTTTAAACAGGCGCTTACTGTATCTTGATCAGCAACCGTTATTGTCTGAACCTTTGGCTGTTGAGCGATCTTAAATGCTTGCTCACAGACCCGTTTTGCTGCAAGTGTGGTTGCAATGCCCGTGACATGGTCTAGGCTAATATGCTGCCCGAGTTGTATTGAGGTATTTAAAGAGGCTGTACCTTCAGTTTCGATTGCATAAATAGGAATATCCAGATGATGCATTTCTAATCCTTGAGCTATACCAGACAGTAAACTCCCCCCACCAACCGATAAAACTACTGCTGAAGGACGTACCCCTTCGGCAATCACTTCATCGATAATACAGGCAACACCATCCCACAAATATTGGTCATCGAAAGGATGAATATAAACCGCTTCCTCGCTAACAAAAGCAAGTGCACGTTCATTGGCTTCAATCCAAGAATCACCATGAACAATCACTTCAGCAGCTTCCTGTCGCATTAAATCAATCGCTGTTTGCGACGTTGTTTTCGGGACAACTACGGTCACTGCAATACCTAATAGCTTGCCCATATACGCAACAGAAATTCCAGCATTACCACCAGAAGAACTCACAAATTTCTTTGCGCCTTGTTCAACATAGTTTAGGCAAGCATTGCCAATACTACGCTGCTTAAAAGAACCTGTAGGCTGAGCAGACTCCATTTTTAACCACACATTGCAACCATTCAGCTCACTTAACTTGCTTGATCTAATCAGAGGGGTCTTCATATTGGTATCATTTCTGTATTGTTAATAATCAACATTATTCACGGCCAGTCATTTAACATTTCCGACCGCTTTTTTAAAACAATGTTTAATCTTTTTTCGCACTCAAGCTTTTGGCAATCTTCGCCAGCTCTACGAACTCCTCTCGCATTTGATAAGGATCAGGCTTGGCAGATTGTTGTGCCAACTGAATAATTTGATCCCAGCCCATGGCACCATTATATTGTCCCCCTTTTAACTGCTGGGCATAAGATGCCACCGCAATGGCAAAACGGGTATCGTTATTGGCCTGTGCAAGGGTTTTACTTTCAGCTTTCACCGCTTGATTGAGCAAAATACTTTTTTCTTGGTTTGGTAATTTATAGCGCAAGTTTACAAAAGCATATTCAGACTTTTTTGCTGTATCTGTTTTCGAAGATTCCTGATAACGTGAATCATTGAGCCAACCTTGCTGACCAACTGGAATGATTTCATAAATTGCAGTGACGTTATGCCCTGCGCCAATATCACCAGCATCAACTTTATCATTATTGAAATCTTCCTGCTTGAGCATCCGATTTTCATAACCGACTAGGCGATATTCTTTCACCGTTGCAGGGTTAAATTCCACCTGAATTTTGACATCCTGAGCGACGGTTGCCAATGTCGAGGAAAGCTGACGCTGTACCACTTTTTTCGCTTCATTTTTATTATCGATATAGCTGTAGTTTCCATCCCCAGCATCTGCCAGTTGCTCCATCAGCTGCTCATTATAGTTACCGGTACCAAAACCTAAAGTCGTTAACGAGATCCCGCTTTTTCGTTTCTCAGCAACCATGCCTTTTAAGGTATTGAAGTCGGTGATGCCTACATTAAAGTCACCATCTGTCGCCAATAGAATTCGGTTAATGCCATTTTTTACCAAAGCTTTTTCAGCTTGTTTATAAGCCAGTTGAATCGCTTGTTCACCTGCGGTTGCCCCGCTTGCCTGCAAAGCATTAATCACGGCTAAAATCTTGTCTTTTTCATTTCCAGACGTAGGCTCTAAAACCAGTTTTTCACCGCTGGCATAAGTAATAATAGTGACTTTGTCTTGAGGACGTAATTGCTCGGTGAGTAAACGCAGGGTTTGTTTGACTAAAGGTAACTTATCAGGCGCATCCATACTCCCTGAGACATCCACCAAAAATACCAGATTGGCTGGAGGTAATTGTTTAGTGGTGAGATCTTTAGCCTGAATACCAATCTTAATCAGCTTGGCATTTTCCTTCCAAGGCGAATCTACAGTTTCCGTGGTGACAGAAAATGGATGAATGCTATTGGGTTGTGGATATTGATAATCAAAGTAGTTGATCATCTCCTCAGCACGAACCGCATCAACAGGTGGCAAACGACCATCATTCAAAAAACGGCGGGTATTGGTATAACTGCCCGTATCCACATCAATACTAAAAGTTGAAACAGCTTGATCCGCCACGCGATGAACCGGATTGACCTCATTTTTTTGGTATTTTTCAGTATTCTGCTCTAACCGTGGTCTCTCCATCGTTGGCATCACTGCAATATAAGATGCAGGTGCAATCATTTTACGCGTCTGAGCCAAGCCTTGATTTGACTGAGTAATCGGTGATGGCGATACAGGCATCGTTGTTTCAATCATCACTTGGTCATTGTGTTTGACAGGACTACTACAAGCCATGATCATGCAACTGAGCAAACTTAGTGTTAATATTTTTGTGGATTGGTGCATGCTTAAATTCCTAAATTCTATTTTGTCTTTTCAAATGAAGGTGATATTCAAAGATTGTATGCAAAAAAAGAAAGATACATGGTATTTGTATGTATCCTTCCTTCGATTGATTTAGCGGCTCTTGGTTCAATTCAAGACTGAAACACTATTCAATCGCATAATTGATAGTGACCACCACGCGGGCAATTTTATTAATAGTGGCTTTGTCATAAGCGCCCCCATAATCACTGTCATCGTCAGAACCGCTTTCAGGCAGGATATAAAATGCACCTTGGCTGGCTGAACGCATCATCCCGACCTTTACCCCACCGACTTTGGCAAACTCATTGGCTCGGCTATAGGCATTTTTGGTGGCATTAGCAATCAAGGACATTTTGATTTCTTCTAAATTCGACACCAGATATTCAGGTTTTTGCTCAATCGAAATGCCTTTTTCATCCAGTAAATAGGCATCTTTTGCCGCCTGTTCTATTTTTTTGATATCTCGACTGCTGATCACCAAAGACTGCAAGGCAATATAGCCTTTAAACTCCCGCTTGGTACGCCCTTCACCTGTATCGACTTCCTCATAATAAGAATCCGAACGTTTATTTCCAAGTTGCATATCTGCGGCTTTAAAGCCATGTTCAACAAAGAAGGCCTGTAATGCTTTCATTTGTTGGTCAAGTAATTGATAGGCTTCTGGGATCGTGTCAGAAGTGTGGTTGGTTTGTAAGTTGATTTCCCATCGTGCGGAATCGGCTTGAATCGGTTTTTCAGCTAAGCCTTTGACTGTAATTGAATTTTTTGTACTATTAAACTGTTTAAGCGCATAACCCATCACACCGGCAGAAACAATAAAACCAAGACTCAGAATCAGGGCAAACACCCATAAACTTTTATATGTGATTGTTTTATTTTCCATTTTTAATATTACTCATCTTCATTATACATTTGTTATATTTAATCTGATTCAGCAAGTCAATAGAGCCCTTGGGCCCTACTGACGCATACAAGCTTAATGATTTTGCATCCTGTTCCAGACTTTAATCGCATCGCTAGTGGCTTTAACATCATGCGCCCGAACAATACTGGCCCCCTGCTGAATACTCAACAGATGCCCCATTACACTCCCCACAGCACGTTCCTGTGCAGGCACACCATCTAAGGCTTCACCAATAAAACGTTTACGTGATAAGCCTGATAAGATCGGATAGCCCATTTGATTAAGCTTCCAGAACTCATTCAGTAATTGAAAGTTTTGCTGTGCATTTTTAGCAAAACCAAAACCTGGATCAATAATAATATTTTCTTTTCTCACCCCAACTGCAATCGCTTGATCTAAGCGTTGTTGTAGCTCGTAAATTACCTCTTCGGTCACATCCTGATATTGATCCAACTGGTTCATATTGGTGGGTTCACCGCGCATGTGCATGAGCACCACAGGGATATTTAATTCTGCAGCCGTTTCTAAGGCCTGTGGGCGAGTTAATGCACGCACATCATTCCAGATATGCGCTCCTGCTTGAACGGCTGCACGCATCACTTCCGGCTGACTGGTATCAATCGAGATGATCACATCGTATTTAGATAATGCTTCAACCACAGGAATCACACGACGAATTTCTTCTTCCAATGCAACTGCTGAAGCATTCGGACGAGTCGACTCACCACCGATATCAATAATGCTGGCACCATCTTGCATCATCTGCAATGCATGTTGAATGGCTTGGTCTTTTTGATGATGTTGCCCACCATCACTAAATGAATCAGGCGTGACATTTAAAATCCCCATCACTTGGGGTTGGGAGAGGTCTAAGCTAAAACGGCCACACTGTAACTGACATTGTGCTAAGGGCATCAACTGCATCAAAACGCTCCATATTGGAATAGGCTTATTTTAACAAGACAGAGCTTGGTGCATAGCTGATTTATTTTCAGTTTGGGCCAAAATTGAGACAAAAAAAGAGCGACCGGAGTCGCTCTTTTTATTTTATCTTTGATTAGCCCATTGCTGGTAATGGTGGTGGAGTAGATGGACCATCTTTCGGCGGTTCAAATGCAGCCACTGGATTTTCAGCAACATAAACTTTAGGTGGTTGCGGCTCACGACCTTCCATGATGTCACGGATTTGGTCACGATCGATTGTTTCCCAATCCATCAACGCTTTCACCATTGCATGAGCGATATCTTTGTTATTTTCCAAGATGTCACGTGCAACTTTATACTGTTCATCCAAGATACGACGTACTTCTTCATCAACTTTTTGTTGAGTTGCTTCAGAAATCGTACGGCTACCCACATTACCGAAGAAACCATTTTGGTTTTCATCTTCATACACCATGACACCAAGGCGATCTGACATACCGTACTTAGTTACCATTGCACGTGCCATTTTGGTTGCACGTTCAAAGTCGTTCGATGCACCTGTCGACATTTGGTTAATGAATACTTCTTCTGCAATACGACCACCAAACAAGATAGAAAGTTCATTCAACATCTTATCTTTATAGTGGCTGGTCTGATCTTGTTCAGGCAACTGCCAAGTCACACCCAACGCCCAACCACGTGGCATGATCGTTACTTTATGCACAGGGTCTGTACCTGGCAAAATTTCAGCAACAATCGCATGACCAGCTTCATGGTAAGCCGTCGCACGACGTTCTTCTTCACGAATCACCATAGATTTACGTTCTGGACCCATGTATATCTTGTCTTTTGCATCTTCAAAGTCATGCATATCTACCGTGTTTTTATTACGGCGAGCAGCAAACAATGCAGCTTCATTGACTAAGTTTGCAAGTTGCGCACCTGAGAATCCTGGCGTACCACGTGCAAGAACTTTAAGATCTACACCTGTAACAGAAGGAAGTTTCTTCAAGTGAACATTCAAGATTTGTTCACGACCACGAATGTCTGGTAAACCCACCATTACTTGACGGTCAAAACGGCCTGGACGAAGCAAGGCTTTATCCAAGACATCAACACGGTTGGTTGCAGCAATAACGATAACGCCTTCATTGCCTTCAAAACCGTCCATTTCAACAAGCATCTGGTTCAGGGTCTGTTCACGCTCATCATGACCACCACCTGTACCCGAACCACGATGACGACCGACTGCATCAATCTCATCAATAAAGATGATACATGGCGCATGGCGTTTTGCTTGCTCGAACATGTCACGGACACGAGATGCACCGACACCAACAAACATTTCAACGAAGTCAGAACCAGAGATACTAAAGAATGGAACCTTAGCTTCGCCAGCAATGGCTTTCGCCAATAATGTTTTACCAGTACCTGGAGGACCAACCATAAGTACACCACGTGGAATGGTTGCACCAAGGCGTTTGAATTTAGCAGGGTCTTTTAAGAAATCAACGATTTCAACCACTTCTTGTTTTGCTTCGTCACAGCCTGCAACATCACTAAATGTTAACTTAATTTGATCTTCAGATAACATTTTTGCTTTTGACTTACCAAAACTCATAGGACCGTTTTTGCCACCTGCACCACCGCCCATATTACGCATGAAGAACATGAATAATAAGATGATGAGCAATACAGGGAAACTCGCAATGAGAAGTTGCATCAAAATGCCTTGACGTTGTGGCGCTGTGCCTTCAACAACTACATTTTGTTTATTCAAGCTTGGTAGCAACTCAGTGTCTTCTACTTGAGGACGAACCGTCTCAAAGGCAGAGCCATTGGTTTTTTCACCATTAATATTTAAACCGTCAATTGTGACTTGTTTAATTTGCCCAGCATTCACCGCTGCAACGAAATCAGAATATTTCATCGCTGCAGGCTTATTGCGGTCACTGACGTTGCTAAAAATCAAAATCAGAACACCGAGTATGATGAGCCACAATACGGCATTCTTGAAGTAATCGCTCAAGGCTTTATTCCCATATCAATCTAATTTGATCATACCTAATCTTGGCTGACCTTCACAAAAACAGCAATGAATTTGCGTTGCAAAAAACTTAAAAGGTACAAAATGCACAATTTTTAACAACTTGGCAAGTACACTTTTATTGCAATGCCTTTTTACGACCTTGGCCAATCAAAAAAACTTCTTTCGATCGAGCACGTGAAGCCGCAGGTTTGGCTGTTTTTAATACATCAAAACCATCGACCACTTGTTTTCTGAACTCATCAAATCCTGAACCTTGGAACACTTTAACAAGAAACTGTCCGTTGGGTCCGAGTACTTTCTGAGCAAAATCCAAAGCCAATTCACATAAGTAAATTTGACGCGGTTGATCAACAGCCCTATTACCTGATGTATTGGGGGCCATATCCGAAATTACAACGTCTACTTGACGTCCATTTAAAATATTTAACAATTTTTCGAAAACTTCTTCCTCGCGGAAGTCACCTTGCAAGAAGGTCACATCTGGAAGAGCATCCATTGCCAGAATATCTGAAGCAATCACTAAACCATTTGATCCGACCAATTTACCTGCAATTTGCGACCAACTACCTGGTGCCGCGCCTAAGTCGACAACCGTCATCCCAGGTTTGATCATTTTATATTTTTCTTGGATTTCAAGTAACTTATATGCCGCGCGTGCGCGATAACCTTCCTTTTGTGCTTTCTTCACAAAATGGTCATCTAAGTGCTCTCGCATCCACACACGACTGCTTTTAGACAATTTTTGATTGGTAATGCGTGTCGCCATAACTCACTAAATTTCAAAAAACTTCTGATGAGTCATTGTACGTGAAAATTACTCTCATTACAGTACGGATGTACTTCATTCACACGAACTTTTACAGATTTTTTTCGATCATCATCATTGGATATTTCAGCAATTTTCACATATTTGTTTCAAGTGCTTGTCTTCTGAATCTATCTTAGAATCGGGATGCAAGTTATACTAGGTCGTTTTTCCAATCAGGTATTTTTAATGGCGGCTTTATCTATCCATGAACGTAAACGTTTACGTCAAATTGGTCATGCACTTAATCCAGTGGTAATGGTTGGTGGCCAAGGTCTTACAGAAAACGTCATTGAAGAAACAAATCGTGCGCTGAATGATCATGAACTCATTAAAGTCAAAATTGCAGGTGAAGATCGTGACGCACGTGCAGCAGTGATTGACGCGATTGTTGAAGCAACTGGTGCAGAATCTGTACAGAAAATTGGTAAAATTGTTTTGCTCTATAAAAAAGCAGCGAAACAAAACCAACACCTGTCTAACTTGGTTCGTTTTGCTCATTTAAATAATAAGTAATTACGATGGCAAGTTATGAACTGTCTGCCTTTGATCGCTTTAGTGCCATTACGGTCGTTGGAGCGATTGAACAACAAACACCAGCAACCTTAAATGTTGGTTTTTGGGTTCGTGACCCAAATCAATTTCTGATTTACCCAAATCAAGTCACAGCACATCCACGTCAAGACTTTTTATGGGAACAGACTTGCTTTGAAATTTTTGTCGGTGTGAAAGATCAAGATTTCTATCGTGAAATCAACCTTTCCCCTTCTCAGGCTTGGCAAGTTTATCAATTTGAAGAATACCGTTTTCCTGAAAATATGCCGCCGATTGCAGCATATGACATTGAATTGAATCATTTACAGCGCACCCATTATGGCTTAAATGTCAGTTTAGATTTGTCGCAATTTATGCGCGAGCATGAATTAAAATGGGCTGACATATATCTTGGTTTGACTGCTGTTCTGGAAACTACGCAAGGTATGCAGTATTTTGCGATGCAACACAGTAGTCCTCAAGCTGACTTTCATAACAAACGTGATTGGTTACATCAGTTTTAAATTTAAAAATAAAAAAAGCGAGAAAAATTCTCGCTTTTTTTATGCCTGCAATTAATTAGCTAGCACGTACTTTATTCCAAGCTTCAACCGCTTGTTCTTTAGTGCGTTTAAAGCTACCCACTAATGTATCTTTGTGCTTCACTGAAATCTGGCTGATGTCATCTTTCAGTTCTTTGCTTACCTTGGTCAGGTCTTCAATCAATGCATTTAATTCAATTTTCAATGCATTTTTAAGTTCAAGTAAGTTACCTTGCGATGAATTAAGTTGAGTCTTAATTACTTCAATACGCTCTAGAAGATCTTGTTTGATTTGAGTCAGTTGGTTTTGAATGTTTTGATTCAATTCTTTCGCTTCAGCCTCAATTTTTTCTTGAGTTTCAGCTAAAGCTTCTTTTACCTGACCTTGAGTTTCAGCGATCACTTCTTTGGCTTGCTCTTGAGTTTCTGCAATCACTTCTTTCGCCTTTGCTGTTTTTTCTGCAACAACCTCTTTCGCTTTTGCAGTTTTTTCAGCAACCACTTCTTTGACTTCAGCAGTCTTTTCAGCAACAGCTTCTTTCGCTTTCGTGGTTTTTTCAACTACAGCAGTTTTTACTTCTTCAGCAGTTGCAGGTGTCGTTTGATTCTCAGCCATTTTGATTACCCTCTTTATTGATTGTTGATTTTTTGGCTAGATATAAGATAAAACGGCCACATCCCAAACACAAAAAAAATTGTCTGACAATTTGCATAATATCTCATGATATCGATAGAAGGATGATTGATTTTGCAATAGACACTGCCCAGCGAATGCTTATAAAAGAAATTGGTAAATTCTGACTTTAATAAATAAAACACATAGACTTTTCACGGACTCATGCGTATAATGCGCTGTTAAGTTACAAGCGAGCAGACTGGAAGGAGGGGCATGTTTTTTTAAAGACGGCCTGCCTTTTTTTATGTCTTCTCGCTTTTTTACAGCCCTATTTTTGTGGTCTTAGTTCAGGAGCTTTGGTTTGAGCACCCCCGCCATTTTAGCCCTCGCAGATGGAACGATCTTTAAAGGAACGTCTATCGGTGCATCGGGTAGTACGACTGGTGAAGTCGTTTTTAACACTGCCATGACTGGTTATCAAGAAATTTTGACCGACCCAAGCTACGCACAACAAATTGTGACGTTGACTTATCCTCATATTGGAAATACTGGCTGTAATAGTGAAGACGTTGAATCAGGTCGCATCCATAAAGTATGGGCGAATGGTTTAATTATTCGTGATCTGCCTTTATTACATAGTAATTTCCGTGCCGAACAATCACTGAGTGAATATTTAGAACAAAATAATGTTGTTGCGATTGCTGATATTGATACGCGTAAATTGACTCGTATTCTACGCGACAAAGGTGCACAAAATGGTTGCATCCTTGCTGGCGAAAATATTACAGAAGAAGAAGCAATTGCAAAAGCACGTGCATTTGGTGGTTTAAACGGTTTAGATCTTGCGAAAGAATGCTGTGATCCAACAGGTTTTGAATGGACTGAAGGCTCTTGGACTTTGGGCGAAGGTTTCACTCAACCAGAATTAAAATTTCATGTTGTTGCATACGATTATGGTGTCAAAACCAACATCTTACGTATGCTTGCAGACCGTGGTTGTAAATTGACTGTTGTTCCTGCACAAACCCCTGCTAAAAAAGTGCTCGCACTCAATCCAGATGGCGTGTTCTTATCAAATGGTCCTGGTGATCCAGCAGCATGTGATTATGCAATTGAAGCAGTGAAAACCATTGTTGATACAACCAATCTACCTGTATTCGGTATTTGCTTGGGTCACCAAATTTTGGCTCTCGCTTCTGGCGCGAAAACCATGAAAATGAATCATGGTCACCACGGCGCTAACCATCCTGTACAAAACCTTGAGGAAGGTACAGTGATGATTACTTCTCAAAACCACGGCTTTGCTGTTGACGAGAGTACTTTACCTGCAAACTTAAAAGTGACACATCGCTCACTGTTTGATGGTACAAACCAAGGTATTCATCGCACTGACAAACCAGCATTCAGTTTTCAGGGTCACCCTGAAGCCAGCCCTGGTCCACATGACTGTGCCCCATTGTTCGATCATTTCATCGAACTTATCGAAGCAGCTAAGAAGTAATTACGGAGCGAATAATGCCTAAACGTACGGATATTAAAAGCATCTTAATTATTGGTGCCGGTCCTATTGTCATTGGTCAAGCCTGCGAATTTGACTATTCTGGTGCGCAAGCATGTAAAGCGCTTCGTGAAGAAGGTTATCGCGTTATTTTGGTGAACTCTAACCCAGCGACCATTATGACTGACCCTGCAATGGCGGATGCGACCTATATCGAGCCAATCACTTGGCAGACAGTTGCACAAATCATTGAAAAAGAACGCCCAGATGCAGTCCTCCCAACCATGGGTGGTCAAACGGCATTGAACTGTGCCCTTGCGTTAGATGAGCACGGCGTTCTCGAAAAATATAATGTAGAACTAATTGGCGCATCAAAAGACGCGATTGAAAAAGCAGAAGATCGTAAACTGTTTGATATCGCAATGCGTAAAATTGGCTTGGAATGTCCAAAAGCAGCCATTGCAGAAACAATGGAAGAGGCTTTGGCAATCCAAGCAGGTTTTGGCTTCCCAGTCATCATCCGTCCATCATTCACGATGGGTGGCTCAGGTGGTGGTATTGCTTATAACCGCGAAGAATTCCTAGAAATCTGTGAACGTGGTTTCGATCTTTCTCCAACCAAACAATTATTGATTGATGAATCGTTAATTGGTTGGAAAGAATACGAGATGGAAGTTGTTCGTGACAAAAACGACAACTGTATCATCGTCTGTGCGATTGAAAACTTTGACCCAATGGGCGTACACACAGGTGACTCAATCACGGTTGCACCTGCGCAAACATTGACAGACAAAGAATATCAATTAATGCGTAATGCATCGGTTGCAGTTCTTCGTGAAATCGGTGTAGAGACTGGTGGTTCTAACGTTCAATTCGGTATTAACCCGAAAGACGGTCGTATGGTTGTGATCGAGATGAACCCACGTGTTTCTCGTTCATCTGCACTTGCATCTAAAGCAACAGGTTTTCCGATTGCGAAAATCGCAGCGAAACTTGCAGTCGGTTATACCCTTGATGAATTGAAAAACGACATCACTGGCGGTATTACACCAGCATCTTTCGAACCATCGATTGACTATGTTGTCACTAAGATTCCACGCTTTAACTTCGAAAAATTCCCACAAGCTGAGCCAGTACTAACGACTCAGATGAAATCTGTGGGCGAAGTGATGGCAATTGGTCGTAACTTCCAAGAATCTGTACAAAAAGCACTTCGTGGTCTTGAAGTGGGTGTTAGTGGCTTTGACGAGAAAGTTGAAGCTGGTACTGCCAATGCCAAAGACATTATCCTAAAAGAGCTTAAAGTTCCTGGTCCAGAGCGTATCTGGTATGTTGCCGATGCATTCCGTCATGGTTTCTCTTTAGATGACGTATTTGAAGCGACCAAGATCGACCGTTGGTTCTTGATCCAAATCGAAGACATCATTAAAACTGAAGCTCAAGTAAAAGCATTAGGTTTTGGTGACTTAAACGCTGACAATATCCGTTCATTCAAACGCAAAGGTTTATCTGACCTGCGTATTGCTGACTTGATGGGTATTTCACAAAAGCAATTCCGTAAGCAACGTTGGAACTTGGGTGTATATCCAGTTTACAAACGTGTTGATACTTGTGCAGCCGAGTTTGAATCGGGTACTGCTTACATGTATTCAACTTACGATGAAGAATGTGAAGCAAATCCATCAAACCGTGACAAGATCATGGTGATTGGTGGTGGTCCTAACCGTATTGGTCAAGGGATCGAGTTTGACTACTGCTGTGTACACGCTGCGCTTGCAATGCGTGAAGACGGTTATGAAACCATCATGGTGAACTGTAACCCTGAAACGGTTTCAACCGACTATGACACATCTGACCGTCTCTACTTCGAACCAGTAACACTTGAAGATGTACTTGAAATCGTACGTACCGAGAAGCCTAAAGGCGTGATCGTACAGTACGGTGGTCAAACACCTTTGAAATTGGCACGTGCTTTGGAAGAAGCAGGTACACCAATTATTGGTACATCTCCTGATGCGATTGACCGTGCAGAAGACCGTGAACGTTTCCAACAAATGATTCAACGTCTACAACTTCGTCAACCAAACAACAGCATTGTAAAATCTGCTGAAGAAGGTATTTCAGAAGCAGCTAAAGTGGGTTATCCACTGGTTGTTCGTCCATCTTATGTATTGGGTGGTCGTGCAATGGAAATCGTGTATAACGAAGAAGAACTTAAACGTTACCTTCGTGAAGCAGTACAAGCGTCGAATGAAGCCCCTGTCCTGCTTGACCGTTTCCTTGACGATGCAACTGAAGTTGACGTGGACTGCGTATCTGACGGTAAAGATGTTGTGATCGGTGGTATCATGCAGCACATTGAACAAGCCGGTATCCACTCAGGTGACTCAGCATGTTCGATCCCTCCTTACTCTCTTTCTCAAGAAGTTCAGGATGAGATGCGCCGTCAAACCGTTGCAATGGCAAAAGAACTTGGCGTAATCGGTTTGATGAACGTTCAGTTTGCTGTTAAAGGCAACGACATTTATGTCCTTGAAGTGAACCCACGTGCATCACGTACCGTTCCTTTCGTTTCTAAATGTATTGGTGACTCTTTAGCAAAAGTTGCGGCACGTTGTATGGCGGGTCAATCGTTGGAATCACAAGGTTTCACCAAAGAAATCATTCCAACACATTTTGCGGTTAAAGAAGCAGTATTCCCATTCGCTAAATTCCCTGGTGTAGATCCAATGCTTGGGCCTGAGATGAAATCTACAGGTGAAGTGATGGGCGTTGGTAAAACATTTGGCGAAGCATTCTATAAAGCGGTTCTTGGTTCTAACGAACGTTTACCAGGTTTACCAACTGAAGGCGAAGTGAAGCATGCATTCTTATCGGTTCGTGAATCAGATAAGAAATACATTGCCAACATCGCGAAACAGTTGATCGAGTATGGCTTTAAGCTTGTTGCAACCAATGGTACACATCGTGTATTAAAAGAAGCAGGCATTGAGTGCGAAGCCGTCAATAAAGTGACCGAAGGTCGCCCACATATTGTCGACCGCTTGAAAAATGGTGAAATTCATCTTATTGTCAACACAACTGAAGGCAAACAAGCTCAGTATGACTCTGCCATGATTCGTCGTGCTGCCCTCCAAGGCAAGGTGTATTACACCACGACAATTAACGGTGCAGAAGCAGTTTGCCAAGCATTTGCTGTGAAATTGCCAATGGATGTATACCGCTTGCAAGATTTACAAACTGTAGGTTAATTCTCTACCGATAAAGTCCCGTCACCTTATCGGTGGCGGGCTTTTTCTTTTTTTAATCCTGTATTTTCCCAACCAATTTAGAGGGGACCAGAATGCAACGTTATCCTATGACTCCCGAAGGCAAGGTTGCCTTAGAGAAAGAATTACAACAGCTCAAGACAGTGGATCGCCCACGTATCATCCAAGCGATTGCTGAAGCTCGTGAACACGGTGATTTAAAGGAAAATGCTGAATATCATGCTGCGCGTGAACAGCAAGGTTTCTGCGAAGGTCGTATTCAGGATATCGAAGGTAAACTGGGCGCAGTACAAGAAATTGATGTCAAAACACTTGAGCAAAATGGCCGTGTTGTCTTTGGCGTGACTGTAACTATTGAAAATCTTGATACCGAAGAACGTAAGACTTATAAAATCGTCGGTGATGATGAAGCAGATTTTAAAATCAATAAAATCTCAGTGAACTCACCGATTGCACGTGGTCTTTTAGGTAAGAACGAAGGCGACGAAGCAAAAATTCAAACACCGCAAGGTGAAGTTGAATACGAAATTGTGAGTGTGGAATATATCTAATTTATCCACCTGATTAAGCGATTAAAGAACTCTTCATCATTTGAAGAGTTCTTTTGTTTCAGGCATTCTATTTCTAAATACAATAAAATGAGATAAAGAATGCAAGATCGACTCATAAGTGCATTGATCTATGCGATTGCAGGAATTGTTCTGGGTATTGGGATTGCCATCACATGGGCATTTCATATGAATTCTACGACCAGCTCTGCGCTCATTATTTTTAATAAAGCTCTGCTTTGTGCAGTTCTAGGCTTTGTATTTCCCAATCAAATTCAACGTTTGTTTACTTGGCTTTGGAAATTTTTCTCCAACTAGCACTCTCTCCTGATATAAAAGCTATAATGTCACGGCTTTCTTTTAATATTTTGTCTAGATATGGATCCATTAATCAACTCACCTGTTAAACACTGGTGCGAGTTCGAATTTATTGCTAAAACAGTAAACAATCCAAATATCCATATCAAAGGCAATTACTCCTATTATTCAGCTTACTGGGATCAGGGTTTTGAACGCTGTGTGGTGCGTTATCTGCATGACAAAGCGGCTACACCTGAAAAGCCAATTGATCAACTACATATCGGTAACTTTGTCTGCTTTGGCGCGGAATGCGTGATTATGATGGGTGGCAATCAATTGCATCGCCCTGACTGGATCTCAACCTTCCCTTTTGATACACGTAGCTTTCAAGCTGCAGGTGATACTATTATTGCCGATGGTTGCTGGATTGGCAGCCGTGCCATGATCATGCAAGGCGTTAAATTGGGGGAAGGTGCTGTGGTGGCAACAGGTGCTGTAGTCACGCAAGATGTGCCACCCTATACGATTGTCGGAGGTGTCCCAGCCAAAGTCATCAAATATCGTTTTCCTGAACAAGACATTGAAAAATTGCTTGCTCTTAAACTTTATGATCTGGATGAAAAGCAGATTTTAAAAATACGTGAACAGTTGCAGACGGATGATGTAGAAGCCCTTCGCCAATACTTCGAGCAAAGTTAATCTAACTTTTTATAGATAAATCAGAGTTATATCCATATTCCTTTTTTATAGAAATTTCATGTAATTTAAATAAAATCTGCGCTTAACCATACTCATATAAATAATAACTATCCCTATAAAAATGCTAGGTTTTATTTATCCTCCAAGAGGGTTACTATAACAATATAGCTTGTAATTTAAACAATTTTTAAATACCTAATTCAATGCAAAATCATAAGTATAAGGAGTAACCAACATGGCTTATCAAAAAATCTTAGTGGCGATTGATGACTCTGAAATTGCGGCAAATGTCATTCGAGAAGCAGCTCAACTCGCAAAGGCTTTAAACAGTGAAATCACGGTTGCTGAAGTAATGACCTTAGATCCCTATCTCGCCGATGCCTATGTGCGTATGGGACAAAGCAATGATTTGATTGAACGTGTCAGAGGCTATGTTCAAGAGAATTTAACGAAAGCTGAGCAAAAGTTTGAAGAACATGGGCTTACCGTCGCCACTCAAGTCTTAGAAGGCTTTTCAGTCCATCAGGAAATTATTGGTGCGGCGCAAAACCTAGGTGCAGATCTGATTATTATGGGTTCTCATGGACGAACAGGTTTTAAACAATTTGTACTGGGTAGTGTGGCACAGAAAGTTTTAGCAGAAAGTCACATTCCAGTATTAATTGTGCGTTGATAATTTATATCAATCATTTAGAAATATTAAAAAAGCATGCTAAATATTTAGCATGCTTTTTTATTGTGTTATTACTGAGTATTTAATTGAATTGGTTTTGCTTTTTCTAAAACTTCTTCAGAAAGCACATTCGTAGAAATGATTGTTAATGATTGAGCATTAGCTTGAAGATTTTCTTTCTTTAAGTCATTTAAAACAACATTGGTATCTTTTGTATTTAAACTATACATCGCCCCAGTTGCAGGATCGATAATTAACAAGCCAATTATCCCACCAAATAAAATATTCCCGATATACCAGCCATTCATGCTCGGAGTAACTTTGATTTCTTTCTTTTCATAGCCTTCTTTTTCAAAGATAACCGTATATCTTTCAGGAACAAAGAAACCAGCGCCACGATTCAGACTCACGGTTATAGGTGCTTTTCCAACATGAATTTTCTTGCCATCACGATTTAAAATTGTAATATCACTAAGTTCTGGCGTACTTTGGAACGTCATGGTTTGTGTTTTACCTGAGATAATACTTGCACATCCAGATAAACTCAGTGCGACAACCCCGAAAATAACAGACAGTTTTTTCATTTAAATACCAAAATTATTTCAATGTAACTTTATGTATCCAAATTGTAAATAAACCGTAAGCTAATTTCAATATTAATTCTGATTCGTCCAAAACTATTTAAGGCTGCCAAGCAAATATTTTTAAACTCACCTTGCCATTTAATAAATACACCCCTTCCTGCTCTAATAAATGCTGTTGAACATTTTCACCTTTCTCATTAATTCGAGTCACACTGATTTTTCCTTGTGAATTAATCACACGATACCAAGGAATCTCACTGTCTTTATCTAAATGCTTAAGTACATAACCCACTAAACGCGGATGTTTAGGTAAACCGGCCAACTTGGCAATTTGTCCATAACTTGCCACTTTTCCATAAGGAATCAAGGCAATCACTTCTAAAATTTGTCGATGTAGTTCATTGGTATCTTGCACCATACAAGCTCCAAAAATCTGCTAAGATAATCAAAATCATGCGAAAAGCTAGCTTTACAATAATTAAAACGCGACCATTTGAGAGAACAAAAAATGCGGTTAAAAATCACTGCCCTGACGCTATTATGTCTGATCTTTAGTGCATCTTGTACCACTCAAAAAGCCCCGATAAAAAAATTACCCTATCAGTATCCGCTAGATGCAGACCATTTACCTGTGGTCAATGTCAGTTTTATTGTGACCAGCAATCGTCCAGAAGTAAAAGCCCTAGATGATACCTAATAATATAAATATATAAGAGTAACGAGATAATTGTGGGATTTGATGGGATTTAATGGGACTGAGTGGGATAAGTTTTGAAAAGGTTTTACATCCTATGAAATAGAAAAGCGGACTATTTGTCCGCTTATTTTATTCATCGAATAAGTCAAGATTGGGGTCTTCCTGAACATTAAGCTTCTCTTCAGAGTTTACGATACTGCGGATCGTCCGCAGTGTCACGCTGAATTTACGAGCAAGCTTTTCTTTTGACATTGTTGGTGCTTGTTCACGGATCGCTCTGTTGCGCATAGCAACAGTGATCGGTGTGCCCATTGGAATTTCAATGTGATCATTGCCAAGCTGATCTGCAAGCAACTGAAGCTTACTCAAGCCTATCACTTGCGCAAGCTCAGAATTTACGTTTAAAGCCTGACGAATTGGAATGTAGATTTTAGTACCACCGAAGGCATCAATTAAATTCAGCGCATTTTCGACCTTGATCAAACGTGCAATGAAGATGAAATTTTTAGGCATCAGGTTAATGATCTCATCGTCTGTGAAAACTTGCTGTGCATCGGTGATGTGCGGACGATAAGCCATGATCTATACCTCCTATACTTCCAAAGTAACACGCTCAATGCCGCAACGTTTGCACCACTGGCGTAAATGATTAATGATCATGTCTGCATGTTTACTACTTAAAAACTGTAATGCACTCACTTCAACACGGTTTTCAACAAATTGTGCCAGTGCCTTTTCACTGCCATTTTTAACGTGACCAGCTTCATGCAGTTGAAGCCATAAATGGCGGATTAATTTACTTTGTGAGTCGCTTGCCAAGTTTTTAATATCGTCTTTATTCTTAGGCTCAACAGAAAAGCCAAGTTGTTTTAAACGATCCAGCACAGCTTCAAGCTGCGCTGGAGTTAAAAGTTTAGAACTATCTTTACCTGTCGTACTTTTTAGAATGTCACGATATACATCATCGTCTAAACCGAGCTTTGTTTTTGCTACGTGAATGAGTTTGATCAAATTCAGTTTTTTATTGAATTTCATTGGTTATTCTCCTTATTTAAGGCATCAATCCAGTCCTGAGCACTTAGCATGTGTCGAATTGCTGTAGATAATTTCTGGTTTGCAATATCTACATAGGTTTTACAGGTTAGACCCTTACGGATTTCATCCTGACAATTACGCAACTCTGCTAGTGCTTCTTGAATTTCTTCTAAAGCGACTGTTGTGGTTTTATGGATTAATTTACTCATTACCAGAACACTCCTTTAGCTGCATCAGCAAGTCCAATCAAAGCCAGTGCTGCAAGACACAATGATGATCCAGCTTTAAGACTATAAGCTTTGCGTTCAAAGACTGTCTGACCAGAAATTTTTCGTGCAGACCATGCTTTTTTTGCTTCAGTACAGCAAGTCACCAAGCCGATTCCAAAAACAGCAAACAAAGCTAAGACGCTCAGGCAATTCATAATTTCTGTCATGAACTTGCTCCCAACTTTTCAAATTCTTGTCCACCATTCATGGCTTGATTGAGTTGGGCATCCTTTCCAGCTTGACAGCCAGCGTATAAATCTTTTTGGTAACGGTCAGCATTGGTATTAGTCTTTTTATTTCGATCCTTTGCCTCACCATCTTTAATCTTGCGTTTGCTTTGAATGTATTCATCAATTTGATTTAATTTATTTTCATTGGGTTTCAACGCAGATACCTGTTTTGTTGCCTCCAACACCCAACCTTCACAAAATAAATCAGCGCGTTTGATCTTATTGGTTTTGACTTTGACTCGGTTTAATTGAGTTGAAATATAATTTAGGCGTGACTTTTTTAATTGGCGATACAATACATCAAATGCATAAGATGCAATTTCTGGAGCTGGATCAAATCCAATGAAAAGCCAACGATGTACTTTCTTAAATCCCAATTGTGCGGTGATCTGAATGTCATGGTTTAGCAAGACTTTGCAATCCATAATTTTCGCTATTGAGTTTGCAAGTACGGCCTCAAAAACTGTTGGAGTTTTAGAACCACTACCTGATATAAAAGCTTCTTTAATGCCTAGTAGTTCGGCATCATCTGCATCAATATTATATTTTTCCATTAAAGCTTGAGCTTGGCGTAAAGCAGTAGCGGCTTCATGTTGATTGGCTGATTTACTCAATGCCAAGCACTTTTTAATTTTTTCGATAACTTCTGTTTTTTTCATACAATCTCTCCAAGGCTAAACTTTATTTCTTCAGGTAAATTTTCAAGTTCTTCGTGTGTCAACATGGTTTCCTCGCTGCTCGTCAGTACTGGATCACGACGACTGGCAGACACAGGCACGGATGCCTGTGTTTCGCTTTAAATGATTACTGGGGTTGCTTTAAAATCAGCATCAATAAAGTATTTGCGATCAGGATGTGCTTTGTCGTATTGAGGATCGGAGTCAATTAAAGCGTGAGCCAGCTCAAGCGCTTCCGCTTCATCTTTCGCTTCAACGACTAAATCAACGCCACTTCGATATGTGATTTCCACTTTAAATTTCATTTAGTTCACAGCCTCTTTAAGTGCTTTGCCTGCTTTGAAAGTTGGTGCTTTTGAAGCCGCAATTTGAATTTCTTCACCAGTCGCTGGATTGCGGCCAGTACGCGCAGCACGATCAGTAACTTTGAAAGTTCCGAAGCCTGTAAGGACGACTTGACCACCATTTGCCAAGGTATCAATGACACCTGTTTCAACTGCCTGAAGAGCAGCTGTTGCTTGAGTTTTTGAAATGCCAGCTGAAGCTGCGATGTGGTTGATAAGTTCTGATTTATTCATGGTGTATTAACCTTTTAAGTGAGTTGAACTAGCTGTCAGAATTGCAAAAAGCACATATAAAAATTCTGGCCAGCCTGTTGTGTGTAAACTTCCTGCGATAAATCCACAGGTAACAATTGCAATAGAAAGTTCTTTCATTGCTAAGCCTTTAAATGGATGCGATGTCGAGTGATAGTGGTAAGTACCCACCAGTTGCGTCATCACGGTTGTAAAAGCGTAAGTAAGCTTTGCTGCCGATAATGTTGATGCTGTCCGAAATGGCTTGCATTGCTTGCTTCCACTTGGGGTGATTGATTTCATGGCGTTTTAAACCGAGTACTTTGGCTGTGCTGATTTCTCCTTTTTTATCCACATTAAATGCGGCACTGATAATGACTTTAATTTCATCGCGGCTGCCTTCAGTCCATTCCTCAAGACACTGATCAATCAGTTCTTTAGCAGCCTGAAGACGCTCATCAAAGTTGATGGTCTGTGCGATATTGCGCTGGACTTTTAAACGTCCGTCATAGCTCATGAGAGTGACATTGCCTTTATTTCCACCAACAGTTACACCGTATTGGTCAGCTGAAATGGCGCAAAAATTGGCTACATCTTCAAAGCTTTGGATTTTGAAATCTTTCAAGAGTTCATGTAGTTCATTAACTTTTTCAAAAAGCTTGCGAACGGTTTGATCGCGCAATTTGTCAATTTCTTTGACGTTTGCTTCAGGAACAAATGCGCCTTGTGAGTTTTCCCAAAAGCCTTCTGGTTTGGTGTGAGTTGTCATTGTGTTGCTCCTTGAGTTGTTGGTTCTTGTGCTAATTCCGCAGCTTTTAAGCGGTCAAAGCATTGCTTGTGGGTTTCGCCATCACGTTTGTTTTGAGCGACATACGCAAATAGTTGCTCTTGTGGAATGTTTTTCAGTGAGCTTTGTTCGATCTCTTTGCGTTCGGCATTGGTTTTATTGATCAGTTCCGAAAGAGAGAAAGCTGGACGCTCATGCTTCTGGCGCTCATGCTCAGCTTGATCCGCTGCACGCTCAGATTCGGTTTTTGTGCGTGATAATCCATGGCGTGGAGTAGCATCTTGAGCTGGTACATATTCAGGTTTAAATGAAGTAATGACTTCATATAGATAGCCATGATTTTTGAGTGGTAGTTGCAGCTTGCCTTGATCTCGACGTTCTAACATTGTGGCGATTGCCCACACCCATGCAGCGCGAGGCGCTGGATAAGTGTGATGACCTCGTTTGATTTCCTTTGCAGTAATGTCAGGCGCAATTTCACTGATCAGTTTTGCTGTACGCTCAAAAGTCAGGTCGCGGCTTTCAGAGCGGAACATTGCCAAGTACTTGATCAATGGGTGCTGTAAATCACCAGTTACGCTGAGTGCTGAAACAAATGCTTTACTTGCATCACTATGACCAAGCAATGCATCAAGACTGCAAGTTGCTCCGCAAGCTGGGCATCTAGTTTTCATGCAGCAGCCCCTTGGAAATTTTTGATTAAAGCTTTGTGAATGGCTTGGATTGCTAAACATGCGCAATCCTCACCAGAGTCACCTGAGCAAGCTGCTTGCCACAGCTCAAAAAACTCAGGATCGTCTGAAAGGGCTTGAAGTTGATCCCACGACAAAGCATTTGGAATAACCGCATGTTTGCCATCAATTAAATGGTTCAAGTTCTTTTTGAACTCACCACGTTTTTCGGTATTGTCAGAGCTTTTTCTCATGGGCTTATCCTCGGAAATGTTTTTGTTTTAATTCGAGTGCAGTCTGGCAACCAATACATAAAGTCACGCTGCCTAGTCTGCGTCGTTGTTCGGGAATTTCAGTACCGCATTCCTCGCAATCGAAGTAGCTTGTAAATTCCACACGCTTTGCATTGTGTAAAGCGTGGTCAAGATCGGTTTGAGCAATATCTGCTGCGACATCTGCAAAATCAGCCATTACAACCTCCAATCACTGCAACAGTTACAGTGATTAATCCAATCCAAATCAAAAGGTTCAAAACCAGTAAATTTCTTAAATTAAATTTCATGATTTGATTAAACCTCCATCACTAGATCACCAGTGATCACTGGTGCACCTAACTCAGCCGCCACATTCATTGCACCTGTGATCAGGTTGCCAACTGCCAAAGGATATAAAAGGCTTTCATTTTGATTTTTACGCCCAACATTGCGAGTAAGTTTGGTGCAGATAGCATCCAGTCCAGATTCATCAATAAAGTCCTCAAGCTTGCGATCTACTGACTTGCAGCGGTGTTTGAGGTAATCAACTAGGCTGGTTTGTGTGAACGGCTCAAGCGTGACAATTTCACAACGCTGTACAACTTCTCGGACTTCTGGATTGTTCTCAGCAAGCTTGATTTTGAGTTCATCTTGACCAATCAAAATGATATTGATTAAAGGTGTGAAGCCATTTTCAAGTTCAAGGAATCGCTTAAGATGCTTTAGTGTTGGGATTGGTAGGCTTTGCGCTTCTTCGATGATCAAGACATGACGGTGCCCAGCACGCATGCTTTCTTTGAGTAGCTCATGGATTTGACGAAAGCGTGCTTCAGGCGAACGTTTTGCATTTGTACTTGGTGCTAAAGCTGCCAATATTGCTTCAGCAATATGAAGTGATTTTAGGGTTTTACCTTTAATGTCATTGTCTTCAGTCGCAAGCACATAAGGCTCAATTACAATGACTGGCTCACGCTCACGTTCAATGCGGTCAATTTGCCCACGACGTAAAGTTGACTTGCCTGATCCTGACTGACCGACAACTGCGATAAAGGAAGAGTTTCCTTTAATGACTTGCCACATTGATTCGCTAACATAATTAATGTCGGCATTGATGAATAATTCATCTGAACTACGGATGTTTTCAGTGAATGGATTCTTAAACAGCTTGAAGTGTTTCTTAGCTGCTGGTGTTAGAGTCTGTTTACGTAGTAGCATAAGTTGCTCGTCCTCTGATGGGTCTGCTGCACACTCACTGTCCAAGGCTTGGTCGTTATTGGTGTGAGTCTGTGCAGTAGTTAATGCTTGTGAAATTTGATCTGATGCAATTCCTTTAGCTTCTAAAAGCTCAATGAACTTTGACTGGAATTGGTCAGGGTTCTTTTTTGGTCGTTGACCGTGATTGACAAAAATATTGACCGTAGCTGTGCTGACTCCTAGTGGTTTACAGAGTGAGCTTTGGGCAACGTTGTGTTGTTTAAGCAGTTGTTTTAATTCGCTCATGATTACTCTCCAACCACACGTAATTTAGGTTTCGTGGATTCGTTTTGGATGCCTGCAATGATTTCTGGAATGACTTCCTGCGGCACTTCACCTGTAGGGAAGGATTTTTGAAGTGCCTTATAGTGGTCGTGTGTCCATAGATCACCGACAACGCCTCGAATTTGTTTTGCTGCTTGGATTAAATTGACTGGTGCAACTTGACGACGTTGATCAGGCGTAGTCATTTGCTCACCAGCTCGTGGCAAGTAATCTGGTACTACGGTTTGATTTACATCTGCCATCGGATCGATGATGTGAGAAAAAGCGCCTTTGCGTTGTTTGATGGCTTTTTCAACTTCTTCATCTGTGTTGACGTTGTATGCTTTTTGGCGAATTTCTTTCCGTACTTTGTCTAGTTGGCTGTCAGCTTTGGCACGTGGTGTTTCACCAATGACTGTCGCAGATTCATTCCAGCCACCAATTAAATCCATTTGATCAGGTTCAATGGTGTAGACCATTGGATTGCCATGTTCATCTGTACCTAACAGGTCAATGCAAGGCGCACGGAATGGATTCACCACCACATCAAATTTTGCTTTGACATGCACGCCCCATACATGACTTACGTCATATTCATATGAGCCATAACCGTTAATTGTGTGCTTAACACGTAAATTGCCTGTAACAGTTTTAGACTCTGGTTTGGTAGTGACTAGCTCTTTACATAGCTCAATTGGCGGAGCGATTCGTAATTTTTCAGGCTTAATTGTTTGCCATACTGCATTGCGTGTTTTACCCGTGCGAGAATGAACACTGGTCTCATTAAAATGAGCAGTCCATTTTGAGGCGAAGGCATTGAGTTGAGACAAGGTTGTGATCTTGTCTTTCATATACTTAATACGGCCTTCAAACTCGCATTCGATAATGTCTTGGTGCTTCTCAACTTGACCTTTGGCGCGTGCATTGCCTTTAGCGTGGTCAATAATTTGGATGTCCAAACGATCAAGTAAATTCGTAAATAAGCCACTGGTCATCGCACTACCTTTGTCGGTGTAGATGATCATTGGTACGCCATGCATAGGATTCCTATTGTCTCGACGCTGCATAGCATTCAACATAATGTTGATCAGGTTTTGAGCCGACTCACTTCCACGAACATATTCAAGGTAGACATTACCGCTGTAGTGATCCGTGATCACATAGCGAGTCACCATGTCTTTCTCAATGCGTTTTAGGTTTTCTGGCTTGTTTTTATTGAACTCGCTAGGGTGCATATCACGCACACCACCTTCTTTTGGAAGATAGAACAAAATGCAGGTTGATGCGTCCAACTGCCATACATGGTTTGGGTGCAAGCTACGTTGGTTTTGATGTGGTGTAGGCGCTTCAAGCATAGTCGGATGACAGAACTCTTGTTTCATGCGTCTGCCAATGGTTGCCGCACTCACATCGGGTGCAACACCATTTGCCTGTGCAATTTTTAAAGCTCCTTTGATGCTGGTTGTACGCTTACCATTTGCACGGGTTGCTTCATAAACCAAACCACCAATAAGCTTTGCTGTATCTGCGTCGACTACACTTTTACCTTTATCGCTTCGGGTTTTGCGACCAGTGGTGTAACCAATTGCCTTAAGTCGGCGATAAAGCTCATTACGGCCAATCGACAAAAATGCCGCTGCTTCAGAAACAATTTCATCCTTGCTGCCAAAACCTGAAGTCTCCAGTTTTTGCTTAACTTCCTTTAAATATTCGGCTTGCGCCAATTCAACAGTATCTATTTTGGCAGCCATGATTTAAGCCTCACTTCCTTGAAGCTCAGTGTTTAGAGTTTCATTTTCCAATAAGACTTCAGACAGCCAATCTGGTGTGACCATTTGTGCAAAGTCGATAGGTAGTCCAGCTTCATTGCAACGTTGAGCCATACTTTGGTAAGTCATACGGATATTTGCTTCGTATTGCTCGACTACAAATGAATCCATGCATGAATCAACAGCTGCGTTCATGTCTGCATTGAATTGGTTTGCTGCATCTAAAAACGTAAGCACTGCTTTTTGCATGAGTTGCAATGCCTGTTGGCGTAGCTGCTCAGCTTCAGTCGCTTCACGTTTTTGTATTTCAGGTGGGCTATAAGCTTTGGTGACTTTCTCATCAAGCTCATTTATTTTTTGATCTTTCTTCTGAATGATTTGATCTTTGGTTTGAAGAGATTGAGCTTTGTTCTCAGCATCTGCCTTTGCCTCACGTAAAGCTTTTTTTAACTCACGTACTGACATGGTTTCGATGCTGTCTAGAGAAACTTCACCAATGCTTCCACCTTGTTCAATGACATCAATGTCATCATCATCTAGAACCATCAACTCAAGCAATTTTGATCCGTTGCCTGATTTTTCTAAAAGCGACATCGATGTCGTTTTTGAAAATTTTAGGACAACAGACATAAAACGCTGTGCTGTGCGTTTGCTAATACCAAGCATTTCAATGCGTTTGGTAAACTCTCCATGTGGAGTGATTTCTTTTAGAATCAAAAGCCGTTTACCAAGCTCCAGCACTGCTTCAACTGAACGTTGTTGGTAAAAACGAATTTCATCTTCAAGTGCGCCAACTGTTAAAGCACCTTCATAGCCAAGAGATGTGGCTAAGCCACCAACTTTCTTTGCAAAATCAGAAGGAATGACTTCTGCTGCGTGTTCTAAATCCATGATGACCTCTTAAAAAACTCTAGTGCGTTGTTCAATTTCAGCAATACGTGCCTTTGCACGTTCTATTTCGGTGTCATGTGCCTTGGCGATCTGAACAACTGCCGTACCTAATGTGTATGAACCGTCTTCTTCTTGCTTGGCTAAGCCTTCAGCAACAAGGGTTTGTAATTGACGGTGAATCTGTGCTGGTGACTCGTCTAATTGTCTTGCAAGCTCTTGATTACTTACGCCTTGTAAGCTATGCCCACGTAAGGCTTTTAAAACTTTGAGAACTTTCGAGGCTGATTTAACGGTGCTCATGGCTTAGCTCCTTAGTCTCGTTGTTGTATTTGAGTGATGTGAGCTGTTGTTGAAGCGTTTGATTGTCTAGCTCTGCCATGAACCAACCGAAATAGCCGAAGACAATGACAAAGATCAAAATGTGCGTCAGAACCGTTTCTTTCTTTTCTTTTTGTGTCATCTCTTTTTCCTTGTGCAAAAATGTGCAAGAATGTGCGAAGTAACTAAACTGTGACTTTTGGTTGTGGTTTTAAACCCAGTGCAACAGCAATTTTATGAGCACGACCATAGTTGCCTTTAGATTGCCCATTTAAAACCTTGTAAACTTCTTGAGATGTGAAGCCATGTGTTTCTGCCCAAGTTGATACAGGAATGCCGTTATCCACGAACTCTTTCTTTACCTGTTCTGGAGTTTTAAGGTGCATGATTTGTTTCCTTGTGTGGCTTAAATAGATTTAAGTAGAACCATAAGGGATACATTAGTAACTAAAACGTTACCTGTCAATATATTTGGAGTGTTTTTTGTGACTATCGGGGCAAGACTTAAAGAAGAGCGCGAACGACTGGGATATACACAACCAGCATTTGCAGAGTTAGCGGGTACAACCAAGAAAAGCCAGATTGATTATGAGAAGGATTCAACTCAGCCTAAAGCTAGTTATTTAGCTTGTATTGCAGAGTTTGGTGCAGATATTCTTTACATAGTCACAGGAATGCGCTTACTAGAGGCAAAGAAGGAACTAAATAGTGACTTCTCTCATGAGTTTGATTTAGTGAATGTTTATGATGTTGCTATTTCAGCAGGACATGGATCAATTTGTTCTGGAGATGCTAAACCTATTAGTCGTTTGGCATTTAGAAAGGATTGGCTTACTAGGCATGGCTTCCATGCAAAAGATTTAATGATTGTTTATGCAACTGGCGACTCAATGTTTCCTACCATTCAGGACAAAGAACCATTGCTTATTAATACAATTGATAAATCTCTGAAAGATGGTTTTATCTATGTGATTCGTACAGGTGAGGATTTTTGGGTTAAGCGCATCCAGCGTCAATTGGACGGTTCATTGCTTTTGATTTCAGACAATAAAGCATATCCACCCATGCAACTTGATCTAAATGAAGCTTCTGATGTTGAGATTATGGGTAAATGGATTCCACCAAGTCGCGGCACTTTTTATTAATCTATAGAACTATATGGGAGGATAGGTGTGAATAAAGATTTTGAATGGTTAAAGTGGGTTGGACTTATTACTGTAATTTGCATCTTAGGTGCTTTTTATTATGTTAAGAAAAATAATACATCGAAAGTTAGTCATGAAAGCATTACCGACATGCAATCTGTAAATCTAAATCAGACAGAACAATTTATTAATCGTCTTGAGCAACTTATGGCGGACGATTCAAAAATAAACTTGGAGAACTTACCTGAAGTAACTGCACAAAGTCGCAAATACAATGCTCTAGTTGAGGAAGCTGAGAGAATTTATGGGATTATTGACCCATCCAATAATCTTAGATTTTGTACTTCAATGGCTTCCTTTGCGCGTGAATTATGGAGTGCAAAATATTCAAATGCTACTACTTCACAAGAGTATAAAGAGCAAACTCGGAAAATGTTTTTAGAGTCCTATAACCAATCTAAAGTAGATTGCTTAGCCGAAATTAAATCTAAACAATAAAATAAACGGAAGCCTTTCCGCCTAATATAAAAAGTACCAACTAGACAAACTAGCCTCATCATTTGATGAGGTTTTTTTGTGAACAAGACTTTTCAAACAGCACTAAAGCGAGTGCTTCAACATGAAGGTGGATATATTAATCATCCATCCGATCCTGGTGGTGAAACTAATTACGGTATCACCAAAGCAACAGCCAGAAATTATGGCTATACGGGGTCAATGAAAAATATCCCAATGTCTGTCGTAGAAAAAATCTATAAACAGCAATATTGGGATGCAATGAAATGTGATGACTTTGAATTTGCCATTGCGTTTCACATGTTTGATGCGGCTGTAAATCATGGATTGCTGAATGCACGCAAAATCATACAGCGTACAGTTAAGGTTAAAGATGATGGGATCATTGGTGCTGTAAGTATTGCAGCGATTCGCAAGACACCACAATGCCTATTCGTTTTCTCATTCCATGCTGAACGTATTTCTTTCTATACCAGAATCTCTACTTTCCCAACGTTTGGCAAAGGCTGGATGAGTCGAATGGTTGATAACCTTCGTTATGCAGCGGAGGATTTTTCATGAAAAAACCAAGCCGAAAAACTCCGCAATCAGTTAAAACACAACGCAGAATCGACGCTGCCGTTGACACTGCACTGGAACAGCAAAATCAAGCTTATTTGAAAGTAAAAGTGCGTGATGACATTGAAATTGAGCAGTTAAGAACTGAGCTTGAACAGGCATCAAAGCAGCCTACTCAAATTATTCCAGATTACACAGCTGGGATTTTTGAAGAGAAGCCACATACAGGCTTTTTAGTTAAAAACTCTCATACATTCTGGAAGTGGTTATCCACTTGGGCATTTGCAGCAATTGGCTATGTTTCAGTATATGGCGTGCCACCAGAAGTTATTGCTTTAGTCCCTGAAGCATCACAAAACAAAGTTACAGCAGCACTAGCTTTACTTGGCTTTGTTGGTCGCTTTATTAATCAAAGCCGAGGGAAATAATGCAGCCCAGCTATATCGTAATTGGTATTACTTTGATCAGCTTCCTTTTCAACTTTGGACTTGCGGTCTATGTCTTTATTTCCAATCGACAGGCTGCAAAAGATAAAGAGTTACAAGAAACAAAAGAGCGATTAAGTCGATTAGAAGAGCGTGTCAGCAACATGCCTGATCATCAAGTGATTAGTGATATGGCTGGTGATATGAAAGCCCTTAAAGAATCAGTAGCGGGGTTAAAAGACGTGATAGCCCCTTTAGCCAAGGCAGTAGATCGCGTTAATGATTATCTGCTGCACCACAAGGATTAATAATTATGAGCTTTGCAGATCATTTAAAAGAAGACATGCGCCTCGTTGTGTTGCGTTCATTATCTGAATTACCCACGTACCGCTCAAACTCGTCAGTATTGCATGCCTTTGTCACTCGTTATGGGCATAGCTTCAGCCGTGATCAGTTGCGTACTGAATTGCATTGGTTAGCTGAACAAGGCTTGCTGGTCATTGAAGAAAACTTGGATACGGTGCTTGTTGTGAAGCTCACCGAACGTGGAGCTGATGTTGCAAAAGGTTTTGTTGTTACTCATGGCGTAAAGCGCCCATCGGCATAATTGGGTGAAGCATGAGCAAATCTTTTATGCGCCATCTTACTGATGATCAACGCCAATTCATTTACAAGATGCTTGAGGAAGACAAGCTAACACTGAATGAAATGCTTGATGAAATTCGTGCTGAGTTTCCATCTGACTGTATTCCAAGTCGATCAGCATTAGGCCGTGAAAAGCAGAACTATATTGCCGAAGCTAAAGAGTTTAGGCAGATCGCTGCAATGTCTGAAGTCTTGGTCAAAGAGTTTGGCGAAGACCCTGACGACAAAGGCGGCATGTTATTGGCTCAGGCCGTCCAAGCTGTAGTCACTAAACGTGCAATGGATGAGTTGACCAACACAGGTGATGATCCACTTAAACCACAGATGGGCATTGATGATGTTGGTGCTTTGGCACGTGCTGCCCGTGCAGCCATTATGACTAAGTCAAAAGCAATGGAAAACCGTGATGAGATTCGGCGTCAAGCCCGTGAAGAACTTTTACGTGAACAAGATGAAAACCTACAAAAAGCGGCGGTTTCACAAGGTTTGGGTGCCGAGCAAATTCAATTCTGGCGTGAAAAAGTATTAGGTATTAAATAATGACAGCATTAAAGCCTCGGCAAGATACTGTACGAGTGGTTGATTGGGATGAACTTCCAGAAAGTGCACGCAATATCCCGAATAATCTAAATCCATTCGATGCTGGTGTTTTGATGAAGCACCAAGTTGAATGGCTGCGAATTAAGTCAGATATTAAAGTCTGCCCGAAAGGTCGACGTACAGGCATCACATTTGCCGAGAGTTTTGATGATGTATTACTTGCTGCTGCCAGCAAAGAAGCTGGTGGCATGAGTGTTTACTACATCGGTGACACAAAAGAAAAAGGTCTTGAGTTCATTGGTTACTGTGCCAAGTTCTCACGTGTAATTGCTGAAGCCCAAGGTCAAGGTTTTTCACAAATTGAAGAATTTCTTTTTGAAGATCAGAATGACAAAGGTGATACACGTCAGATCACGGCTTTCCGTATTCGATATTCAAGCGGTTTTCAGATTGTGGCTTTATCCAGTCGCCCTGAAAATATTCGTGGTCTGCAAGGTAAAGTGGTCATTGATGAGGCTGCATTCCATCCTAACGTGCAGGGTGTGATTGAAGCCGCCACAGCATTACTGATCTGGGGTGGTCGTATTGCCATCATTAGTTCGCACAATGGTAAAAATAATGCGTTCAACCAATTAGTGAATGATATTGAGAATGGTGTCTATGGTGAGGATGCTCAATCCATTGTAGTCACTTTTGATGATGCTGTTGCCAATGGTCTCTATGAGCGTGTTTGCTTTATGCAGGGAAAAAAAGCAACTGCTGAAGGTAAAGAGAAATGGTACAAAAAAATTCGTCGTGCATACGGGAGTCGCAAGGCTGCGATGCGTGAGGAACTTGATGCCATTCCACGCGATGGATCGTCTGTGTGTCTGCCTAGTATTTGGGTTGAACGAGCCATGCCTGAAGTACGTACTGTCTTACGATTAACGCTTGGTGATGACTTTACTGAAAAAACCCCTGATGAGCGTGATGCATACATTGATGAATGGATTCAACAGAACTTAGAGCCTGAACTGCAAAAACTAGATAAGCGCCGCCAGCATTGTGCTGGTCAAGACTATGCACGACATCGAGACTTTAGTTTTATTTTACCTTTCTATATTGCTCCAGATCTGCGTCGGATCGCACCCTTTGCCATTGAGATGCATAACGTGCCTGCTCGTATGCAGAAAAAAATCCTCTGGTATATGTTAGAGCGATTACCACGTTTTGGTGGGATTGCAATGGATGCAACGGGTACGGGTGAAACGCTGGCTGAAGATACAGCTGAGAAGTTTGGTGAGCACATGGTTCATCAAATTAAATTGAATCGGAACTGGTACGGACTGTGGACTCCAAAGCTAGTGACAGCATTTGAAGAGGATATGATTGATCTGCCAAGAGATGACAACCTTAAGAATGACTGCTCGGCTATTGAAGAGGTAGACGGCATTCACATGGTATCCAAGGCACGGAAAAAGGATTTAAAAGACCCTGATTTATACCGTCATGGTGATGGTGCGGTGGCAATGATCCTTGGATGGTTTGCCAGTCTGCACTTATCGAGTCCTATTGAGTTTATAGGACTTCCAACTCGTGAAGAATTGGAAGTGAATGCGGATCGCTATGATGATTGGTTTAGTGAGGCTGGTTGTATTTAAAAATTAGATTCAGTTATTAACTTGTGTAAGTATAAATTTTGATGGCCTATTCGACCAAAAAGTTGAAATTGGGTGATTGTAGCTAAAGCAAAAGTCTTAATTGCTTCTTCAATAACAATGGTTTCTTGATTCTTGTCTATTTTGTCATAACTATCATCTAGGAATGTATCAATAAAACATACACTTGATTTTGAGTCGTAAAATATTTTTGTTATGTAAGCTGTTAAATCAAGCTTAGAGAGTAAACGGCAAAACGCTAACATTTCATTTAATTCATCTTCATAGTCATAACGGCTCCAGATATGAATGCCATATTTGGTTTCATATTGACCATCACCAAGTGATTCTTCAATTTCATTTGATTTAAACATGGAAATTGTTCCGCCTTAAATACTGAAGATATAGGTTTCATAATTAAAAACGAGGTGACGGCTCCTTGCCCTACAAGAAACCGCCTCCTTTGGTAAGTGACTACCGCAGGCTTAGCCTCGTTACCCTGTACAGAGTAATTCGAGGCTATCAGAAAATGAAAAGCTTTTGCAGTAGGTGAAAACATGAAAACCAAGCCAATTGTTCCTTGGATGGGTGGTAAACGTCGTCTGGTGACGCAATTGATCGAAAAAATGCCAGTGCATCAATGTTATGTGGAGTTGTTCGCTGGCGGTGCAGCATTATTTTTTATGCGTGAACAGCCGTCAAAAGTGGAAGTTATCAATGATGTAAATGGAGAGCTGGTGAATCTATACCGAGTCATCCAGCACCACCTAGAAGAATTTGTCCGCCAATTCAAATGGGCAATCATTAGTCGTCAAATGTTTGAATGGTTAAAAGCTGCCAGTACTGATTTAATGACAGACATCCAGCGTGCAGCTCGATTCTATTATTTGCAACATACCGCTTTTGGAGCAAAGAACACAAATCCAACTTTTGGAACTGCAACGACAGCGAAAGCACCAAGCTTTTTACGTATTGAAGATAATCTGACCGATGCTTATTACAGGCTTTCAGGTGTAACTGTTGAAAATCTAAGCTGGGATGATTGCTTGAAGAAGTATGATCGACCCCACAGCTTTATGTACGCTGATCCGCCTTACTGGAAGCTTACAGGTTATGGTGTTGAATTTGGATGGGAGCATTATTTGAAAATGGCTGAGCTGATGAAAACCTGTCAAAGCAAGGTCATGCTGTCAATTAATGATCATCCTGACATTCGAGAAGCATTTGCAGACCTGAATATCAGCACCACTAAAATTAATTACTCCGTTGGTAAAGTTGGTGTGAGCCGTGATGAAAAACAGGAACTCATCATCACCAATTATTAGTTGGGCGGATTTATAGATTTATAAACGTTTATAAATGCGTTTTTAGCGATTTAAAGGCAATTCTGCAACAATGAGTCGTGTTTGCTTTTAGGTCGCTAAAATCGCCCTTTCTACGGCAATTAAAAAATCAAAAATAAATGGAAGTCTTTCCGCCTAATTTAAAATAAGTCAAAAAACAATAATGGTGCAAAATCCTCATATTGTATTTGCGCTATGGCTAAGAAAAAAATCCAATCCAAAACTCAAGACCGATCCGCACTTGAATCAAACCAAACCGCAGAAATCGCTTGGCTGACCAATCAGTGGCAAGATCATCCCGTAGTTGGCTTAACCCCAAGGCATTTGCACCAACTGATGACCGATGCTGAACAAGGTAACCTTCAAGCACAAGCAGATTTGTTCTGTGACATGGAAGAGCGTGACGGTCATATCTTCAGTGAGATGGATAAGCGCAAGAAAGGTGTCAATGGTCTGCCTTGGGGCGTGAACCCTCCAAAAAATGCCAGTGAAGCCGAGCGCAAAATTGCTGAAGAAGTTGCGGAATGGATTGATGACATTACCGACTTTGAGATGTTCTTATTTGATGCAATGGACGGTGTTGGTCATGGCTATTCGTGCCAAGAGATTGAGTGGCATCAACTCGGCAATCTTTGGTTGCCTAAAAGTTTTGAGCATGTAAACCCTCGCAATTTTATGACCCCATACAATCAGCCGAATATACTCAAGCTCAATGATGGTTCACCCGATGGCGCGGATTTTTGGGATTTTGGTTGGTTTATCCACCGACATAAAGCCAAGTCTGGTTATATTCCTCGCGCTGGCTTGCACCGTGTTCTTACATGGCCGTTCTTATTTAAAAACTATGGCATTCGTGATGTCTTGGAGTTTTTGGAGTCTTATGGTTTACCGAGCAAAATTGGTAAATATCCAGCTGGAGCAACGGAAAAAGAAAAATTAACTTTGCTTCGTGCTGTCATGTCGATTGGACGCAATGCTGGCGGTATCATCCCCAATGGCATGAGTATTGATTTTGAAGCAGCCACCGACGGTGACACCAAAAATCATTTTGATTTGGTCAAATGGTGTGAACAAACCCAATCAAAAGTCATTGTCGGTGGTACGTTGCTCTCTCAGGCAGATGGTAAAACCAGTACCAACGCACAAAGTAAAACCCATGAGGTTCAGTTTGATAAGCTGGTCAAGTCAGATGCTAAGCAGCTTGCACGCTCAATCACAGATAGTTTGGTTTGTAGTTTGATGCGTTTGAATTATCCGAACGTTTCACCAGATCGATACCCATCATTTTATTTTGATACCACTGATACTGAAGATATTGAAACCTTCAGCGAGGCTTTACCTAAGCTGGTCGAAATTGGCTTTAAAATCCCACGTAGCTGGGCGCATGAAAAACTTGGGATTCCACAGCCTGCGGACGATAATGAAGACGTGCTGGCATATACAACACCAGCCGCACCAGCAACGCCAAACCTTGCTGCAAATATGTATGTACCTCAATTGTTGAATGGATTGATTGCAGCCAATAATCAAGTGCCGCTGGATGTACAGGCAATTCAGTTATTACTCAATGATCAAGCCAAGCAAGCGCAAAAAACCGCTGAAGACTGGACACAAGACCTCATTGCTAAAATCCAATCTGGTCAAAGTGATGAAGATGTATTGGCTGTCTTATCAGAGCTGTATCCAAGTGATGATGAGCCAGCCTTGCAAGACAAATTAACCAAGCTGTTTTTTGCTGCTGAAGTATTTGGGCGTTTAAGTGCAGAGGCTGAAAATGGCTAAAGTACCGCAACGGCCAGAGCTGAATGCGCTGTTTAAACTCCCCCCTAAAGATGCGATTGCATACTTAGAATCGAAAGGTTTTAAGATTGGCTGGGACTGGCACGAAACCCTTGATCATGCACATAGTCGAGCGTTTACCGTTGCCAAAGTTGCACGGGTGGATTTACTTCAGGACATTAAAAGCTCATTAATTACCGCATTGGAAAAAGGTCAAGGTCTGGAACAATGGAAAGCCTCGATTATTCCCACACTACGTGAAAAAGGCTGGTGGGGAAAACAGACCGTAATCAATCCAGCTGGTATCGAGCAAACGGTGCAGCTTGGTAGTCCACGACGTTTAAAAACCATCTTTGATACCAACGTGCATAAGAGCTTGGCGGCTGGACGTTATAAAGGATTGATGGCATCAATTGACACTCGTCCTCTTTGGGAATGGGTGCATATTTCGATTACAAACCCACGTAAAGCGCACTTAGCACGAAACGGTGAGACGCGTTATTACGATGATCCGTTTTGGCTCTATGCTTATCCACCAACAGAGTTTGGTTGTAAATGCACAGTACGTGGCCGTCGTGTAGGTGATGTTGAGCGTTTAGGTTTGCGACAAGTCGAAACCTTGCCTGAAGATATTGAACAGCTCCAAGTTGTGATTGGTAAAAGCAGCTTTACAGGTCAAGATGCGGTGGCTCTCCGGACACGTATCCGAGTTCGGCAAAATGATGGACAAGTGACTTATTTCTCTCCAGCAGCTGGCTTTAACAGTCATCCAGCGTCGAGCTATTTACTTGATACAGAATTAACCAAGCGTGCGGCTGATCTCGTGGGTGCACAGTTAGCAATTCAGCAAGTTCAACAGATATTATTGAGTCCACCCCGAATTAAGGCACATGAAGCATTTGTCAAAAACAGTTTAAATTTTGCCAAACCCCAAAATATGACCAGCACGGTTGGGGTTGTTGGCATAGATGATATTAAAACGTTGACTGCAAAGAATATTGCCGTTGAAAGTCCAATTATGACGGTGTCAGATCGCTTGTTAGTTGGTCAAGCTACAAATGCACTAAGCACTGAAGAGTGGCTGGCATTACCAAAGCTACTTCAGCAGATTCAAAAAGTGTTATGGGATAGTAAAAAACGTCAGATGGTGTTCGTTGTACCCGTGTTGGATGATGCTGGACAGAAAGTAATTCGAGTATCAGTACAATCCAAAGATGGCGTCATGGAAGTGACCGACATTGCAAAAGTATCAAGCAAGTCACTGATGACAAACTTTGAATTGATCCGAGGTATTGAATGACTGCAATCAAAATCAATGATGAGATGTTGGCGGATCGCTTGCTGCAAGTGGGTCGTCGTTTGACTAATGCGAGTCCTTTGGCGGCTGCAATTGCTGCATCATTGGGAACGGTTGTTGATGAAAACTTTGAGCAACAAGGTCGCCCCAAGTGGGCTGGCCGTAAACCAACAACAATTAAAATTTATGAATATAAGGGATACAGCTACGGTGGTATCTTGCATCGTTCTGGTGATCTTCGATCAAGAGTCGTAACCAGCCATACCAAAGATGAAGCCATCATTAGCAACAATATGCCTTATGCCGCAGCCATGCACTTTGGTATCAAGAAAGGCGCTTCAGGAAGAACAAAGCGCGGTGCACCGATTCCATTCGGCGATATTGAGCCAAGGATGTTTATGCCGATGGATACTGAAGGAAATTTGCAAACTGAAGCTGAACAAGAGATTTTCTTTGATGTAGATCATTATTGGCAAAAGATTTTTAATCCCTAAAAAATAAACGGAAGCCTTTCCGCCTAATAAAAAGAAACTGGCAGTGCGATGCTGCCAGCATGAAAAAGACCTTATTAGTAGCCGCGTGCTCATTCGCCCTAGATGCGACATCGACTTACCTTGTTTTGATTCCTGAAGGAATCTTTCGTGGTATCGATGGTCGTCCTACCGATGCCCCACACTGGGAACTTACTCCAGCACGTGGTCGTCAAATTGCTGCTGCATTAAATCAGCGTTCTATCGATCTAGTGGTGGACTATGAACACGCGACTTTAAAAGCTCAAGAGTCTGGTGATCCTGCACCAGCGTCTGGTTGGCTAAAACCTGCTGGATTCCAATATGTAGATGGAGTTGGACTATGTAGCACTCAATTTGAATGGACTGAAAAAGCCAAGGGATATATCGAGGCTAAGGAATATAAATACACTTCGCCTGTTTTCTTCTACAACCAAGCTGGTGAAGTCCTCGGACTTCATAGCTTCGCCTTAACCAATACCCCGAATTTAGACATCTTGCCCGAAGCACGTCTTGCTGCTGCGGCTCAGAACTTTTTGTCTCAACAATCCGACGAGGACTCATCAATGAAAGAGTTTTTAGAACTCATGCGTAAATGTCTGGGGCTGCCAGAAACAGCCACAGAACAAGAGTTATTAACCGCTGCAAATAGTGCTTTTGCAAAAATGGATGGTGCTTTTGGAACAACCTTGGTTGCTGGTCAGGCGCTATCAGTTGCGATTGAAAAAGCAATTGAAGTAAAGACTGCCGCCAATAGCCAAGCACCTGATCTGACTCAATATGTACCTATTGCGGTTTATCAAGAAGCAATTGCCAGCGCGACAGCTGTAGCTGCGAATGCTGCCAGCAAAGAATTAGACGACCTCATTGTTGCCGCTTGTTCGGATGGTCGTTTGACGGGTGATGCAACCATTAATTGGGCAAAAGATCAGGCAAAGACCAATCCTGAGTTTATTAAAAAACATATTGAAAGCCTGCCAAAAATTGCAGCTTTGAATCAAAAACAAACAACAACTGTGAACCTCGCTGGCAATAACCAACAAGGTGGTGGTCAAGCACATTCCCCTGAAGCTTTAGCTGTTGCAGCACAAATGGGGATTGATTTAGGAGCTACAACATAATGAGCAGCATTTTAAATCAGGAAGAACGTCAAACCCCGTTCCGTGAAAAGGGTTTGTTTGGTGTACCAGTCAAAGCTGGTGCCGCCATTGTAGCTGGCTTTGCCGCTGCTGTAGATGCTACGGGTTATGCCGTGCCAGTCACTGTCAATGCTGATCTGACTTATTTAGGTCGTTATGAAGACAGCGTCGACAACACTGCTGGATCAAATGGCGATGTGTATGTTTTGGTGCGTAATGATTGTGCTTTCCAGTTTGCTAACAGTACATCTGACCCTGTAACGCAAGCTTCCTTTGGTAAGCCTTGCTTTTTACAAGATGGGCAAACAGTTGCTGAAACGGATGCTGGTGGAACGTTGTCTCCAGCTGGTCGTGTCGTTGGTATTGATGAAAATGGAGTATGGGTAGAATGAACGTAAACGGTGCAGCACTTAACGCAATCTTTTTAAATCTGAAGACAGTTTATAACAATGCACTAAATGATGTCGTTGTTGAATATCCAGCTATTGCAATGGTAGTGCCTAGTAATGGTGCTTATGTTGATTATCGCTGGTTAGAAAACTTTCCACAGATGAAAGAATGGATCGGCAAAAAACATATTACTAAGCTTGCAGAATATGACTATGTCATCCGCAACAAAGATTTCTCAGCAACGATTGAAGTGCGTCGAAATGATATTGAAGATGATCAGCTTGGAATCTATAAGCCTCAAGCAGAATCGGCGGCGTGGTCGGCTAAGCAACACCCTGATGAATTGGTCTTTGAAGCCGTAAATAAAGCATTTTCTGCAAAATGCTATGACGGCCAAGCCATGATTTCGACCAGTCATAAAGTGGGTAAAACCACCGTCAGCAACAAAGGCACAAAAAAACTTTCAATTGAAACTTTAGCCAAAGCTCAAGCTTCATTTGGTGCTGCTCGTACAGCAATGCGCAAATTTAAGGATGAATCAGGTCGACCACTGAATATCACACCAACAACGCTATTAGTGCCAGCTGCGCTTGAAGATATTGCTAACGCTTTGGTCACTGTAGATCGTCTTGAGGATGGTAAGCCAAACCCATACAAAGGCACAGCTAAGGTTCAAGTGTCTGCTCGTTTGACTGATGACAATGCATGGTTCTTGTTGGACACCACCAAGCCAGTGAAACCATTTGTTTATCAGGTGCGTAAAAAACCAGTATTCGTTCAGCAAACTAGCATGGAATCACCATCTGTATTTATGGAAGGCGTTTTCTACTTTGGTGTCGAGTCACGTGGTGCAGCTGGTTATGGTTTCTGGCAAACGGTCTATGGATCGACTGGCGCGGAGGCATAAACCATGTATGTAACGGTAGATGCTATGCGTGAGCGCTTTGGTGATCAAGAATTGATTCAGCTGACAGATAATCGTGAGCCATACCAAAATGAAATTAACTTTCAAAAATTGAATGCTGCCCTAGAGGAAGCAAACAGTGAAATTGATGGTTATGTGCAAGTGCGTTACAAACTGCCGTTACCCATCGTTCCACCTTATTTGGTCGCTATTGGTTGTCACATTGCTCGATACCATCTTTGTGCGATGGTCGTGACTGAAAATGATCCGATCAAAATTCGCTATAACGATGCTGTTAAAACCCTTAGAGCCATTTCTAAAGGTGACGTGGCATTAGGCGGTACGCCAGCTGGTGAATCTGCACCACTTGAGACCTCGACCAATAACGTAATGTTAGTTGTTGGTCGTCGGGATTTCGGGGGTGGCGGATGGTAGAGCTAGACCTATCCACTGTTGAGCAAGGCATCAAAGATGTCTTGGCTCAACAAATCAAAGACAACAAGTGGAACTGGATTCGAGAAATCAAAACCTACGGTGGTGAGTTCGATGACGGTTTGCTGTCTTGGGTGAAAACTTTTCCTGCTATTTGGGTGACCTTCCAAGGTTCTGGTACACCAGAAAAAATCTCAAATGACAAGACCAAGTATCCAGTGACTTTTGTGGTGTTGGTCGGTGCTCGTTCAATGCGTAATGAAGAAACTCAACGTCATGGCACGATTCACGATATCGGCACCTTCTTGATGCTAAAGCATGTTCAAAAGATTTTAATCGGCAATGACTTATCGTCTGCTGATGTTAAGGGGCTTGCGCCACTCAGCCTTGGTCGAACCAAGACCATTTTCAATGGCAAAAC
Source organism: Acinetobacter sp. 102 (assembly GCF_037028485.1). NCBI lineage: Bacteria > Pseudomonadati > Pseudomonadota > Gammaproteobacteria > Moraxellales > Moraxellaceae > Acinetobacter > Acinetobacter sp. 102. The sequence continues at coordinate 185,867 of NZ_JAZEZK010000008.1, forward strand.
TCAAAGTCAATCAATCAGCGTTCTCTCTCAAGAATTTCATACTCAATTCACCATCACTGCTTCGGATCGCGTGCGCGAAGAAGAAGAAACAGATGCTGATTTGATCAGAATTAATGTCGACTATCACTTTGCGCCAGACGATGGCATCAAAGATGAGTCTGATTTAATTGAATTAAAGGAAAATACTTAATGACTATTCCTCAAATCAAGACGCCAGGGAATTATCTGGAAGTAAATATCAATACCGTGCGTTTGGGACTACCACCAAACGATCATCGCGTGTTGTTTATTACAACTGACCCTAATGCAACTGAAGACATGCCAGTCAATCTTTATGACAAAGCTCAAGCTGACACAATTTATGGTCAAAACAGTCAAGCTGGGCGCATGATTTCGGCTGCTATCAAAACCAACCGCTTTGTTGATGTACAAGGTTTTTCATTAAATCAGTCCACAGTTGTAATGAAGATTACAACTGAAGCTGGAACAGGCTTAAGCACTGAGAGTAAGAAAACTCTAACGACTGAGGGTTGATCGTATGAGTGAAGCTGTTGAAATTACTGTCAAAATTAGTGAACTTGATGAAGCGCAAACTGCTAAGAACAGTGATTTTTTACCGATTGTGCAGGATGGTGAAACAAAAAAGATTAGACAAGTCAAAGTATTTGAGTCTCTCAAAGCTGGCTTAGGTACAGCAGCAATGTCTAATGTTAATGACTTTGCTGCTGCGTCAGATGTTCAAGCTATTGCTGATCAGACTCAAACCAGCGTTAATGAACAAAATGAACGAATTGAGCGTATTGAACACTCAATGTACTTGATTCAAAACAATGGTGTATTTAAATCGTATCGTACTAAAGCACAAATGCTTGCAGATGTTGTGAATATTCCAATTGATAGCATTACAAGTGTCGTGGCTGATCCAGACAATGATCCTGATACGAATGATATCAATGGCCAGTATCACTTTAATGGTAGTGATTTCTTTAAATTGCCTGACATTCTTTTAAGTGCTTTGCAAAAATACATTGATGAGGCTGAATCTAGTCAATACATTGCAGCTTTTACAGATGCAGCTGGAAATGTGGTACTTGGCATTAAAAGTAATGGCTCTGTATTAATTCCAAAACTAGATTTTAAAAAAATCGAGGAAAAAGACTCCAGTCAATATATCGCAGCATTTGCTGATGCATTTGATAACATTGCTTTGGGTATTAAAAGAAATGGTTCAGTTGTCATTCCTAAGCTGGATTTTGACAAAATTGTTGAGACAGATTCAAATCACTATATTGCTGCTTTTGCTGATGGCAATGACAATATTGCTATTGGTGTACAAGCAGATGGAACTGTAGACATTCCTAAGCTTAGACAACTACCAAGCACTCAAAATAGTGAAGTTAAAAATCTAAAAATTGGAAATGACGATTCTGTAATGGTTGTTGGTGATAGCTTAACGGCAGCGCATTACTGTGTTCAAGACAAGTCTTATGTTAGTCAGCTCAGTCAGCTGACAAATTTTCGCTTGATTAATTATGGTGTGAGTGGGAACGACTTGCTGCAAATGCAACAACGTGTTTTGAATGATACTCAGACTTTTGGGGCATCATTAAAAAGCATGAAACCACGCTTTGCACTTATTTGCTCTTTAGCAAATGACGGTCAGTTCTTGGCATCAGATGTAACTTACTATCAAGAAAATACTAGACGCTTGGTTGATGTCTGCCTTGCGCATGGTGTAGAGCCTGTTTTAGTTGTTCAATTCCCTGCGACATCTACACAGCATCAAGCTGTCAAAGCAATTGCTGACGAATATAATATTGCACTGATTTCTAATGACGTTCTGAATCGTCAGGTCGGTTTCTATAAATTCGGTACAGCTGAGCTTTTTCATCAAAGCCATACTGGTACACGCAATTGTGGTCTTTTTTGGCTGCCTATGCTTGAGTATCTGGATCAACAGACTGCATTCAGAACATTAAAAATTTATCGTAAACGTGTAGGATTTAATGTGGTCGCTGATAGCGATCTACTATTCAAAAATCGTTTAGATAAGTCAAAAAAATGGAAAGAGATTTCTGTTGGTCATTACTCACTTAAAAATGAGTACAAATACGATGAACTTGATACATTGCAAGCTGCCGATTTAACTTGGACGCTTCGTGCTGACGAATATACAGCACTGAAAAATGGTGAAAGCGTTCTATTTAGTGATTATTGTTTAGTTGAAATTGGTTTGGATGCGTTACCACAGCATTTAAATCAAATCAAAATCAAACTTACTTCAATTGGAAACATTCAAGCTTATGTTCGCAATAATCTTGAAACCTCTACAGTTGTAGTAAGACCATCCAATCCGAATGATGCAGCATATCAAAGCAGTTGGAATAAAAATCGAGGTGCTTGGCGTCCAGTTACTATTGAAAATGGTGATATTCAGATAAATCAAGATCAAGTGATTTATAGCATGGTCGGCAATAAAGTTTATTTAATGCTGAAAGGTAATTTTAGTCTTAATGATGTTCAAGTTGAATATTCAGCAAGCAAATATGAAGTTGCACAACCACGTAAGCTTAAAAGCAAAGAAAGTCTAAGTGCTGAACTTTTAGCTCAACCGCTATGTGGAACTCAAGCGCAATTAGATGCATGGATCAAGACTGGTAGTGTCGCAACATTTGTACCAATTGATAGCAGCAAGTTACCACGAAAATCAGACCAAAATATTGCTGTAGATGGTGTGATTACACTAATAAATGGCAATTCTATTCAGCAGTCTATCAATTTTCCATCTTCAGAAAGTCCTCGTACATTTCTCATCACAGTTTGGGGGAGAAATTTTCCTAAAGCCTATTTTGATATGACTAACGCTGCATATTCTGGACTTGATGCGAATCAAATTGTTGATCGTAATCAAGTTTCAGTTCAAACAATCACCAAAGATTCTTTCGATATCAGCACATTGAAAATTGAATCATGGACTGAATTGAATTACCCAACTGCTGGTGGTGCAGAACAATTTGATTTTGCAGGATTGTTATGGCGACCAATCAAATTTTATATCGAAGTTCAACCATACGAAACTCAACTTACAGCACGACTTTCTGCAAATGAAGGAGAAGTGCAAGTGGCAAAAGTATCATTTAAGGAGATCATTTAAATGAAGTGCACAGTTTATAGGCTGCCTAATGCAGACTTTAATGGTCAGGGTTTACCGACTCTTTTTCCTTATATTGCTAAAGAGTCACTAAGTTATGCTTTTGATCTGGCGGGCGGTAGTCTTAAAGATTTAACTGGTAAAACTGCAAATTTAGTTCCATACAGAACGACCAGTGCTGTTGGTGGAGGCACACGAGTTATTGATCCAACTGTCATCACTCAATTGGATAATGCAATCAAAATTACCAGCGGTTGTTTAGTTTCAAGTGTTCCATTTAAGCCTATACCCATTGATGGAACAGTTCAGTTTTCGATTATGTTTATTGGTGGTTGGGATGGCTCAACAATACCTGAAGCAGCTACAGCACCTTACATTGCAACCTACCTCGATATAGGCAACGGTGTAACAGCTAACAATGCACCAATGATGCAATTTAATAGTTCAGATAAAACACTGGGAGCAAGATTTAAAACTGGATCAAGTTCAAATATTGGTACTGTAGTTAGTAATGTGACGCGATTGTATTTTATGGTTTTAACCTACAATGGTCTTGAGTGGACATTACATAATAAAACTCTCGGTACTGTGGTCAAGAAAACAAATGCGGAGTTGGGACAAACAGCTCAAATTCCCGTAGCTTCAGGTTTAGTTCCATTATTTCACTATATTGGTCATGGGCATTTAAGCTCAACAATTGCAGGCTTACCAGTTGTTGTCAGTCAAGTTGCGAATTGGAATAGAGTTTTATCAAGCACTGAAATTGAAACTCAATATCAAATGAGCAAAGCACAACTTAACAATGTAATCTGAGGTATATATGACTCTTCAATCAGCACTTGAAACAATCGCCTCTTTGGGACATACAATCATCGCAGTGTCAGCGCCACCAGCCGCTGGTGCTGATACATTGGCTTGGATCACGCACTTAAACTCGGTGAGTGATGCTATCAATCAAAAACCAGCAATTTTGATTGTGCCATTTTCTGACATTGAAGCTGCTGAAGCATTTGCAGAGCAAGCACCTATAAAAAGCTCTTATCGCGTTTTATGTGTTTGCTATCACGGTGCAATTGGTCAAGAAGCAGAGCTAGCTGGCGCAATGGCTGCGGCTTTGGCGGATTCTAATGATCCAGCCTTGCCGTTTAACGGTGTCAATCTTGGTGGCATCACGCCAGTGACAGATCAATACAAACTTAAATTTGAACGTATTGAACTGGCATTAAATCGTGGTGTTTGCATGATTGACACGGGTGCTGATGGTTTTCCTGAAATCGTTCGCGCTGTATCAGCATATCGAGTCAATCCAGACTCAGGTGCAGATGATGACTTAATGCTGGACATCAACGGTGCACTGGTCATTGATTACACCCGAAAAGTTGTACGTGCTGATCTAGCAAAAGAACGTCGTCGTAAAAACACTGCACCACAGCGTCGAAATGTGCGTTCAATTATTTTGAAGCGTTTGGTGCAGCTTGATGATGCTGAGATTTTGCAGAACGTTCGTGAAAGCGCTTCTCAATTGCTTGTCATTGAAGATGCCAATGATCGCTACCGTGCAAATGCAAAAATCCCTGCCAATTGGGTGCGTGGTATGCATGTTATTGCTGGAACGCTAGATGTGTACTAACACTTAATCACTAAATTAAAGGTCGCTAATTGCGGCCTTTAATATTTATGGAAGTCCTTCCGCCTAATAAATAAAAAAAGTTCTTTGCACAATAGCCTCATGATTTATTGAGGTCTATGAAATGGCTGAAGAAGCAGTAAGCACGATTGTGATGAGCGTGGATGGTCTGGAATATGACTGTGCGCGTTTTAACCCCACAAAAATAAATGGGGCAAAACGAATCGTAACAATGAACCGAAAACTTAAAGCGAAATACAAATCTAAAGGTATTCAGCTTTATGACATCATATGTTCAGTAGTGATCCCTGATGGTAAAGATACTATTAGCTGGCTTGATGTAAAAGATGCACGGATTTCAATTGAGTCGCCAACAGGTGGATTCCGAGAAACATACATCGATTGTAATGTTACACAGGTTTCTGAAGCCTATGCAGTTGATGGTGAAACCCTGCGTGATCTCACGATATTCGCAATGGACTATTTAAACGAAACTTTTTAATCAGGTGAAAAAATGAGATTAAGTGTTATTGGTTTGCTCCCTGTGGCGATGACTGTTTTAGTCGCAAATAAGGCGGTGAAATGTAAAAGCGTTGAACTGTCTGACTTAACTACTGGTGAGCTTTTTGAGGCACGTAAGCAAACCAAAGAAGGTGAATTTATCGCAATTTCTGAGTTTGTCGCTAAAGCTCAATTAGTGGATGACAAAGGTAATCATCATGCTGTGACTTATGAAATGTTGCGTGATATGTCTTCAGCGAATTTTAAAAAACTGGAAGAGCTAGACTACGATTTACAAGCAAAGCTCAATGCCGAGAGTTTAGAGAACCAATCCAGCTGATTGCAATATTACATAATGCAGGCATTGATTTAGAGACTGCGGAACAAATGCCAATGCAATACGCATTGGCATTTTTGTCAGAGAAAATGAATGCTTTGCAGAAAGTAAAAGCTAGACTCGAACATGAGCGGCCACAGCAAACTCATGCAGCATCACCACCCACCTCAAAAACATATGTTTCAACTAAGCGAGTGTGCCAATGACAACAAGTACAGTTCAACTGCGGTTGCAGATTGTTGGTCAACAAGCTCAGCAACAGATGCAACGTCTGAACTTGAATATCAATCAAGGTCAACAGCAGCAAAAGAATAATCTTAATCAAATTTTACGCACCCAAAACAGCATCAATGCTTCTGTCCAGCAAGGCGGACGCTATGGGCAACAACAGTTGCGCACTGGTCAAACCATGTTGCAAACCAATCGTTTGCTTGCACAGTTGCTACAGCAACAACAACGCTCATCAAGCTTAATCAGCCAGCAGCTAAGACAGCAAGAACGCTCTTATCAAGTACAAATCAATTCATTACGTCAACAAGTACGTGAAGCTGAACGTCTGCGTCAACAGTTAAAGCAAGCTGGTAATGCTCAACGGGACGCAACCAGAGGTGTTGGCGGTAATGCCTTTGGGACAGCTGCGGCTGTTGCTGGCGGTACTTATGCAGCTGGAATGATTGGTTCTAATTATCTAAAAGACCCACGCGAATACATGAAGCAGATTTCATTGGCGACAGATACTGTGCTCGCTGGTGAAAAAATGCCGATTAGTGAGTTCAATAGCAAAGTCGCAGAAATGGAGGGTTTTGTTCGTAATTCCACTGTCGTTGGTGGCGCTACTCCGCAGCAAATGGTACAAGCGTTAAATACACTTACTGCATCCAACGTCTATGACTTTAAAGAATTAAAAGATGTCATGCTGCAAGTCAGCCGCACTGCATTTGCAAGTGGTGCTGATTCAAATGATATTGCCTTAATGGCAGTTGCTCAGCGTAACTTTGGACTCACTAATTTAGATAGAGCCAATGATCAGGCAATGAAAGCTGGACAGCTCGGTTCGTTTGAATTAAGAGACATGGCGCGATATATGCCAGACCTTCTCACTCAAGGCAAGAACGCTGGTTATATTGGTGAGAATGGTTATAAAGACTTACTTGTCATGATGCAGCTCAGCAAAAAGACCGCTGGTACAGCTGAAGGTGCAGCAGTCAATTTATCTGATTTGCTTGGTTCATTCAGTCAATATCACTTGGGGCTATCTTTTGCTAAACACATCAAAGTCGATGAAGGTGATCCGATTGCGGCTTATGGTGTGAGTAAGAAGCGCAAAGGTTTTGACTGGACAACCTATGCGGCCAATATGCGTGAAAAAGGTGTGGGCGAAGTTGAAGCGGCTGCACTTTTGATGAATCGACAAATGGAGAAAAGCACTTTATATCGGGAGTACCGAGACAAAGCGCAAAAAGCAATGTCGACTGGTGATAATGCGCTCTATTTAGAAAATGTACAGGCAGCAACTCAGATTGCTGCCCAGTCTGAGATCGGTAAGATTTTCCATAATAAACAAGCTTTGATGGCGTTCATGGGTATCACCATGAATATGGAAAAAGGCGGATTCAAAGAGTATGTGGAGAATGGCGTCAATGATTCTGTCGGTGCAGTTCAAATGTCGCATGAGCGCCAAGCAGCTCAGGAATACGGGAAAGACAGCTCTTTTGATACGGCAAGATTTAATGCCCGTGTTGAAAACTATAATGGTATCTCTGGCTGGTTGGGTGATTTAAAACAAGGACTGGCTGATTATGCAGCATCAAATATAGATGTCGCTGCTGCTGCTTCTGCTGCTGTGGTGGGGTTAACCGCTGTTGGTGCAGCTGGTGGTATTGCTGCTTTAGCAATGCGGAACGGACGTAATATTCCACCATTACCGCCTGCGCCTAATGGTGGTTCTGTTGCATCCAACGCATTAAAAACTGCTGGAGTCGCTGCCGCTGGTTATTTAGGCTTTGAAGCTTTTAAACCTATGGATGACTTCTTTTATGGAAAAATTGCAAGTTTCTTTGGTGCATCTGAAGACCGCCCAGACTTTTTCGAAATGGCAATGGAAAAAAGCAAAGAACAGCAAGCGGCTTTAGAAGAGCAGAATAAAAAAATGGATGAGCAAAATCAGATTAGTAGAGATATGATTGGGAAGCTTAATTCTTTGATTTCGGTAACTCAGCAAAACAAGCCTGTGTTCAATATGGGTAGCGGTGGATTAATGGAACAAATCACACAACATACTCAGACTGAACAAAAACGACATGGTGTAGATTTGCTCACATACGGTCAAAAATAAATGGAAGCCTTTCCGCCTAATATAGCGCAGCATGTTTTTGCACAATAAACCTCACAAAAGTGAGGTTTATTGTTATGGGCTGGAAAGATGATTTACAGGATGCGAGTTTTCGGGGTGTACATTTTGAATGTACCACTACCAATGAAGCTGGCTCTAAATCTCTAGCGATCAAGCAAGCACCATATTCAAATAAAGCCTTTGTTGAAGACATGGGCAACAATCCTCTCAAAATCAATATTGAGGCGGTTTTTGCTGGTGAAAACTATAAAAATGAGATGGATGCGCTTTGGGCTGCTTTGGTTGCCACTGGATCGGGTGAACTGATTCATCCGATTCATGGGGTGATGCAAGTCAATGCTGAAAATTACAATATTGTGCATGGCGCTGAAGACGTTGATAGCTGCAAAATCTCGATTGATTTTATTCAAGCTGAAGACAAAGAACGCCCTTTATTTATTCCAGTTGCTACACCTACCACCATTGATACCAATGCAATTTCAGATACTCCAGCGTCTGCTTTGGAAGCCGCACTTGAAAAGCTAGAAAAAACTAATCCAAACAAGTTTTTTAATGTCGTCAACAATATTAGCAATGGTGTAGATGCAGCACGTCAATACCTTGGCATGGTCAAGAGCGCTATTGAATCAGCATTATCGCCTGTCGATGCAATTGTTGGTCTGGTTGATGACGTTACACGCTTGGCAACCTTTGATACCAGAATTTCCGCCATTTCTAAATGGCGAGATCTGTTTAAGCGTGTACAGCGTTTTGAAATGCTTTTTCAAAATGATGATGATTTGCCTGAGCTGAAGCAAACATGGCGAGCAACTCAAATTGCAAGCACGGTTGCAATCACACAGCAAGTTGTGGCTTCAGTACGCAAGGAAATGTCAGAAAATAAGCAAGTCAGCTTTACACCAGTTGACCTTGCAATTATTCGTCAGCAAAACCGCATCAAGATACAACAAGCGATCAATTTAGAGCGAAAACAAGCTGCTGAATCAACAAATACAGGTTTGGGGCTTGGCTTTGAAGCCGTGCATCAAATTGAGGTTTTTAAGGATGTTGCTGACCAGATTCACTTGCAGATTCAAGAACTGATAGAAGTACGTCCACCGATTACAAAGACCACAATTTTAGTGCCTTGCACCTTGCATTATTTGGCTCATGCGCTCTATGGCGACATTGATCGTGCTGAAGAGATCCGTCGTTTAAATCCTGATTTGATTAATCCAGCAGTACTTCAGATCGGCATGGAGTTGACAATCTATGCAAGATAATTCGGGCAAAGCGATTCGGCTAGTGATTGGTGATATTGAAATCAATACTTGGGACAATGTCAGTTGTGACAGTCAGATTGATACTCCAGCCGATAGCTGGAATTTAACTTTATTTCGCCAAGGTGGTCAGGCATTACCTGACAGCGTACAAGGTGCTGCGAGAGTCCAGCTTTTCTATGGTGATGAGATTGTTTTAACAGGTATTGCTGACCGTATTTCTGAAGCTGTCAATCGTGATGGTTATGGTTTGGAAATTTCTGGCCGTGACTTGGCTGGTCAGTTAATCGATTGCTCGGTTCCAATCTTTAATGGTCGTCAAGTTACTTTAGAGGAATTACTGAAGCGTTATGTGTTGGCTGGTGATTTTGGAACAGTCATTCATGATGTGCGTATTCAAAATAATAGCTGGCTGAAGAATAAAGTATCTGTTGAGCCAAGCGAGGCGCTTTGGGATGCGATTATTAAAGCAGCTCAGGTCACTGGCCAGCATGTTTGGTTTGAGCCAGATGGTATGCTCAGCATTGGTGATCCGTTTGCAAACCCCTATCAGGTGCAAGAGTCATTACGCTTGATTAAGCCACTTAATAACGAAAATAACGTGCTTAGTCTTCAGTATGACAATGATGTGTCTAATGTTTTTACTGATCTAAAGATATTGAGCCAAGACTCCGAGGCGCAAAGCCTACTAGCACAAACCACAGCGCAAACTCAGTACAAATTTAATCGACTCAAAATCATTACTTTAGGCGATGTAGAAACACAAGCTGAAGCTGAAGCTGCGCTGTTAAAAATTAAAAAAGACAACGATCTGGAAGCCTATAGCCTTACAGCCACAGTGAATGATTGGGTTATTGACGGCAAAGTTTGGCGTGCTGGCTGGTATGTGAATCTCGAGACAAATGCATTAAGTCGTGCCACTGCAAAGTGGGCGGTTCATGGCCGTACATTAAAGCTTTCGCGTGCTGAAGGGAAAACCACGCGCTTAAACCTCAAGCGCCAAGGCGATTGGGCGCAGCCGCTGATCTATAAAGAACAACAACCCAAGAAAAAACGCAGCAAGAAAGCCAAGGCATCAACTCTGGGAGAACAGCAATGATTACAGCTGCCTCAATTAGAAAAGCCATTGGTCAATTGCGCTTCCCAATCTTGGGAATTATTGCTCGCGGCAGCTCTAAGTTACTGCAAGTCAAAGGATTAACTGATGAAACACTCAATGAAGTTGAACTCATTCAACAGGTCGGCTTCAGCTCTTACATCCCTACAGATGCAAAAGTTGTTGTTATTCCGCTTCAGGGAAAAACCGCGAAATCCGTAGTGATTGCAACCACTGGAGGTGCAGTGGTTGTCAACGTGGCTGAAGGAGAAACCTGTATTTATGACCAATTTGGTCATCAAGTCTTGTTGCATAAAAACGGCATAAAAATGGTTGGTGACGTTGAAATTGTTGAAGGCGGTTTAACCGTTGAAAAAGACATTAAATCTAAAGCTGAGATCACAGACAAAACCAGCTCAATGCAAGCAATGCGTGACGCATATAACCCACATACACATGGCAACAGTCCACCGCCATCTGAACCAATGGAGTGATGAACATGGGCAATATTAATTTAGAAACAAAAGACTATGTGCTTAGTAGTCTCAATGATGCTTTTGGTGATGATGTCGTTCAATCCGTTTATTTTCGTTTGAATATGCGCCGACGTCGATATTGGGCAAATCCAGATCAAGGTAGCCGCTTTTATACATTGCGTCGCTCTAAAGATGTGCCTCGTATGCTGCAAACAGTTCGACAGTACGCTGAAGAAGCCTTAGCAGACTTAGTCCCTGAGCGCCTGCAATCGCTTGTGGTTTCTGCAACTCAAAAAGTTAAAAGCCGTATCGAATTAAATATTGAAATTACGCGATTAACTGGTGAAAAGCAGACGATTCCTTATTTTGTTCCAGTAGGCGGTTGATATGGCTTATCCGATTAAAGACTTCGATCAGATTCGTAATCTGATCATCCAAGAAATTAGAAATTCAACAGGTATCACAGCACCAGATGACTCTGATGCTGCGATCCGTGCTGATGGCGAAGCCGCTGTGGTTGAAGGCTTGTATCATCATCAAAGCTATATACAAAAGCAGCTTTTTGTTGAAACAGCAGATGAGCCTTATCTTTATATCCATGCTGAGGTACTAGGCGTACCACGTTTGGGTGGTTCGCTGGCTTCAGGTCAAGTAACTGCTTCATCTAATATCACTTTAACCATTCCAGCTGGTAGCAAATTGACTGATGGTAAAGGTCACTTCTGGCTTGTTGTAGTAACAACAGAGCTAACTGCAAATACACCAAAAACCATCGAGGTTGTGGCTGAGCAGATCGGTGCAAGCTGGAACTTCACAGGCTCTTTATTGTGGGTGAGTCCGCAAGCTGGTCTAAGTGGCGTAGCAACGGAAGTCTCTATTAATGGTGGTGTGGATGGTGAAGAACTCGAAGATTGGCGCACTCGAATGCTTGAGCGTAAACGCTTGGGTTATTTTCGTGATCGTTCTGCCGACTTGGAAGAAGCTGTTAAAAACTTTTCATACGTCAAAGACATTTATATCTATAAAAAGCGTCGTGGCCTTGGCTCAGTAGATATTGCATTTACAGTTAAAGGCAATCCACCAATGCTACCGACCACAACTCAGGTTGCCGAGGTGCAAGCACTTTTGGACAGTATTTCAGATCACTACTTTGATTCAGTGGCTTACATGCCTGACAAGGAGTTCATTGATATATCTGCGGTGGTGACAGGTACTGTTGATCTTGATTTAGTTAAGACAACAATTAAAAACTACATGGCTGAATTAAAGCCTGTGGCTGAGTATTCATATAGTCAATTATTTGCCCGTATTTTAAGTTTGGTGGGTGTGACTGACCTTGTATTGACACCGAATCATAACGTCGCACCGACACTTGATGTATTTCATACAGGTTGGCTAAGACTCGGCTCTTTAAATGTTACGCGAGGCACATGATGAATTTACAAGAGTCTGCAAACTTATATGCCTTGGTTTTACGCCAACTGTTGCCAGCTGGCGTTTATGACACTTCAGCTAAAACAACATTAGCAAAGGACATATATGCACATGCACTGGCATTTGCTCAGGCCGATCTAGACGCAAAACGTTTACTCAATGTCATTACTGATATTCCTGTTGAGTTGCTGCCTGAATATGAGCGTGACTATGGTTTACCTCTTAAATGTACTGTAAATGCTGCTAAGACCGTGCAAGAACGGATGCAGACTCTGAAGTGGGTAATCGACAAGAAAAACGTCTTAAATCGTTTGTATGTCAAAGAGCTTTTGGCGCAATTCGGCATCACTTTACTTGAACTGGTGAACTATAAACCGATGCAATGTACTGCACCTTGCACTTCTCCAGTCAATACCGACGTGCTTCGCTATAAAGTCAAACTCAAGCTAAAAGCACCTGTTAATGCTGACATTAACTGCATTATCGAAAACTATTTACCAGCGTACATTCGCTATGACATCGAGGTGATCTAATGAAACGAATTGATAGTGTAAATGCACGTCCGAATGTCAATGGAGCTGGAAAAACTGGCTTTCATGACAATAATGATATCTCTGGGCAAGATGCTACATACTTGACACCAGATTGGCTCAATCACATTCAGGAAGAGCTATGTGCAATCATTGAGAAGAATGGACACACCTTGAACTCAGGGCAGCGTGATCAGTTATTTCAATTATTAGCAACTAACCAAGACATTCTAGATTTAGCTGATGCTGTACAGCAAAAACTTGATACAGAGAAAGCTCAACGTATAGCAGCTGACAACGTACTTCAGACAAACATTAACAGCGAAGCTAATATCAGATCCAATGCAGACATGGCATTGCAAAATGGAATTAATAATGAAGCAACGGCACGTGGCAATGCGGACACAGCACTACATGAACGGTTACTTGTTTTAGAGGCAATACCGCTTCCGCTTGGATACAATCAGTCTTGGGTATCGATGAGTGTTGTATCTGATAGAGTTCCAAACACTCCATATAAGAACCTTAGAAACCGAGCAATTGCAGTCAATATTGCTGTGAAGATTAATGATCGTAGTGGCCCAGCTAAACTTGTAGTTAATGATGAAGCAATCGCACAAGCGAATTGTGATGTGGGACCCGGTGGTTACATCGTTACTACACTGCATGGAGAGATTCCAGCTGGAGCTGAATATAAAGTTATTGGTGTTGACGGTCTTCTAATCTGGTCTGAGTTAAAGTAGAGTTTTTGAAATTTATTTTCATTGTATGAAACTATGATGAGCGCCATTTATCTCGAAATTTTAGCGAAATTATCTCGGCGCGCATCACCTAGATCGTAAAGCACAAATGTATAAAGAACTGGCAATCTTGAACCAATACTTTGTCGATGAAAATAATCAAAAAATCTTTAAGTTTAAAATTCATCGTTATTATTCCTATCAAGATTTTAGTAAACGCAAATGTGATCTCGCCAACCAATTAAGCCAAGCGAAAGCAATTGTTCCAGACAATCTGCCAAGTGCGGTCAGAACTTGCTTCCCTCGCCGAAAGAGCAAGGAAGTGCTGTTTATTATTTATGATTCTTATGGCGAAAAATTAAAAGATGCAGATATCACCAGTTGGGGATTCCGCAATCAGGGACAACCATTTATTTTGATTGATTGGCAACGGCTGAATTACCAAACTCAAGCTGCCAGTATCCATGAAATGGGACACGCCTTCGGTCTCAGCCATGTTTGTTCACCTAAAGCGACCAAGACCACACCGACCAACATTATGAGCAGTTATGATTGTCGCTTAGGCAGTGGTGGTTTACGTAATCTGGGATTTAACAAAGAACAGCTGAATATCATGCTCAACAATTACAACCAATATCCTTAAAAGTTGAACTGCAGATAATGGCCTAAATCATCCAGCCCCACACTGTAATTTTTGGGGTCTAATTGATGGGTCAATAAGGTTTTTGCTTGTTCAAATTGTAGTTCATCAACACTATGCGGTTGCCAAAAGGTTTTCTGATTATGGGTATAAATCGGATACAGTTTTAATCGGGATTCTTTTAAATTGATGCGTACCACAGCCCCGTAGGGTAAGGCCTGATATTTTTCAAAATGACCATTGCTATTAAATACCCCATTGCCAATGCCAAAGATGACTGGCTTTTGATGAATGGATTGAATTGGTTGCAGGGTATGAGCACCATGGCCAATCACCACATCAACCCCAATCTGAGTCAGGACCTTGGCCAGTTTTTCTTGCTCAGGATGAATCGATTTAAAATCCACACCCCAATGACAAATCACCATAATTTTATGGGTTGGATGTGCCAAACGGTATTGCATCAGCTGTTCGAATAAAATCGCATTGAGACAGGCTACCCCAGCACTGTTACCGAGTGCATAAAAATCATACTCCTGATAGGCAGCTCTTCTATGCCAATAGCCATTAAAAATAGCCAAGCATTGCCCCTGATCATTTTTAATTTCTAGACATTGATGTGCCTGTTGTTGATTCTCACCTGCCCCAATAAAATCAATATTGGCACGCTCTAACTGACTTAAAGTATGTTTTAGGCTGGCTTCACCATAATCTTTTAAATGATTATTGGCCAAACATAAGGTATTGATATGAATACGTTTAAATTCAGCTAAGGTTTCCTGAGCTTTTGCCCCTAAAATATAGTCTTTTCTTCCTGCTAAAATTGAATTTTCTTCAAGATTAAAAACCGCTTCTAAATTAGCAATATTAATATCATCGGCGCCAAAAAAATATTTAATTGCTTCAAAAGAATGGCGATAACCATAACGTTGCAAAGCATCCTCTATGCCTTTGTTTTTTCTTTTTTCGGTATAGAACTCACCCAAATAAGTATCGCCAAGAATATTGATCCATTCAGTTTTGGCTTGCAGCTGTTTAGTTGGCAATAGCCCTTGTTGAAAATAATGATAATACGGGGCTAAATGATCAATTCGATGTAGCTGATCTAATAGTAGAAAAATACCTAAGCTCTGATTTTCATGACGATAAGAAAAAAAGTTATCTCGACGTTGATCTGTCAAATAAATCACTGCATCCAGTTGTGTACAGCTAGATAATGAATGGATCGGAGCAATCTCCTGCCCATTGATCTTGAGTACTTTTACAAAAATCTGCTTCAGCAATTCGATCGGCAGATTAAAGATGGATTCAGCCAAACCATAGAGTTTTTGCAGGGTATTTTTGGTCGCAACAGATTGATACTGAATGTTCAATCCAAACTGCTCTGCCTTACTGGCGATTTCAATTTCTGCCTGTTGCCAATTTCCAAACAGGTGGCAACCCAGCAGCTGTTGTGCAGCATTGTTTGGGCTAAAACTGAGATACTGCAATAACTGTAAAACGGAATTGCTTGAATTCCAGATCAAATCAGGCTGATCACTTTGCTTCGCTTGGAAATTCGCATCAATAATTATCCCATCTTCAAGTAATAACCGACCTTCAACCACCGCCTCTAAAGCCAAATATAATAAAATCCAAGCTGAACAATCCCCTGAAATTTCTGTCTGCCAAATGGCATGTTGGAAGTTTTCATTGCCTATCTGGCTGATGATTTTGATTTCTTGAGGTGTACTCATCAATTTCACCCTCAAACTTCCGTTTCAAAATGCTGAACATAAGCAACATAACCTGAAAGATTATGTTCTTGGTCATCAATCCGTACACGGAAACGATCATGCCGTACATAGAAAGCATTCAATACTTTATCTGGCCGTGCCATATACATGGCCACTTCTGGATAAAAAAATCCTGTGCGTTGAAACTCAGCCCGAAACTCAATCAGCTTTTTTAAATCGTCGAACTGTGCCTTTTCAAACACATGCTCTAAACCTAGTGCTCGAATCCGAAGAACCATTTGGTAGGCTGCCATCATCATTTCCAACAAGGTGGCATAGGCCGTTTTACGGTTACGGATAAACACCAGATGCCTTAAATAATTATTCAGACCAAACTGGAAATATTTTTCTTCGGGGCAAATTTTGGTCAGTTCATTGCTGCAGTAACTCAGCCAGTGATCGTGATAACGATCATATTTTTTTTCTATGAATCGTTCAAACATGCATTTAACGGTTTGCAGTAATTTTTGCTCTGCATGAAGTTGATAAAGACGTAATAAGGCCAAGGCTGCTTCGCCATCATAATAAATGATGCGGAATTTCTCTTTAATCTCATAGCTTGGGTAATGCAGTACATGTGTGGTTTCACCTGCATCATTGACCAGCGATAAAACTCCATTGGCTAAGGCCTGTGCGTGCTCCAAATAGCACTGATCCCCTGTGATTTCCTCATACTTTGTGAGCATTAAAATTGCGGCGGCATTGGCACCTAACTTGATTTCATCTAGACCAGTGGCTTCATTGCCATCCAGCATATAGGCCAAGTTCGTCTGTTTCTCGATGTAAAAATGCTGCAAAGCATAATCAATCGCCAACTGAATTTTTTCGATAAAGGACTGATGTGATTGAATTGCTAAAGTTTCAAGCAATGCATAGACCGAAGTACAATGCCGAACCGTGTTATAGCTGCGGATTTCACGATCATAGGCAGGAAAAAAGCCATACGCGAATCGACCATCACTTTGGATTTGCTGATAGAGAAATTGCGCATTCCCTGCAATCATTTTTTTAAAATGCTGTTTTTTAGGTTCCAGTAGATAACGCACGCCATTTTCAGTGAACTGACTGTGTAAAGGAATCAACTGCCCTGCTTCATAAATCACAGCATAAGTATCAAAAGTCCACAGCTGTTGAAGTTCTTTAATTTTGATGTTGTGTTGCTGATTCTGATATTTTCTTAAAAGGCTACTATTTAAGTTTTTCTCATCAAGAAAATTAGGGCTGTTATAGCTCAGCGCACGAATAATGGCTTTACCGTATAACTCTTGCTCCAAGAAGCAACAGTTAAAATCTGCATCAAAACTGATTCCTTTACGGTAATGATTATTATGAAATTGGTTTTTTAAAGTCTGTTCAAGGTTTTGCCAACTTTCTTGTTGGATATTAAAAGCAACATCAAATTTCAGAAAGGCAGGAGGTCGTTCAACGACAGCAAGTTGCTGCTCAAGAAAATCAAATAGTTGTTGTTGAATATCAGCAAAATCTGAGCAGGCTGAATTCCAGACTTGGCAACGTTGTGTGTGTTCTCCATAGGAACAGAAAATCACCGCTTTAGACACATCAATATGCGGCTGTACCTGCTTAAAAAATTGCTCACTCAACAAATGCGTCAATTGTTCAAGTGCTGAAATCGTTGTAATACTCATATCTTCAATTTTTAGAATTTTTAAGTGTTTTACACACCATATCACATATTTTTGCGTCCTTCACAAAATGAAAAAGAGAACCCGAAGGTTCTCTTTTTTAAAGGAAAGGATCTGGATTAGTAAATGATTTGTCCATTATTCAACAAATCATTCAACGTTAATGAAGCAGTTGGTTCATCCACATGAAGTGTCAACAACTGTGTACTTGAATAAGTGAGACCTAAACCATCACGATCTACACTAATCGTGGCATTTTGAGTTGCCGCATCATAGTTAACCGAAACATATAGACCTATGGTTAAGCTGGTTGGATCACCAAGTAATAAATTACTTAGATCAATCTTATCAGCTTGACTATCGGTCGCCACATTACCCACATGGAAGTCAGTCCATGTATCGAAACCATTACCACCAGTTGCACTGTTAACGCTTGCAGCTGTCAAAGTGTTATAAATCAAGGTATCCGAGCCATTACCGAGCGTGAAGGTATCATTTGCAGAAGTACTGACTGCAAGGCTATTCAACTCTTGACTTAAGTTAATGGTTAATGTGCTGGTAGACTCAGCACCAGTCACAGAGACCAGTTTGTAGTTAATTGAGTCAAAGGTTGCATTCGCTGCACTATCAAGTGCTTTGTAGTAATACGAACCATCATTGTAAAGATACAATGTACCTTCACCCGTATTAATCGCTTGACCTGCTGCAATTTGGTAATTGCCCGGTGAGACTTCAACCAACAACTGAGAAGCATCTTTGGTATCTGCCACTCCACCAGTTGTATCGCCTAACAAGATATTTCCGTGAATCCAATCTGTTAAGCTGTCTGGTGTATAAGTATTCAAGTGTGTTGCTTTGGTTGTCACTACAGAATCAAGTGTTACTGCACCAATAGGAAGAAGACTAGATAGACTGAAAACAACTCTATAAGTCCCCTCAGATAAATGAGGTACATCAGCCGAATATGCTGGAGCACCTAAAATACCAGCCAAAGCTGTCGCTGAACCCGAATAAACTGTATTTACCCATGTCGCACCGACCAGTTGTTGAATCGTATATCCAGCTGTTGGAAGGACAGATATACTCAATGATGCTGTATAGTTCAATTGTACATGTACATCATTCACGGTATTGGCAGCAATAACAAATTGGTTCGATGTAACCGTACTACTCAATACAGGAAGTGGAGGGAAACCAGCTAAATTACCGATGGTCACGTTACCACTTGCTACATCGACAGCCGCATCAGTGACTGGCTTCATACTAATCGTTGCATCATTGGTGTCTGCATTTGCTACTGGTGCAGGGATAACAGCATCTGCGCCAGGGTTAGCAATATTCCAATTAATATCCACATCTGGCGAACCAATTTGGATATGTAAGTTTGCTGTATCTGTTCTACCTGTGACTGGGTCCACCACGGTATAAGTAAAGCTATCTACTTTACCAATATTCAGAGTATTCGCGGTCGCTTGATAACTATAGCTACCATCTGAGTTAATGGTTAAGGTACCGTATGCACCGACAATAACCGTCGCTAAGCCTGTGCTTACACCCGCTGTATTACCATTTTCAGCTGTCACCGAAGTCACAACCGTTGTGGTCGTAATATAGTCTGGGGTATAGCCAGGGCCATACACACCTGAATTATTATCTGCAAGCACATTACCTGTGATTGGATCTACCACCAACGTCGGTACTTGAGTAATGTCTCCATGATTCAAGGTGATATCAGCAGTGACGTTACCAAGCGCTGTAAGAAGTGTATTACTCTCCATAAACAACTCATAAGTACCCGCACCCAGATTATCCACTTTGAATTTCACTTCAGAACCAAAGATACCGAGTAAATCAAGTAAACCAGCATTCGAGCTATCCGCAACTACAGTGCGCGTACCGTCTGGATTAACTCGGGTTAACACCACATGTAAACCATCGACAACCGTCGCAACTGAACCGAAGTTCACAGCAAAGATTGCTTCAGTGACATGTCCAGGGGCAACTGTGAAGGTTGCTGTACCCTCTTTGGTTCCGATCACAATACCACCGACACCGAGTAACCAGTTGTAGCTGATTGCATTATCAAAGAACTGAGTAGTCGTTGGATAAACCAGATCAATCTCAGCTGACGCAACGTTATCCATTGCATCTACAGGTACTGGACCAGTAATCACAGCAGGTTGAGATGGATCTGCTGGATTCCAAGTCATATCGACACCACTACTATCCAAGTGAACATATAGAACAGCTTGTGAAGTATTACCTGTCGCTGGATCTTTTAAGGTATAGGTAAATTCATCAACTTTACCAAGATTTAATCCATTGGCATTTGGTGTGTAGGTATAGTTACCATGTTGATCAATGACCAAAGTACCATAAGTACCTACAACGGTCGTTGTACCTGTTGCACTTACTAGATCACTATTCACCATTGAGATAATGGCATTGTGACTTGCTGCATCAACAGCACCATTTAGACCAACATCTTTAATGACGTTACCAGAGATAGGATCAACTGAATATCCAGCGATCACATATGGATTATAAACATCCATTGTACCTGTTAATGTTCCACCTAAGCCAACACCCAACAAGCCTTCATAACCGACAAAGGCACGATATTGACCTGCTTCCAGACCTTCAATCACAGCAGTTGCCACCCCGCCAATGAGGGATAGATCAACCAATGTCGCCTGTGGATTAGTGCCTCCGATAGAGACCCATTGTCCTGTCGTTGCATCGTATTTTTGAACAACCAGTGAATAATCACTTAAGACATTTGCAGTGAGTAAACCACTGAAGGTGAATGTTGCTGTACGTTCACGATCTGCATCGACATTAAAGGCAATTGTGGCATTACCTAACAATTGTAAGTTCAATCCAGCCAGAGAAACTGCGGCTAGATAACTTGCACTACCTAGTGCAACATCATCGGCAACCAACAAGGCTTCTGGATTAATTTCTGCGACAGCAAGGTTATCTGCTGCTTTCACAGAGCTTAATTGGATGTTCAATGTCGCTTGAGCTAGATCACCCGTTGCTGAATCTCTTAAGACATAGGTAAAGTGATCGACTTGGCCAATCCCTGCCGCAGCTGAGTTCGGTGTATAGACATATGAACCATCAAGATTAATGACCAAAGTACCATAGGTACCAGTAATCACAGTACCATCTGCTAATACAGCTTGATTATTGACTGTATGAATAACAGTTGTTGGTGTGACCACATCGACCTGACCACTATCATTAATATCTGAAATCACATTACCAGTGGCAGTTTCTGTATAGAATCCACCAATTTGCGTCGTATCATAGATATCCATTGTACCTGTTAAAGTACCTAGTAAACCGATACCTGCCACACCGGTATAAGCCATAAACGCACGATATTGTCCTTCCTCAAGACCATCAATAGTGACACCAGGAGTAGAACCTAATAGCGTGAGTTTAATAATATCGGCTTGACCACCGCCATATACCGAAGTCCATTGACCGCTCACTGGATCTAATTTCTGAACCACGAGTGAGTAATCCGCCAGTGCATTCACACCGATGAGTGCGCTGTAGGTAAATGTTGCATTACCTTCTTGATTCGCTCCAACAGTAAAACCAACGCCATCAGAACCTAGCTGTAAATTAAGTCCTAACAGTGAAACAAGTGCTAAATATGTTTTACTACCGAGCGCAGCATCATCTGAAATTAACAATGGCTGTGGAGCAAGAACTGCCGTATCAAAGTTGTCATAGGCAATAATAGAGCTGCTAGCAAGTGTATAAGTTTGCGTCCCTTGAAGATTGCTACTATTACCAACCGCATCGGTAAAGGTTGCTGTTGCTTGGATAGTCAAATCAGCATCTAGCGCAAGTTGACCACCTGGTACCCCAATACTCCATGTATTGGTAAGCAAATCAACATTTGCAGTGTAATCTATGCCATTTACAGTTACTTGAACTGTAGTCGTTACCGCATCAGCTGGAATCGTCAATGTACCTGTAATCGTTACCTGACCAGATGCTTCAATTGCATCGAGAACATTGTCACCAGTAATTAAATCAATGGCAATCGCAGCAGTGTTGATATCTGGAGGTGTAGTATCAATATTGATTGATGAATTAGCGCTATCAATATTGCCCTGTGCATCGACTGCTTCTGCATGAATCGCTAATGAGCCATCAGCCAAGACTGCAACTGCTGCTGTGATATAGCCATTCACTAGATCCGCTGCAGTCACTGTGAAGGTATTACCGTTCACAGTCACCACCGTACCAATCACT